>MWFF01000041.1 GCA_002071485.1 Verrucomicrobia bacterium ADurb.Bin006 | reverse complement strand
CCGTCGTGCGCGACGCCCTCTTTGCCGGCGCCTTCCCGGTCTACGCCTACCTCTACACCCTGCGCCCCTTTAGGCTGCTCAAGGAGACCTTCGAGGACTTCTGGCACTATCGCTCTCTGACCTGGGCCAGGGCGTTCCTGAGTGTCTGGACCGAGCGCGCCCTGCGCAGCCGCATTGAACCCATGCGCAAAGTCGCGCGCATGCTTCGCGCGCACGAACAACTCATCCTCAACTGGTTCGGGCCAAGGGAGAAATCTCCAACGTAAAGGGGTCGGTCCCGGAATGCAGGAATATGCATCGAGGGCGTTCAAGGCCCGCTGCCTGCCGGAGTTCAAGTGCGCGCTTTTCGTCCGCCCAAAGATCGATGCGGACATCGTCGAAACGGAAGCCTGGTATGCGGAACGCCAGGAGCAGAGGCGGCGGTCCCGGAGGTCATGAAATTAGCCCTTTGAGGTGCGACCGCCACGCCCTGACGACGTGATCGTCCAGTCCACATTCCCGCATTCCGGGACCGATGCCTTTACCATCTCCGCCGCCGGCAGAAAATGGGGTTGGCCCGGCCGAAAACCTCCTGGCGACTGGTTCAATTCCGCAACGTTTTTCAACCTTTCTAAAAACAGCAAAAACCACGCTTGACAGATTGGACTACAAGTGTAAGTATATCGCAGCTTACATTTGTAAGCCAAGCCATGAAAACAGTGCCAAGAATCAGTGAAACCGAATGGGAAATCATGCGCGTCATCTGGGCCACACATCCCATCACCGCCGCGGAGATCATTGCCAAACTCATGGAGGAAGACGCCACCTGGCATCCGAAAACCGCGCGCACCTTGCTGGCCCGGTTGGTGCGCAAGAAGGTTTTGGACTGCGAACGGAAGGGGCGCGCCTATGTCTATGCGCCGCGGGTGAGCGAGCGCGAGTGCGTGGGCATGGCCAGCGAGTCTTTTCTTGATCGGGTGTTCGGCGGATCACTCGTCCCGATGCTGGCGCACTTTGTTGAAGAGCGGCGGTTGACCCGGAAGGATTTGGAGGAATTACGCGAGTTGCTGGAAGAGAGTTACAAAGGTTCAGGACCTCGGAGGAAATAATGCAAACCACCGGAATAAGTGTCGTTTTAACTGGGCTCGGCCGCGCGTCGCTCCAGGCGGGAGTACTGGTGCTACTGGTGCTGGCGGTGCAATGGTTGTTTCGCAAACAGCTGACACCCCGGTGGCGGTGCGCTTTGTGGTGGTTGGTCGTGGCCCGTCTGCTTCTACCGTCGTCGCTGCACAGTGCCGTCAGCGTCTTCAACATGCTGCCGCGATTCGCTGCCCGCCCGACGGCCGCGCCTTTGTCAACGCCGCCGGTGAGCGCGTCGCCTGCAAACGTCCATCCGGTTTCGACTCCGGCCATTTCTGCGTCCGAGCTGGCTGTGAGCGTTCGCGACGAGACATCGGCCGGTGAGATTGCTCGGGAAAAACCACCTCCGATCGCATCCTTTGTCTCGGCGGAAAAAACAATTCCGCCGAGCGTGGTTGACGCATCGACGGCCGCCAGTCCGGCGATTTCCTGGAGTCGGGTGTGGTTCACAATTTGGGTGCTGGGGATGGTCATTTTGGGCTTGCGCGTTGGCATAAGTTTCGGGCGGCTGGCGCGACGCTTTGGGCGGCTTGAGCCGGTGGAGGATGCTTCGTTGCTCGGGTTGTTGACTGAATGCCGGCGACGGCTTGGGGTGCGCGGAAAAGTGCGGATGGTGGAGAGTGCGGGTGTTTCCACGCCGGTTTTATTCGGTTGCTGGTCGCCGAAGCTGGTGTTGCCGGCCGGGATCGGTGCCCGATTTTCAATGGGAGAATTGCGCTTCATCTTTCTGCACGAGCTGGCGCATGTGAAACGGCGCGATCTTGCCATGAACTGGCTGATGACATTGCTGCAGGTCGTACACTGGTTTAATCCGTTGATTTGGTGGGGCTTTGCCCGTTGGCGCGCTGACCGCGAACTGGCGTGCGACGCTCTGGCTTTGGACGCGGCCGATCCGGAACAAAACCGGGAATATGGCCGGACGATTCTGCATCTGCTGGAAAACATGAGCGCGAAGGTGTCGGCACCGGGACTGATAGGCATTCTCGAGGATCAGCGGCAATTGCGGCGGCGTCTGCGAATGATTGCGAGCTACCGGCCCGCGCGGCGTTGGGGTTTCTGGTCCATGCTGCTGCTCGCAGGTTTGGCCGTAGTATGCCTGACGGATGCGCAGTCGTCGAAGCAGAGCGATTCAACGGGGGCAGCCGGCGCGAAACCGGCCTCCGAAGCAAAACCGGAAGCCGGAGCCGGCGAAGTCCTGCGCGGCAGCGATCCGATTTTGAGCGGCAATGAGACCAACTCTGGCACGGGCGAAATTCTCATTCGAGTGCGGGACGCGGTGACGGGCCAGCCATTGTCCGGAGCGGAAGTTTTTACTCCTTACGTTATGAATTGGCGCGAGTCCCACCCGAAGCAATTGACTGATGAAAGCGGAAATTGCCGGATTCGCTTTCCGTTATCGCCAAAGACAAGCCGCCGCGAGGCGTCCAACTTCAGTGTTTCAGTTCTTCATCCTGACTATGCTTCCCGCAGTGTGATGTGGACGTCAGCTGGCGGCGATGTTTACGCAGGGCTGCCTGGTGAATACACGCTGAAGCTGGAGCGCGGGGTCCCCATTGGGGGAATGGTTTTGGATGAGCAGGGCCAGCCCTTGGCAGGTGTGCGTGTGTTGCTTTCCGGGTCCGGCTATCGTGGCTTCACTTTGGGCGGTGACGAACGCCGGACGCAGGAGTATTCCGAGATTGAATTCAGCACGAGGTCAGAGCCAGCCGCCCGTACTGACGCCACGGGTCAGTGGCGTTTCGCCCATGCGCCGGCGGACCTTGACCGGCTGCAGGTCACCTTTGTCCGCCCTGATGATTCGCAGGAAGTTTATACGGCCAGCCGCAAAGGCGATGTCTTGGATACGTTGGATCGATATTTACCGATTTCTCTCGCCGATTTGAGGGCCACCATCGCACGGGTTCAGCTTCCGGCCGGAGTGACCGTGCGGGGATTGGTGGTGGATGAGAGCGGCAAACCACTTCCAGGTGCAACGGTGAAGGAAGGGTACGGACATGGTAACATCGTGCGGATTTCCGAATTCCAAACCGATGCCCAGGGGCGGTTTGAACGCCCGCATCGCCAACCGCGGCAGTGGATTTACACGGCGATCGCACCCGGCCGGGCCACGGTTTCCACGGTGGCAGAAGTCGGGCCGGGAATGACGGAAGTTCGGCTCGCGCTCCCGCCGGCCAAACCCCTGACCCTGCGAGCCACTGATGAATCCGGCCAACCCTTGGCGGCAGTGGAGTTCACGGTGGATCCCTTCCGAACGGAAGCTCAAATCCTGGATTGGTCGGCCCGCACCGACAGCAGCGGCTCGACGGTGTGGAGCAACCCGCCGACCGCCGAGGTGACGCTTTTTGCCAGGTCTCCAGCCATCAGTGCCCTGCGGAAGTTCAAAATCGCTGCCGGCGAGACCGAGAAACGCGTGGTGTTAAACCCGGCCATGAATGAGCGAATCAAGATCCGCCTCCAGGCTGTGGACGAAGCGACGCGGCTACCAGTAAGAATTCAAAAGGTGTCTGCCCGTTACGCAAGGGAGCTTTCGCCGTTTGAATTATTGGAAGGAAACAACACTGAAACGTTTAACACAGAGATTTTCCGAACGAACTTTGCCATCGGCATGTACCCGAGCTACACACTCAGAGTGGAGGCGGAAGATTACGAAACCGTGACGACCGGTGAGATTGATTTTGACCTTGGAGATCAGGACCTTGAGGTGAAGCTTGCCCGCAGGCGCGGCAGCCGCGAGGTGTTGGTATTGACGCCCGGAGGCCAGCCGGCGGCAATGGCGAAGCTGTGGGTAAGTCCCGCACCGGCTGCTGGCCTGGGCCTGTTTATTAACGCACCCGGGAGTTACTACGGCGATCGACTGATCAAGGAACAGGCGAACGACAAAGGTCGCTTGCCATTGCCGGACGCACCCGTGGACGTGTCGGCGATCATCACTCATTCGGACGGTTTCAACAGCCTGCACATGGGCCAGTTGCGGCAGGCCGGAGAGGTGCGCCTTCAACCTTATGGCGTTTTGAAAGGACAGCTGCGCGTGGCGGGCAAACCCAAAGGTGGTGTGCCGGTGATTCTCTCACTCTTGGATTGGTCACCTGATGCGGGGTTTTTTCTGAACTACGGACAAACCACCGATGCGGACGGACGATTCACTTTCACCCAGGTGCCGCCCGGCGAATACAAGCTCTACCGCTATGAAACGCCCAAATCACGACCGCGTTTTGGAACGCCGATCACCGAAACCTGGGAAATGCCGGTGATCGTTCGTCCCGGCGAAACCAATGTTGTGGAATACGTCAGCGTGGGCCGCGTGGTCAGCGGGCAGGCCAAACTGGACCAAGCCGGGCTCGACGTGGATTGGCAAAACGACGTTCAGGTGCTGTCGCTGAAACTGCCGGAGATGGCGTCCAAAGTCCAACCCAACTGGGAGGACTTTGCCACCACCGAAGCGTTCCAGAAGGCACGCTCGGAGTGGCTTCGATCCGAGGCTCGATTGGAGCGGGCTCGCCAGATTCGCACCTATCAACTTGCTTTCGAGGAAGACGGCTTCTTCCGGGTTGAAGACGTTCCACCCGGAACCTACGAGCTGCGGGTTCGCGTGACCAGGCCAGATAAGTCAGCTGACCGCGCTTCCGCACCCGGCGCCTGGCAGACGGAGCAGGAAGTGGCGGCATTGGTTAAAGAAGTTGTCGTGCCGGAAGGTAAGGAGCCTCTGGATTTGGGCACGTTGATCGTGCCGGTAACCGGTAATCCGGATTTGGTGAGTCCGCTACCACCCCCAATGCGGTTACAGGCCCGCACGCTGGATGGAAAAACTATGACGCTGGACCAGTTCAAGGGGCGGAATGTCCTGGTGGTGTTCTGGATGTCCTGGTCCGATCGAAGCACCACGCTGCTGGCCGAAATGGACAAACTGCGTGCCGAGTTGGGAGCGGACACGGCGCTGGCCTTGGTGAGCATAAGCCTCGACGACGACATAGCTGATGCCCGCAAGGCGGTCGCAGGGCACGGAGATCAGTGGACACACGGGTGGTTGGATGCCAAAGAGCGGGCGGCGGCGTCGGCGGCATTTGACGTGAACACCTTGCCGACGGTTCTGTTGCTGGACACCGAAGGCCGCGTGGTGGCGAGAGACCTGGAAGGCAGCCGCTTGTCCGCGGTCGTGAAGCGGAAGTTGGCCAAACAATGATCGAGACGAAAGGAGACGTGCGATGAAAAGGCACATTCTTGTGTGGCTGGGAATAGCAGGATTGACCGGCAATCTCTGGGCGGTGGAGATGCGGTCGGATTTGGTCGGTACGGTGACGTTGGACGATGGCAGCGTCGCGACCAATGCCATCGTTTTCATTTACACTGCCGGGCCAAAGGAAGGTTCGGCGAGTGTGTGCCCCTCCTGTTATGCCGATTGCGGCAAGAAGGCGAAGACGGACGCGCGCGGAACATTCAAGATTGAATCCCTGGATCCCACGCTGCGCTTCCGTCTGCTGGTTGTGTCTCCCGGTTGCGCGAGTCAGTATGTGGAAAAGACCGATCCTGCGGAAGGTCCCAAACGGATCACGCTTAAACGGCTCGATGCGGAGAAGCTGAACGCGCCGACGCGCATTGCCGGCATGGTGTTGGACGCGGATGGAGAGGCGCTGGTTGGCGCGGTTATCAGTCCGGAAGGTGTGCAGTGGGGTGACGGTGGGCGTTGGGGCGGCACGGATGAGTTTGTGGATCCGCTGGCGGTGACCGATGAACACGGGCGGTTTTGGCTGTATTGCACCAACGGCGTGGACTGGGTACGCGCCACCGTGACCGGACGCGATGCGGCCAAGCGCTGGGTGGAGTTGCGGCCCGGGCGGGACCACCTTCTGCGGATGACCCGGGGCGCCCTGGTGACTGGCCAGATCGAGAAGGATGGGGTGCCGCTCGCCGATGTAATGGTGGGATTGGTCACGGTGGATCGTACCTGCGGCAGCTTCCTCCTTGGCGATGAACTGGCCACGGATCAGGACGGACGCTTCCTGATTCCCAATGTCCCACCGGACCGGGAGTTTGTATTGTATGCCAAGATGGAATCCATGCGCGGGCGTGGCATGGTACCCGTCAAGGAGTTCAACAGCGGCAAGGACGGCAACGAAGTGAACTTGGAGGTTGTATCCGTGAAACCAGGATTTCGGATCTTCGGGCGACTCGTATTGTCCGACGGAAAACCAATACCGCCCAAAACGCGATTGCTCCTTTCACGCGAGAAGGCATGGGATAATGCTGAAGCCGAAGTGACGGAAGACGGGCGTTTTGAATTTCGAGACGTACCGACGGAATCGGTAGCGTTGAGCGTGCGCGTGCGGGGTTACAAGTTTTCAACGCGCAATCCGAGTCTGGATTGGCTGAACGGCGGCCTCGTGGGGCGCGTAACCGGTGACATTAAGGATTTGATTCTGTTGATGGAGCCGGGCGACTGGCGCTACAACGGAGAGGTAGGCGATCCGCCCGACGGAGATCGGCAGCCACGAGACAAACCGTTGCGGTCGTTGCTGCTTTGAAGCCTGATAGGTGTGAAATCTCACCAGTAGGTGTCAGGGAGGAATGGAAAAGGAAGCGACGCATTTGCTTCATAGCGCAAAAAGCCGGCCTTCGAGGATTACCGGCGCGAACTGGACCTCGCCACTGGCGTGTCGAAAGTGAGCTTTAAAGTCGAAACCGTCACCCACACGCGGGAAATGTTCGCCAGCCGGCCCGACGAAGTCATCATGGTGCGTTGGACCGCGACCAAGCGCGGCGCGATTTCCGGCACGTTGCGGCTTCAAGGTGCCCACGACGAAACCACGGAAGCCGGCGTGGACGGACTCAAGTTCTCCGGCACGCTGCCCAACGGCCTCGAATACGAAGCCATCGCCGCGGTGGACGCCCAAGGCGGCAAGGCCGCGCCGCGCGACGGCGCCTACGTGCTCGAAGGTTGCAACGAAGTCGTCATCTTCCTGGTGGCGCGCACCAGCTAAGCGATGGATTATGCCAAACACTGGCGCGGGCCGAACCCGGATGCGCAGCTCAAGGCGGACCTCGCCGCGGCTTCCAGATATTCGTAGTTCAAGCTCCTCGCCCGGCACATCGCGGACCACCAGAGTCTCTTCCACATTCCTGTACTCCGGGACCGACGCCTTTAGGGGACTTGGGGTGCGCAGACCCTTTGCGCGCCGGCGGCGGGGTGTCGCGCCCCCAGGGCGCTGGTCTGCGCTTGGGGCGCACCCTGCGGGGAGGGCGGCCGTGGCGGGGCGCTGACGCCCACAATCCGAAGGGCGAAGGTGGGCGTGCCGAGGTGCGAGTGTGTGATTTCTTGCTTTTCGCAGGCTGGTCCCGGGCTTACGTTGCCCTGTGAATTCCTGGGCGAAGGCCGCGGCTTCGTTCAACATGAATGTATCCGTCCCGGCGGGGAGAACGGCCGAGACGAATCGCGTGCCCGCGACCCCGCCGGGACGGATACATTGCTGACTGTTAGGTCCAATGGCGGTCGCGAACTCGAAGACAACAACAAAACAATATGCTCAAAACCCTTCCCCTTATCCTTATCTCAGCCATCTTGGTTGGCTGCGCCTCCTCGCAGCTGCGTGTCCCCTCCTGGCAAAGCCAAAGAACATTGATGTTGAAGAGTAGGGGTGTCCTGCCGCCATCGGATGCGAAGCCCAGCGAGCAGGACATCGCAGAGAGACAGAAATACTTGGACAAGCTGGAAAAGTCCCACGAAGACATTAACGCTCTGGCAAGAAAGACACTTGGACATCTAAAGAGGCAGGCAAACAACAATAGCAAGTTGACCTTGGCGACCGGCGGAGTTGGCATCGCTTCGGGGATCGCCGCTGGAGCGTTGGTTGTGGCCAGCCCTGCAAACGCAGTCTGGGTGGCGGCACTTACTGGCGTCGGTGCCGGGGCACTCAGTTTCCAGACACGCGCCGCTCTGGAAGGATTTTCACGAGACGCTGTAGCTCGAGTGTACAATGATACGATAACGAGGATGGCTGCAGCCGATACGCAGTACCAGGCGAGCTACCAAGAGTTGGTTGCCAACAAGACCACATGGACAGACGCGAAATGGGATGAGGTCGCAGGAGCGGCAGAGGTGAGTTTGCAGAAGTACCGTAGTGCAGCGACGTTGGTTGCATTACCTTCCGGCACAGAGGAAGTCGAGACGCTCAAACAACGAAACGTTGAGTTGACCTCGCAACTCGACCAGCTCCAAAAGCAATTGGACAAGATAAAGAAAGACAACAATCTGAAATGACCTGTCGACGACGACCTAACAAAATCACTCGAACGAACGCGGGTAGGCCACGTCAGTTGCCAATGCGGACGCACTGGGCCGCCCGCGTCGCTCGGTTGGGTCGTTGGCCGTCATGCGGGCGCGTCTTGCCATCTTGTTGCTTTTGATGCTTCCACTGGTCGCACGTGCGAATCCAGTGACGATTGATGGTCAGTCGTTGATTGCATTCGCCATCGTGGCATTTTGGGCACTCCAGACTTCCCAACGGGCGCAAATGGTGGTTGACTGGGGTCATGCATTCACTTCGAGCTTCGATCGGACTTGCACCGTTCGCCCTTATTTTTGCGATCGCGGCCCCGGCTCTGGCAGCCGATTCGCCTTTTGGCGCCGAGCCAAGAACGCGGCCCGCCGAATGGAGAATCACATATCGGGGCCGCCCTGTCATGGTCTATTCATGCGCGCCCGAGAAGTACAAGCCGTATGTGAAGGAACTCTGCACGGTCAACGGGGACAATGTCCTGCGCGACGCCCCCCATGACCATCTGCATCACCACGCCCTGATGTACGGGATTCGCGTCAACGGCCTGAATTTCTGGGAAGAGGCCCCGGGAAGCGGCGTTCAGAAATCGGTGTCGATGGCCGAGCCGGAGATTCGGGTCGGCGCGGGCGGGCAGCCGGAGGCGGTGCTGCGCCAGACCATCCATTGGGTCGAGCCGGCGGATGCCTTTTTGCCCGATACGCCTCGAGTGGCGCTGCTGGTTGAACAGCGCACGCTCACGCTCACGGTCGATGAGGCTCGACAGGAAGTCGCGTTGCAGTGGACGTCGGCGTTCGAGGTCGGCGCCAAGACGAACCAGGTTGTGCTGACCGGATCGACCTACCACGGCCTTGGAATCCGATTTCTTCAGGACCTCGATCCTGTGGCGGCGCATCTCAACGCAGGAGGCAAGCCCGACTTGGGCGACAACCGTCAGGACGTCAGTGTTCATCGCTGGGGATCGGTCGCCTTCGACCGGCCCGGGAAGCCTGCAACTCTGGTCTTGTATGGGGACCCCGCCAATGCGCGCGGCCGGGCCAACTACTTCAGCATGCGGACACCATTTGCCTATCTGTCCGCGACCCAGGGTCTCGACAAGGAGCCGCTGGTGTACCGCAGCGGCGAGAGATTCCAGATTCAATACCTGGTGCTGCTGTCATCGAAGCTGCTCGATCCCGGCGCGATCGAACAGCGCGGCGAGGCCTGGCGCGCCGGACGCACACGCTGAACGACCGCATCAGGCAGCGCCTCTGGAAAGGGGGCATATCGATGAAACCAATGAATCGTCGCACCTTCGTCCGCGCATCCGCACGCGGCGGCGCCCTGCTGGCCGCGGGAAGCGCTCTGTTCACAGTCAGCCGGACCGGCCGCGGCCAGGGCGCGCAGGAGCGCGTCGTCCTGGCGTTGATCGGCGCAGGCGGACGCGGCTCGCAGCTCGCCGGCAACTTCCAACAAGTGGCCGGGGTCGAGTTCAAGTACGTCTGCGACGCCTTCCTGCCGCGAGCCGAGGCGGGAGCGAAGACCCTGGCCAGGAATCAGGCGCGTGCGCCCCAGGCGGTGCAGGACATGCGCCAGGCGCTGGACGATTCAGAGGTGAGGGGGGTGGTGCTGGCCACACCCGAACAGTGGCACGGGCTGGGAACCGTGTGGGCGTGCCAGGCCGGCAAGGACGTCTACGTCGAGAAGAACACCTCGCTGCGGCTGCATGAGGGGATCGCAATGATCGAGGCAGCGCGCAAGTACCAGCGCGTGGTGCAGGTCGGGTTCCAGAATCGGAGCGCGCCCTACGCGCTGACGGCGCGCGACTACATTCGGAGCGGCAAACTGGGCACGGTTGTCCTGGTCAAGGTCTACAACCTGCTCGAAGGCGGCGCCTGGGCGGCCCGTCCCGATGGCCCCGTCCCAGCCGGGCTGGACTGGGACCTGTGGCTCGGGCCGGCCCCCGAGGTGCCGTACAATCCGGGCCGGCATTTCGGCTGGAACGACTGGTGGGACTACTGCGGCGGGGCGTTCTCGGGCGACGCCAGCCATCAACTGGACCTGACACGCATGGTGTTGGGGGATCCGCCCGCCCCCAGGTCGGTGATCTGCGCGGGCGGACGCCTCGGCTGGTCCGACGCGCGCGAGATTCCGGACACGATGGTCGTCACCTACGACTACGGTGATTTCGTGATGACCTGCGAGAGCGGGACGGCGATGCCGTACATGAAGAAGTTCCCAAACGAGGTGCGTTACGGCAACCAATGGCCCCACTGGCCCCAGAGCTCATGCCGGGTCGAAATCTACGGCACACGGCAGTTGATGTACCTGGGCCGGCACGGGTGCGGATGGCAGGCGATGGAAGCCGACGGGAAGGTTGTCGCCGAAGACAAGGGCCATTTCCCCGACAAATGGCATCAACCGAACTTCATCGACTGCATTCGGTCGCGCGCGCGTCCCAACGGGGACATCGAGCAGACGCACCAGAGCGCCTGTCTGGTTCATCTGGGCGTGGCCTCGTATCGCGTCGGACGCAAGCAACTCTTTTTCGACGAGGCGGCCCGGCGGTTCACCAACAACGACGACGCCAACCAGTTGCTGCGCCCCCTGGCCCGCGGGCGCTACCGGCTGCCCGAGACCATCTGAACGCGGCGCCGGGTCGGGGAAACCGGTCTCCAGGGCGAGAGCCGACGATGCTGTATGCCGGGTGGCCTCACCCGGCGTCAAGGCCCTGCACGCAGAGTGAACACTGCTGCGCATCCGGCTGAAAGCGCGGATTGACCGCGAGCCGCCTCGTGCGACAAGGTCTGCGCCGCAGATCAATACCTGGGACAGTAACGACAATCATGAGCTTCTGCATTCTGACCATCGGCACGCCGCGTCGGATCGGCTTCATCTCGACCCGTTTTCAAGGCACCGACGGGGTCACCCTCGAGGCGCGCAAATGGGCGGACATCCTCGGGCGGATGGGGCATTCCTGTTACTGGATGGCGGGGTTGCTCGATGCGCCGCCCGAGGCGAGCCACACGGCGCCGCTGGCCTATTTCAATCACCCGGAAGTCGCGGCGGTGCAAGCCAAGCTCTTCGGTGTGGCGCGGCGAAGCCGCGAGATTTCGACTCAAATCCAATCGCTCAAGGACCGGCTCAAGGACGAACTATACTGCTTCATTGACAAGTTCCGAATCGAGGTGCTGATTCCGGAGAACATTCTGGCGATACCGATGCATGTGCCGCTCGGGCTGGCCATGACGGAGGTGATAGCCGAGACCACGCTGCCGGTCATTGCCCATCATCATGATTTCACCTGGGAACGCGAGCGATTCACCCTCAACGCGGTGAACGATTACCTCCAAGCCGCTTTCCCGCCCCTGCTCTACGGCATGGAACATGTCGTCATCAACTCGATGGCCCAAAAAGAGCTGGCCCGCCGCCTGGGCATCCCATCCCAGGTCATTCCCAACGTCCTCGATTTCGAAACTCCGCCGCCGGGGATTGGCGATTACAGTCGGGATTTTCGGCGCGAGATCGATCTGAGCGACGATGACTGGCTCATCCTGCAACCTACGCGCGTGGTGCAACGCAAGGGGATCGAGCACGCGATCGAACTGGTCCGCCGCCTCGCCGACCCGCGCGCCAAGCTGGTCATCTCGCACCCGGCGGGCGACGAGGGCAACGCCTACCTTGCGATGCTGAAGGATCGGATCGCCGATGCGGGGATTGACGTGCGGTTCATTGCCGACCGGGTGGGTGAGGTGCGCGGTTTGACCGCGGAGGGGCGGAAGGTCTACACGCTGGCGGACATCTATCCGCACGCCGATCTGGTGACCTATCCCAGCTACTACGAAGGCTTCGGCAACGCCTTTCTCGAAGGGGTCTACTTCGGCAAACCGATCGTCGTCAACACCTATGCCGTGTACGCGCGCGACATCAACCCGCTCGGCTTCAAGACAATCGAGATGACGCAGCTTGTCACGCGCGAGGTGGTCGAGCAGACGCGCCAGATTCTCGAAGACAAGGCGCTGCGTGACGAATGGGCGCTGACCAATTACGAGCTGGGGCTCAAGTATTTCTCGTATTCGGTCGCGCGCCGCAAGCTGGCCGCCCGGCTGGCCAACCTCTTCGGCGAAGGCATCTGACCGTCCTTGCGCACTATCTCGACTCGGTGCGCCACCGCACCTCGTAGCCATCGAGCTCGATAGCGTCTCCGCCGCGCCCGCACTCGAACCGCACCTGCTCCCCGCTCACATTGTGCAGGCAGAGCACCCGGTCCGAGCCGTCGACACTCTCCCGGCGCACGGCGAACACCCGCGCATCCAGCGCCAGCACCTCCTGCGGCGCGGTCGGTGCAAAGGCGGGGTGCGCTTGCCGCCGGCGCAGCAGGGCGCATTGCCCCTCGAAAACACGGGCTCGCAGCGAGTTCGCGTCGTTCAAGGCCGCTTCGAGCGCCGCGCAATCGAGTTTCTCGCGGTTGATCCGACGCGCGATGCCGCTGGCCTCGGCCCCGCGACGGTCGCCGCGCGAGCCGAAAAGCGAATGAAAGTAGATGCCCGGGACCCCCTGCAGGCTCAGCAGAATCCCGTGCGCGCAGAGCAGTTTGCGCGCGGCCAGCTCCGGCGATTCCCCCGCCGCCGGGTCCGACAGCGCGTCGAGGTAGTTGATGTTCATCTCGTACGGACACTTCGAGCCATCGGGCATGGCCTTGAGCGAAATGTAGCCTCCATGAGCCCGGGTGCGGGCAACCAGCGCCTCGATCTGCGCTTCCTCCAGAATCCCCCGCACCGGGTTCAACCCGACGCCGTCGTGCGAGGCCAAGAAGTTGAAGAAGGCCACGCGGTCCGACACGGGTTCGAGGGATTGCGACCAGCGGGTGAGCGCTTGGGCGCTGCCGGTGGCCAGACTGTGCAGGACCAGCGGAGGGAGGGCGAAGTTATAGACCAGTTGGGCCTCGTGAATGCCGTCGCCGAAATACGAGATGTTCTCCGCGTGCGGCACGTTCGTCTCGGTGATCAGCAGCACGCCGGGCGCAATCTCGTCCAGAACAGCCCGCAACACCTGGATGATCGCGTGGGTCTGCGGAAGATGCAGACAGGTGGTGCCGATCTGCTTCCACAGGAACGCCACCGCATCGAGGCGAATGAACCGCGCCCCCCGAGCCACATAGAACAGCAGCGTGTCCACCACGGCCAGCAATACCTTCGGATTCCGGTAGTTCAAGTCCACCTGGTCCGCGCTGAAGGTGGTCCAGACCTTCCTGGGTCCGGCCGCTGTCGGGAACTCGGTCAGCAGAGGCAGCGCGCGCGGCCGCACCACCCGTGTAAGATCGGGCGCGCCCGCGACCGTGACAAAGAAATCGCGGTATCGGGGATCGTCCTCGAGAAAGGCCTTGAACCACCGGCCCTGGGCGGACACGTGATTCAGCACGGCGTCGAACATCAGTTCGAAATGCGCGGCCAGCCGGGTGATGTCGTCCCAGGTCCCCAAAGCCGGATCGACGGACAGGTAATCCTCGACTGCGAAGCCGTCATCGGACGACGACGGGAAGAACGGGAGCACGTGGATGCCGGTGAGCACGGAGCGCAGACGGCGCTCGCAGAACTCCGCCAGCGTGCGCAGGGGGGCTTCGCCATCGCGGCGGAGTTGGTCCGCGTACGTGATCAGGAGCGCGGCGTCCTGCCCCAAGCCGGGCACGCCGCGCTGATCCGAGCGCCGGGGCATGTGTGGGCGCCAGCGCTCGATGAGATCGGACACGCGTCCGGCGACAGTCGATGCGCTCGGGCCATAGAGGCGCGCGAGGAGGCTTGTGAGGTCCTTCATAGCCCGTTGTCCGCTTTGACGGCCTCGACCATGCGATTGAGCAGCTCCGGCAGAGCCGACCGCACGCTGTTCCAGTTGGGAATGCGCGGTGTGGACAGGGGATTGTCGATGAAGGCCTTTCCGGCGACGCGGATGCTGCGGACGAACATGGCCACGGCTTTCTCCTCCTCGTGCCGGGCAAAGACCAGGCCGTTGATGGCGGAGTCGGCGCCGTAGAAGCGAAGCGTGTCCTCAGCCTGGCGCAGGTAGGCGCTCAGGAGCGTGTCGAACAGGCCGGCGTCGAGTTTGATCCCCTCGGCAGCCATGCGGCGGAACAGGGACTTGGCGATTTCGACCGCCATCCTGTTCAGCCCCCTGTCCGTGTCGCGGGCCGACAACTCCTGGTGTTTATGATCGTAATTGTCGCAGAGTTCGGACTGGCAAATGGCCCGGGGCGCCGCGTTGCGGAACACTTCGGCCAGCGTCCCGATCTCGAGCGCCCAGTCATGGGGCATGCGCAAGCGGCGCACCAGGTCGATATCGAGCGCGATCTCCCCGGCCAGCGGGTATCGGAAGGTGTCCATGTAGACCAGGAACGGATGGGCGCCCAGGATGCATTTGAGGGCGCGGATCAACGGGGTAAACATCAGACGCATGACGCGTCCATTGAGCTGGCTGCTCACACGCGCGTAATAGCCCTTGCAGAAGTCGAACCCCAAACTCGGATGCGCCACGGGGTAACACAAACGCGCCAGCAGCTCGCGGCTGTAGGTGGTGATGTCGCAGTCGTGCACGGCCACCATGCGGGCCTGTTCGCTGGCGAGCACGTACCCGAAACAGGTCCAGACATTGCGGCCTTTGCCCGGAGCGCCGAGATTGAGTTCCGCCGCCTCGACGAGGCGGTACAGGTCCTGGATGCGGGGGCCGTCGTTCCACAGGAGCGTCGGCCGCTGCGGCAACTGCCCGAAGAACCGGCGCGCCCGCTCGAAATCGGCCGGGCGCGTCGCGCCGTCGATGCCCACGATGATCTGCTGGATGTAGGTGACGGACTTGAGTTCGCTCAGGATGAGCCGCAGCGCCGGCGTGCCCAACTCGCGAATGTGGCAGGGCAGCACGAGGGCAATCGGATTCTCTTCGGAAAACCGCTCCAACTCCCGTTCGAGCCGCTCGACATTGGGCCTGCCCAACCGGTGCAACGTCGCCACCGCGCCCGTCTGGAAAAAGTCTGACATAGTGCTTGATCCTGAAAGCTCACTCGGTCATCCGGCCTTTCCACGCCACCCAATATACCGAATGCCCGAATGAGGTCGACAAAGCGCCCCACTTGACGAATGCTGGCCTGCGAGCCGCGAACGCGTCAAGCCTTCCCTGTTGTCTTCCCTCTCGTCTCAAAAGTGTTCGCCACCCTTTGGACCCGGTGAGACACTGCCTGCGCTGTGTACTTGATCGTCGTCCATTACCATCTGCGGCCAGGCGGCGTCCGGCGCGTGATCGAGTTGGCCACGCCCCACCTGGTCCGACGCGCGCCCGAGCCCGTCAGCGCCGTGGTGCTCGGCACAGGCGAGGCGCCCGATGCCGACTGGTTGCGCGGCTTCCGGCGGCGACTCGGTCGCACGCCGGTCAAGGTCTTCGTCGAGCCGGCCTTCGGTTATGTGTCGGAATCGAACAGGAACAGGCGCGCGATCGATCGCGCGATCCTGGACGGCATGAAGAGACTGCTGGCGGAAACCTCGGAGAACAACTGTCTGGTCTGGGCGCATAACCTCGGCCTGGGCCGCAACTTGCGCCTTGCCCGCCGCCTCGTCTTCGCTTGCCATAACCTCGGCATTCCCCTGATCGCACACCATCACGACTGGTGGTTCGACAACCGCTGGCATCACTTCAGAGCCAAATCCGAAAGCGGTTTGAGCCGACTCGATCTGCTCGCGAACACGGTTCTGGCCGCGTCGCCAAGCGTCTGCCATGTCGCCATCAATCAAGCCGACGCCGCTGTCCTGGGCAAACACTTCCCCGGCTCGAGCGGTTGGCTGCCCAATCCAGTCGAGCCCGAAACGCCGCCCACCGCAGCCCGCGCGCGGGCGGCCGAGACATGGCTGATCGAGCAGATCGGCGGGAAGGCGCCCGTCTGGCTGCTTCCGTGCCGGCTGCTTCGACGCAAGAACATCGCCGAAGCCCTGCTGCTCACGCGCTGGCTGCGGCCCGAAGCGTGGCTGGCGACAACCGGAGGGGTGAGTTCGGCCGAAGAGGAGTCATATGCCTCGACCCTGAATGCAGCCGCGCGCCGGCATGGCTGGCGCCTGCGCCTGGGCCTGCTCCAGGGTAACGAAACCCTGAAACCATCCGTGCCGGAACTGCTCGCCGCCAGCGAAGCCGTCCTGCTCACATCGCTCCAGGAGGGTTTCGGTCTGCCCTATCTCGAAGCGGCGGCGGCCGGGCGCCCGCTCATCGCCCGCCAATTGTCGAACATTGCCCCCGACCTCGAGACCTTCGGATTCACATTTCCCCAGAGCTACCGCGAGGTCCAGGTGGGTCCGGATTTGTTCGATTGGCGCAGCGAGCGGCAACGCCAGGCCGGGCTCTTCGCCGAGTGGAAGCACCTCATGCCCCGCGCGGCGCGCCGGCTCGCGGGCAAGCCGACGCTCCTGGCCGCCGGCAGCCGCCGCTGCCCCGTGCCGTTCAGCCGGCTGACCTTGACCGCTCAGATCGAGGTCCTGGCCCGCCCGATCGACGAATCGTGGGCGCGCTGCGCACCGCTCAATCCGTTCCTCGAAACATGGCGGACACGCGCCGCCGCCGCGCAATTGCAGATCAGTCCGTGGCCGCAATCCGCGGCACGCTGGCTGGGAGGCGACATCTATGCCGCGCGGTTTTGGAGTCTTGTGCCAACGGGCTTGGCCGCCCGACCCGCCCCCGGCGCAAGCGCCGCGGCGCAGGGGCAATTCCTGCTCCAGAAACTGAAAGCTGAAAACCTCTATCCCCTGCTGTGGAACTCGCGCACCTGAACATCGGCGCCGTCATCTTCGACGTCTACAACACGCTCCTGGATGTCGGCCCCGCCCCGGCAGATGCCGACGATCGATGGCGCCGTCTCTGGCGCGACGTCCTGCGCCTGCAACCGCGCCTGACCCGAGTCGAGTTCTCGGTTGCGTGCAACCGGGCGATCGCCCGCTGCCACGAGGCTGCGCGTGCGCGCGGGATTCAATGGCCCGAAGTCCACTGGCCATCGATTGTGGCGGAAGTCGTGCCCGAGTTGGCCCGGCTTCCCGACCACGCGCGCGCGGAGTTTCTCCTTCGCCAGATTCAGACCGGCCGCACGATCCGGATGACCGACGCAACCGCCCGCGCCCTCGAACGGCTCAAGGCACGCCCGACCCTGTTCGGCATCGCCTCCAATGCCCAGGCTTACACGCTGCGCGAACTCGAGGAGGCGCTGGCCGGGCACGGCCTGGGGCTGGACCTGTTCGAACGCGACCTGAGTTTCTGGTCATTCGAGCACGGTTTCAGCAAACCGGACCCCCATGTCTTCCAGATTCTCACCGCCCGCCTCGCCGCCCGCGGCATCGGGCCCCGGCAGACCCTCATGGTGGGCGACCGTATTGACAACGACATCGCTCCCGCCAGGGCGCACGGCTGGGAGACCTGGCACCTGACGTCCGAAACACGGTCGGGCAGCGACGGCGATTGGGAGGCCCTCACCCGCATATTGGACACCCCGTCCGAGCACAAAGCGGTCTGACTTCGCAAGAAAACCGCTATGCGGGTTGGGACGCGGTCGCCCCGGTGTTCGCACCGGGGCCTGGAGTCTGGAGATTCTCGATGGTTGTCGATGTGGCTCCAGGGCCTCGATCGCACACTCGATCGCACACTCGATTGCACACTTCATCGTTCGGCAGGCTCTGTTCACAGATCGATGAAGGGTGCGATGAAGTGCAATCCGAATAATGTCCAAACTCCCGTGCCGGGTCGGGGAACCCGGCCTGCGGCGTGACAGACGGGCTGCTGTAGGCGGCGTGCCCCCACGCGGCGGCAAGACCACGCATCCAGGATGACAACCGCCGGCGGCACCAGGAGTCTGGACGCCGCGGCGCCTCCTGCGCTACAAACGCCGGATGAATCGACGCTGTTTTCTGATCGGCCTGGCCGGCGCAGGCGCCGTTGGCTGTCAAAGCACCCGGGACGCCGCCGCGGACAAGGCGCCGACCGTGCGCGTGCTGAGCTACAACGTCCATCACGGCGAGGGCGTGGACGGGCGTCTGGACCTGGAGCGTATCGCCGCGGTGATTCGGGCGGCGAACCCGGATTTGGCGGCGTTGCAGGAGGTCGATCAGAGAGCCCAACGCACAGGCGGAATCGATCAACCCGCCGAATACATTCGATTGACCGGGATGCATGGCTGGTTCGGAGCCGCCATGCCCTTTCAGGGAGGCGCCTACGGACAGATGCTCCTGAGCCGCTGGCCGATGCACACATGCCGGATCGTCCGCTTGCCGGGAAATCCGGGAGCCGAGCCCCGCATCGCCGTCACCGCGCTTGTGGACGCGCCTCGACTCGGACGCATCCGGTGGGTCGGGCTCCATCTCGATGCCGGACGCGACGATGGCGACCGTTGGGAGCAAGCTGGAAGCCTGATTCGCGAGTTCGGACGCGATGGCATTCCGACACTCATGGCGGGCGACTTCAACGCGCGCCCCGACAGCCGCGTGATGCAACACCTGCTCGATCCTTCGACAGGGTGGATGGATACGGCCGGGGCATGGGCCGCGCCGACGAGTCCGTCCGAATCGCCACGGTCGAGGATCGACTACGTGCTGGCTTCACCCCGCACGGCCTGGGAAACCGTCCAATCCGAAGTGATTTCCGAAGCGGCGGCCTCGGACCATCGTCCGTTGTCGGTAGTGCTCCGTCTGCACAAGTAACCTCGATCGAACGCCCGGACCATGCGCGGTTCGAATCGCATTTCGAGTTGGCCCGGCGCGGCGGCGCTCCTCGGTGCGGCGCTCGGGGTCTGGATTTGCACGACAAACGCCGCCTCATCCGAGGTCTACATCGTCAGGAAGAACGATTCGCTCAGCCAGATCGCCCAGACACACGGGGTTCGCGTTCAGGAACTCGCTCGGGTCAACGGCCTCTCGCTCGAAAGCACGATCTACCCCGGCCAACGTCTCCAGATCCCGCTGCCGGCTCGGGACCAGGAACGGCACGACGCCAGGACTGTGACCGTGCGAAAGAACGACTCGCTCACGCTCATCGCCCGTCGGCATCGCGTCAGCGTGGCGGCCCTCGCCCGGGCCAACGGGCTCTCCCTCGACGATCTGATCCGTCCCGGAGACAAGCTCCGCCTGCCGACAGCCGCGCCAGCCCGGCCCGCGCTCGAGATGCGCGTCCAAAAGGCAATCGACATCGCCCCTGTGCGCCGCGGGATGTGGAAGCAGATCGTTATACACCATACGGCCACCACCATGGCCACGATCCGCGGCATGGACGAATACCATCGCATGGAATGCAGGATGGAAAACGGCCTGGCGTATCACTTCGTCATTGGCAACGGCCAAGGCATCCCCGACGGACGAATCGAGGTCGGCAACCGCTGGACCAGGCAACTCGAGGGCGGACATCTCTCGACCCGTTCCCAGAATCTGGTCAGCCTGGGCGTCTGCCTTGTCGGGCACTTCGATCGCCATCGGCCCACGCCAAAACAGTTGGAGAGTCTCGACGCCCTGTTGCGCGCCCTGATGAAACGCTGCGGGCTGGGCCCGTCCGCCATCACCACGCACCAACTGGTCAGCAAACAACGCACGCGCTGCCCGGGCAAATTCTTCGATCTCAAGCTGGTGCTCGCCGAACTGCGGAAGGATTGAAATCCGGCCCCGGCTTGATCCCAGGGCCGGACGGGCGTAGACTGTCCCGCGTTCGAAACGATGCCGCTCTACGAGTACGAACTTTGTGAAGGGGATTGCGCGGTGTGCGGCGGGCGGTTCACGCTGCGCCGTCCGGTCACCGCCAAGCCGCTCACCCAATGTCCGGCCTGCAAGAAACCGGTGCGCCGAGTGATTTCGAGTTTCAACACGCCCAAGCTGCTCAAACCGCTCTCCGTCACCGACGCCAAGAAGGCCGGGTTCACGGTTCTGAAGCGAACGGGCAAAGGCGAGTACGAACGCCAGTGATGGCCACAGCGAAAGCGATGCCAAAAGGGCTCGCCAAGGATCGAGTGAACCTGCACCTTAAGCCGTTCTCATGAGCGCACTGCAATTGATTGAGGCGACGGTGATCCGCACGGGGCGTCGGCGCCGGTGGCACCGGGCCTGGAGGGGCGCGTGGCAAGGCTTTCTGATCGCCGCCGTTCTTTGGCTGGTGGCGCTCGGGCTCTACAAGTTGCTGCCGATCCCGTGGCAGGTGCTGCCTCTGGCCGGCGTCACGGGCCTTCTGACCGTGTTGGCCGGATTCCTCGCCGGCTGGTGGCGCCGCGAACGCGCCATCGATACGGCCCGCTGGCTCGACCATCGCCAGCACCTCCAGGAACGGCTCGGCACCGCGCTCGAAATCGGACGCGAGCCCGGGTCCGGCGAGTGGGGCGCGCTCGTGTTGAACGACGCTGCCCGCATGGTGGGCGAGGTGGATGTGCGTCGGCTGCTGCCGCTCACCCTGCCCCGTGCCAGCCGGTGGTCTCTGCCCATCCTCGCCCTGGCAGCGGGACTCGGTTTCGCTCCGGAATACCGCAGCCAGGAGTTTCTCCAGCGGCAGCGCGAGAAGGAGAGCATCCGCGAGACCGGGCGCAACCTGTCCGAACTGACCAAGCGCAGTCTCGAACGCCGGCAGCCGACACTCGAAGCGACGCGCCAGGCCGTCAAATCGGTGGGGGAATTGGGCGAGCAACTGGCCCGCAACCCGGTGAGCCGCACCGAGGCCTTGCGCGATTTGGCGAAGATGACCGATCGCGTCGAGCAGGAGCATCGTGAGTTGGGGAAGAACCCCGCCTTGCGCGCGATCGAGCGCGCGGCGCGCAGCGCGGACAAGAACAGCCCGGCATCTTCGGACGCGTTGCAGAAGCAGATCGAGTCGATGCAGAAGGCGCTGGGGAGCAAGGAAGCCGCCGCCGATGCGCTCGAAAAGCTCCGACGCGAGCTGGACAAGGCCCGGCAGGCCGCCGCCAACATGCTTGGCAAAGACTCGCAGGCGAACGCCGCCGCCCAGGAAAGCCTGGCGAACGCATTGTCGAGCCTGGCGCGCCAATCGACGGACCTGGGAAGCGCGCTGCCCAGTCTCGAGGAGGCGCTGGCCGCGTTGAAGGCGGGCGATATCGACCAGGTGTTAAAGAACCTCGAAGTCGCCGAGAAGAATCTCGAGAGGCTGCTTGAAATGGCCCAGGCGCTCGACAAGCTCCAGCAGCAGGCCGGCAAACTCGGCAAGGACCTCGCCGAGCAACTCGAGAAGGGCCAGGCCGAGGCCGCCATCGCGTCTCTGCAGAAAATGGTCAACCAATTGAAGGCGGGCGATCTCTCGCCCGAGCGCATGAAGGCCCTCATGGACGAAGTCGCAAAGGCCATCGACCCAGCGGGCCCGTACGGGAAGGTTCCGGACCATTTGAAAGAGGCGCTGCGCCAGATGCAGGCGGGTCAGAACGCGCCCGCGGCCCAAGCCCTGGCGGACGCAGCCAAGGAACTCGAAAGTCTGCTCGATCAACTGGCGGACGCGCAGGACCTCAAGGCGACTCTCGATGCCCTCAAGCGCGCCCAAATCTGCGTCGGCACCTGCCAGAGCTGGGGCGCCTGCCAAGGCCTGAGCAAACCCGGCTTTAAGCCCGGTGGCAAACCCGGCCGGGGCGTCGGCACCTGGGCCGACGAAGACGGTTGGCTCGACACGCCGCCCACCACGGGTCTGTGGGATAATTCCGGGATCGAGCGGCCGGATATGGAATCGCGGGGAATCACCGACCGCGGCGAAGGCGAGATTCCCGAGGGGATGATGCCGACCAAGGTCAAAGGCCAGTTCCAGCCGGGGAGCCAGATGCCGAGCATTACGCTCAAAGGGGTCAGCATCAAGGGACAGAGCCGTGTGGCGATCCAGGAGGCGTTGCAGGCGGCGCAGAGCGAAGCCGAGAGCGCCCTGAGTCATGACAAGGTCCCGCGCGCCTATGCCGGGAGCGTGAAGGACTACTTCGACGATCTCAAATGAGCACCCAAGAACAGATCACGCATTTCCGCACGATCTTCAGCGCACTCCGGGACGAGGTGGGCAAGATCATCGTCGGCCACGAGTCGATCGTCGACAACACCCTCGTCGCGATCCTGGCCGGCGGGCACGTCCTTCTCGAGGGGGTGCCGGGTTTGGGCAAGACGCTGTTGGTGCGCACCCTGGGCGAGGTGTTGGACCTCTCGTTCAGCCGCATCCAGTTCACGCCCGACCTGATGCCCGCCGACATTCTCGGCACCAACCTGGTGATGGAGACGCCCGACGGCCGGCGGCTGTTCGAGTTCCAGAAGGGGCCGATCTTCGCCCACCTGATCCTGGCCGATGAAATCAACCGGGCGACGCCCAAGACGCAGTCGGCCATGCTCGAAGCGATGCAGGAGCACAGCGTGACGGCAGGCGGGGCCTTGCGCCGGCTCACCGAGCCGTTCTTCGTGCTCGCGACGCAGAACCCGATCGATCAGGAAGGGACCTACCCGCTGCCCGAGGCCCAACTCGACCGGTTCTTCTTCAAGCTCCTGGTCGGGTACCCGACCGCGGCGGAACTGACGGAGGTGATCAACCGGACGACCGAGACCGCCAAGACCGAGCTGCGCCGCGTTGTGTCGCGCGAACAACTGCTCGAAATGCAGCTATTGGTCCGGGAGGTCCCGGTGGCCTCGCATGTCAAGGACTACGCCGTCCGGCTCGTCCAAGCCACGCATCCGAAGACCGAGACGGGCACGGCCATGGTCTCCCAGTTCCTGCGCTTCGGCAGCAGCCCGCGCGGGGCTCAGGCACTGATCCTGGCCGGCAAAGTCCGGGCGCTGGCCCAGGGACGATTCAATGTCAGCTTCGATGACCTCGAAGCGATCGCCTTGCCGGCGCTCCGCCATCGCCTCATTCTGAATTTCGAAGCCGAGGCCGAAGGTGTCACCACCGATCATATCATCGCCCAGGTCCTGAAGGACGTGCCGCGGGATGCGGTGGCGGTCGGGGCGTGAGTTGCCCGTCGAGGCCCGTGTGACACAGAGTCTTCTCAGTCCTGAACTGCTCCGGCGGCTTGAACGGGTCCAGTTGCTCGCGGCGCGGCGGGCGAAAAGTTCCGCGCGTGGCGAACGCCGCAGCCGATCGCGCGGCCAATCAGTCGAATTTGCCGACTACCGAAATTACTCGGTCGGCGACGACCTGCGCTACCTGGACTGGAACCTCTACGGCCGGCTCGATCGCCTCTTCCTCAAACTCTACGAGGAGGAACGCGAACTGCCGGTCCGCCTGTTCCTCGACGCCAGCGAATCGATGACCTTCGGCGACCCGGTGAAATTCGACTTCGCCCGCCAGGTGGCGGCGGCGATCGGTTATGTGGCCTTGTGCGGCTTCGACCGCGTCTCCGTGCTTGTTTTTCCCGACCACCCCGAGGACGTGGTCGCCCGCGGCGCGCTGCGGTCGGTGCGCGGACGCCACTCGGCGTTTGCGCTGTTCAACCATCTCGGGGCGCTCAAGGCGGGCGGAACGGCCCAGCTTAACGGTGCGTTGCACCGCGGTGCCGTCGAAGCCCGCCAGCCCGGCCTGGCCGTGGTGCTGAGCGATTTCCTGGACCCGGACGGTTACGAGGCGGGCATCGGGGCCCTGTTGGGACGCGGATTCCAGGTCGATTGCGTGCACATCCTCGCGCCCGACGAGCTGAGCCCGACCACATTCGGCGATCTTCGATTGATCGATGCCGAGACCGGCGGACACCAGGAAGTCACGTTCGGACGCTACCGTCTGGCGGCCTATCGGGACACCGTATCCAGGTTTTGCCGGCGTTTGCGCGAGTTCTGCGCCGCGCGGGGTGTGAACTACTTCCTTGCGAGCAGCGCCACGCCGCTCGAAGACCTCTTGTTGAGGCAACTGCGCAAGGCCGAGGTGCTCGGATAGCCAAAACCCCATGAGCTTCCTCACCCCCGCCGCCTTCGCATTCGCCGCCGCCATCCCGGTGGTGATTCTTTTCTATCTCCTCAAGCGCAAGCGCGTGGTCAAACTCGTCTCGAGCACGCTGCTGTGGCAGAAGTACCTCGCCGAAACTCAGGCCAACGCCCCCTTCCAAAAGCTGCGTCACAACTGGCTCCTCGTCCTGCAAATCCTCCTGCTCCTGGCTCTGATCTTCGCCCTGGCGCGTCCGTATCGCGCCGGACAGGTCTCGGGCGGACGGCTGTTCGTGGCAATTATCGACGCCTCCGCCTCGATGCAAAGCACCGACGAAACGCCGTCCCGATTCGAACGCGCGCGGCGTGAGGCGCTCGAACTGGTCGACAGCCTCCATGACACCGACCAGATGGTCGTGCTGCAGGCCGCCGGCCACACCGAGGTGAAACAGTCGCCCACAGGCAACAAGAGCGCCCTGCGCCGGGCCCTGCAAGGCTGCGCGGTGACCGACGCCCCCACACGCCTGGCCGAGGCCCTCAAGCTGGCCCAGCCGCTGGTCAAGGACAGGATCGATGCCGAGATTCACCTGTTCAGCGACGGTGCGGCGCCGGATTTGACGGAGTTCGAGCACGAGGGACTCAATGTCGTCTACCACCGCCTCGGCGTGCGGGCCGACAACGTCGGCCTCGTGGGGCTCGACGTGCGCGCCCACCCGGAAGAACCCGCCCGCCGCGCCCTGTTTGCCAGCGTCGCCAACGCCTCGACCAACCCCGTTCAAACCGAACTGCAAGTCCTGCTCGATGACCAGTTGATCGAAACCCGCCTGCTCGAACTCCGCCCGCGCGAAACCCTGCCCCAAGTCTTCGCGGCGACACAGACCAAGGACGGCATCTTCACCGCCCGCCTCGTGGCTTCGGACGACCTCCTGGCCGACAACCAGGCCTCCCTGGTCAGCCTCCTGCCCGCACCCGTGCGCGTGCTGCTGGTCACCCGGGGCAATCGCTTCCTCGAACGGGCCCTGGCAGCCGCGCCCGGCGTCCAGCTCAGTGTGGCGGACGACCTGGTCGAGGGTTCGGAGGATTTCGACGTGACGGTGCTCGACGATGTGCTGCCGGCGGTCTGGCCTGCCGGCAACACCCTGGCCATCCGCTCGGCCAACACCAACTGGGTCGAAGTCACCGGGCGCGTCGAGACCCCGACCATCGTCGACTGGCGCACGACGCATCCCCTGCTCCGCTTTGTGAACTTCGACAACGTGCAATTGGCCGAAGCCCTCACCGTCAAGCCGTCGGCCTGGGCCGTGTCGCTAGTCGATTCGTCGGCCTCACCGCTGATCCTGGCCGGGGAAGCCGGGCGCCAACGGTTCATCTGGATCGGGTTCGACACCCTCCAAACCACCTGGCCCCTGCGCATCTCGTTCCCCATCTTCATCGCCAACGCCGTCGCGTGGCTCGATCCGGCCGCCACCAAGGCCGACCAATTCCAGGTGCGGGCAGGCGATCCCATCCGCCTCGCACTCACCGAATCGTTGACCAACGCGACCATCCGGTTGCCAGACGGTTCCGAACGCCCCATCGCCATCGACCCCGGAGCGCGAGAGTTGGTGTTCGGCCAGACAGCGCTCCAGGGTATCTATCGCATCGAAGCGGGGACAAATCGTTTCGTGGTTTCCGCAAACCTGCTCGATGGCGCCGAGACGGATACGACGCCCAAGCCCGAGTTGAAGTTTGGGAAGTACGCGCGGGTTGAAGCGACTTCGACCAAGCGGGCCAGTCTCGAGTGGTGGCGCTGGCTGGCTGCGTCCGCCCTGGCGGTGCTCGGCTTCGAATGGTGGTTCTATCATCGGAGGACCGCGTGATCCACACCCCACGCGTCGCTTCCCTCCACGGCATCTCCCCGCCCGGGGAGAACGGCGCGGACATGTCGCGCATTCGCAAATCCAGAGGAATCCGTAGGATACACAACACCGGCACCTTCACCCGTCCCGCAGAGCGGGACACCCTCTTCCACCTGCCTGCGCCCAGGCTTCGGCAGGCAGGTCGGATGGGCGAGGGCCGGGGCGAGGGTTGGCTGTCGCGGCGTCTGCAGACACGACGGTGTGTCCACTCCCCCCTGTCCGCGGAATGAACTGGTCGTTGTTCCAGAACAGTCTGCTTGTGAGCACGGGGGCGGCCCTTGCGGCTCTGCTCTGGGGAGTGACCGCGGCTCTGTTCGTCTCGGGCTTGGGTTCGCGGTGGCGCGCCATTGTGCTGGCCTTGGCTGTCGTGGCGATTGCCCTGCCGCCGTTTCTTGTCACCAACACGTGGATTCACCTGCTTGGCCAGACGGGCGCCTGGCGTCCATGGCTCCCGCTGAACATCTACTCGCCAGGCGGCGCCGTCTGGACCCTTTCGCTCTTGCTTTGGCCCGTTCCCCTGTTCTTCACCCTCGCCGCCTGGGCGCAAATTCCCCCAAGCCAGGTCGAATCCGACGGCGCATTGACCGGCGTTGCGCTCTTTCGGTGGATTCTGGTTCCGTCGGCCAGGACACCCCTGTTCGAGGCGCTCATGATCACTTGGGTCCTGGCTTTGGGCAACTTCTCGGTGCCGGCCATCCTCCAGATCAAAGTGTTTCCCGCCGAACTCTGGATTCGGTTCAGCACCAATCTCGATTTTTGGGGAGCCGCCCTTCTGTGTCTCCCCCTCATCCTGCCCCCTGCGGCCCTGGTACTCTGGTTGCGACGCCGCCCCTTGCGCTGGCCCCGGCTCGAGCCTGCGTTGGCAGCCGCTCTTGCGCGACGCCGCCTGGGGCGCTGGTGGTGGGGCAGCGCCGGCATCTCCAGCCTGCTCTTGATTCTCGGCGTCTGCCTGCCGTTGGTCGAACTCGCCAACTCGCCCCGCACCTGGAGCGAACTGCCCGGCGCCTTAGCCGCGGGCGGCGGGGCGCTCTGGGCTTCTTTCCACGTCGCCGCCTTGACCGCCACCTTGGCCACCGGCCTCGGTTTGGCGGCGTGGCGATGGTCTGCGGGACAACCGCTCTGGATTCTGTGGCTGACGCCCGGCGTGTTCCTCGGCGTTGTCTGCATCTTCCTCTTCAATCGCCGGCCCCTCACGCCCTTCTACCAAAGCAGCGGCCTGGTCATCCTGGCTCTCACTCTCCGGTGCGCCGCCATCGGTTGGCAAGGAGCGCGCTGGACCCGCCAAACCCTGGACCCCGACCTCGACGACGCGGCGCGTTTGGATGGCGCGAACCGCTGGGAGCTGTTTCGCCGGGTGCGCTGGCCCCAGATCGCCGTCCCGCTGGCCGCGCTCTGGTACGTGATCTATCTCCTCACGCTCTGGGACGTCGAAACCGTCCTCCTGATCGTGCCGCCCGGCGGGGAGACGCTGGCGTTGAGGATTTTCAACCTGCTGCACTACGGCCACAACGCACAAGTCGATGCGCTCTGCCTGATCCTGCTTGCCCTGGCTCTGGCGCCACTGGCCGCCTGGCAGGCGGCTCGAATATGCGGCCTCGCCAGGGCAGAGCGAATTCCGATTGGGGCGGTCCTGGCCGGCCTGCTGGCCGGCTGCTCGCAGCACGCTCCCGGGCATGCGCCACTCGATAGCGAATTGTTCGATCGAGTCGAGGTCTGGGGCACGCGCGGGGTGGGTCCGGGTCAGTTCAGCAAACCACGATCCGTGACGGTCGATCGGGCGGACAACGTCTACGTGGTCGATATGACGGGGCGGGTGCAGAAGTTCTCCCCTTTGGGCGAATGGCTGCTGGCCTGGCAGATGCCCGAGACGGACCTGGGCAAGGCGAAGGGAATGGGGATAGACCGCGACGGGCGGGTGATCGTCGTCGAGCCGCATTATTCGCGCGTGAACCATTTCTCGGCCGAAGGAAGAATCGAGCAGCAGTGGGGCACGCACGGCACCAACGCGGGCCAACTCGCCTTCCCTCGAGCCGTGGCGGTGAACAGTCGCGGCGAACTCTGGGTGAGCGAGTACGGCATCGTCGAGCGGGTGCAACGCTTCACACCCGATGGCGCGTCGCGCCTGGCCGGATTCGGGCGCTACGGCCCTACCCCCGGCGAGTTCAATCGCCCCGAAGGGTTGTTCGTCGACGCGCAGGACAGGCTGTTCGTGGCCGATTCGTGCAATCACCGGGTGCAGGTGTTCTCGGACAACGGACAATGGCTGGCCGAGCTCGGACACGCCGGGGCCGGTCCAGGAGCCATGAGCTACCCCTACGACGTCGCCGTCGACCGCGCCGGCAACCTCTTCGTCTGCGAGTTCGGAAACAGCCGCATCCAGGTCTTTGACGCCCATCATCGCACGCGCGAAATCATCGGACGCGCCGGCGCCGCGCCGGGCGAGTTTAACAATCCGTGGGGCATCGCCCTGGACTCGAAGGGGAATCTGTACGTGGCCGACGCGGGCAATCACCTCATCCAGAAATTCATCCGCCGCCCTGGGACCGTCTGATGCCCTTTCAATTCACCCATCCTTGGTGGTTGCTGCTGCTCCCCGCGGTCTCGGGGTGGGTGCTCTGGCTCGCCTCGCGCAGCTACGTCCAGACCGGTCCCTGGCGGCGGCGCGTCGCGCTCGCGCTGCGGCTGATCGTCGCCTGGGCCCTTGTGCTCGGTTTGGCAGGCATGCAGTGGAAGCGTCCGCTCGAAGGACTCAACGTCTACTTCCTCCTCGATCGCTCCGACAGCATCCCTTCAACTCAACAGGAAGCCGCGCGGGAATACGTGAATCGGGCCGGCGCGGCCAAGAAAACAGTCGACAAGGGAGGCATCGTCGTGTTCGGAACCGGCGCCAGCATCGAGACGGCTCCCAACTCGAAGATCGACGTCCCAAAAATCCACGCCGTGGTGGGAACCGAACGCACCGACATCGCCGGCGCCATCCGGCTCGGCACGGCCGCTTTTCCCGAGACCGGCCAGAAACGGCTCGTGCTGCTCTCGGACGGCAACGAGAACCTCGGCGAAGCGGTCGGAGCCGCCCTCGCCGCCCGCGCTCTGGGCGTGAGCATCGATGTCGTCCCGATGGGTATTTCCCGGGGCGGCGACGTGAGCGTACAGAAGGTCACCGTGCCGCCGCTTCTCAAGAAGGGGCAGACGTTCGAAGTGAAGATTTTCGCGCAGACGGACACCAACCGCGAGGCGACGCTGCGTCTGTTCCGCAACGATCAGTTCCTGGGCGAGCAGAAAATCGAACTCACGGCGGGCAAGAACCTCTTCGCCTTTCCCCAGACGCTGACCGAACCCGGCTTCTACAACTACGACATCCAGCTCGAAGCGGCCGGCGACCGGGTGCCGCAGAACAACCGGGCCGGCACGTTCACCAGCGTGCGGGGCGATCCGCGGCTCCTGGTGGTGTCGGCCGACCCCGACCAGGACGCCCCGTTGGCCGGCGCCCTGCGCGCCTCGAACCTCGAAGTCGAGCTGACCGACCTCGGCGGCTTCCCGGACACTCTGGCCGAGTTGCAGGGATTCGACGCCATCTTCATCAGCAATCTCGCAGCGGGCGATCTGGGGACGACGACAATGAGGCTGATCGAGAGCGCGGTGCGCGATTTCGGCGTGGGCCTGGTCTGCGTCGGTGGCGACCAGACATACGCGGCGGGCGGCTACCGCGACACGCCGCTCGAAGCCGCGTTGCCGGTCGAGATGGAACTGAGCAGCAAGAAGGTCCTGCCCAGCGGCGCCGTGATTCTCATCATGCACGGCATGGAGTTCAACAACGGCAACCAGATCGCCCGCGAATGCGCCCAGGGAGTTCTCGATGCATTGGGTCCGCAGGACGAGTTGGGCGTCGTCCTCTGGGACGGCACCGACCGCTTCCTCTTTCCGCTCTCGAAGGTCGGGGACAAACGGGAGAAAGGGCGCATGATCGCCGGCATGAACCAGGGCGACCTGCCGAGCTTCCAGCACGTCATGGAGATGGGTTACAAGGGCGACGCCAACAGCCCGGGCCTCAAGCAGTCCACCGCCAACCTCAAGCATATGATCGTGTTCAGCGACGGCGACCCAGGCCCGCCGTCGGACGCCCTCATGCAGGCGATTGTCAACGACCGCATCACGGTGAGCACGGTGCTCATCGCCGGCCATGCCGGCCCTGAAACCATGATCCGCATCGCCGACCTGGGACGGGGCCGGTTCTACGACGTCCAGGACCCGAACCAACTGCCCCAGATTTTTCTCAAGGAAGCGATGGTCATTCTCAAGTCCGCCATCTTCGAGGAGCCTTTCCAGCCCCAGATGGTCGCCGGCAGCGAGTTGCTCCGCGGCATCGGGGCCAATGAACTGCCCACACTGCGCGGCTACGTCTGCACAACGCCCAAAGGCCGGGCCGAGGTGCCGCTCGTGTCCGATAAAGGCGATCCCGTCCTGGCCCACTGGCAGTACGGGTTGGGCCGCGCCGTGGCGTTCACCTCCGACGCCAAGGCGAAATGGGCGGTGGACTGGATGGCATGGCCCAAGTACCGGCAGTTTTGGTCCCAGGTCGCCCAATGGGCGCTGCGGCGACTCGACTTGGCCGATTTCAATGCCGAAATCTCGGTCGATCAGGGCGAAGGCGTCCTCAGTGTCGAGGCGCTCGACGCCCAGGGCAATTACCGCAATTTCCTCGACCTCCAGGCGGTCGTCGTCACACCCAAAGGCGAAGCGCAGACCATCCGACTCGAACAGGCCGGCCCGGGCCGATACGAAACGCGATTCCCAACCCGCGAGGTGGGCACCTACCTGCTCAACCTCATGGAAATGCAGAACGGACAGGTGCGCGCCTCCCAGGCGCTGGGCGCCAACGTCAGCTACTCGCCCGAATTCAATGCCACCGAGCCGCACCTCAACCTCCTCCGGCGCATCGCCGAATCCGGAAACGGCCGGCTGCTTCCGCCATTGATGGAGACGGACGCCAACGCCGTGAACCCGTTTCGGCACGACCGAATCCGGACCTACCAGCCCCGCGATCTCTGGGAAGGGCTCCTCAAGCTGGGCCTGTTGCTCTTCCTCGCCGATGTCGCCGTTCGACGCATCTACCTGGATCGCGCCGAGTGGCTCAAGGCCACCGAAAACCTCCGGCGCATCCTCTTCTTCTGGCGCCGCCCAGCGCGGCCCGTCGAGGCGGATGAATCCCTCGCCGCTTTGCTCGCCCGACGCGGCGAAGTCCGCGCCAAACACACCGCCCTCGACGCCGACAGTCGTCCGGACCTCTTTGCCCCCTCACATCCAACCTCGACTGTGACGCTCCCAACATCCGGTCCGGAGAAAGCCCCCGCGGCCGCGCCTCCGCCGGCGCCTCAACCCTCTGAGCCCGCGCCGCCCGCCGACCGCGCCGCCACCACAAGCCGGCTGCTCGAAGCCAAACGCCGGGCCGCCAAACGCATGGATCGTTAGCGAGGCTTGCCGGGATCGCCCTTGCGCCGCGCTGCCAGGTCCGATTCCTGCCGGCCCAGGCTCGCCAACTCCTCCTGCACCAACCGCTCCGCCTTGGCTTGCCCGCTCTCCTGGCGCTCAGCCCCGTAATGCTGCGCGCCCACTCGCTCCGATGCCTGCGCCAGTAATTGCCGCTTCAACTCGTTCGCCCCGAAAAACCATCCCCGTCGGATCGCCGCCCATTCCTCCCCGCCGCCTTCCTGCCGCCGACCTTCCTCCATCTGCCGCTCCAACTCCAGCCGCGCCGCCGGGCGGTCCTGGGGCAAGCGAAGCTCCCCAAACCAGCGTTCCCCCCGCAGCCAGCGCCAGCGGCGCGAGGGCGGCTTGAGGTATTCCGGGTAACTGCTCCAAGCGTAATCCCGCAGCGAAACCTCCGTTGCCAGCAACTGCGCCCGCACCGGGTTCAGATGCACATACTCGCAGACCGTGCGCAAGCAGCCCGGCGACACCGCGTCCACCAGCAACGCCTTGTAGCGCCCGCCGAACCGGTGCCCGAAGAACTGATGCCGCCGGTTGAACCGTGCCGCGTAGGTGCCCAGAAACCATTTCATGCCCGTGACCAGATTCCCCTTGGGCGTCGCCACCACCAGAGGGAAATCATTCGCCATCAGGCCGAGCGCGTGAACCGGCCAAGCCGTCTTGGCGCACGCTTGGCCGAGGGTTTCGAGGAAACAGTGCCGATCCCGGTCATCCCGGAAAATGGGTTCGCGCCGGTCCCCGCGATTCGTCACGTGGTAAATCGCGCCTGCAAATTCAATCCGGGGCTTGCGAGGCGGGGCGGCACGCTGCCGCCAACCACTCGTTTGTGTCAATGGTGAGGACTGCCCCCTTTATAGCTGGAAAATAGTCAAGCCCCGGTAGGGGCGACATCATTGTAGAAACAGGCGGAACAGCCCTTGGATCATTTCGTGGCTACCGGTATGCGGGAAGCAACGCTTGTAACTAGCTGCTTGATTTCGTCCGCTTTCTTTGACGGTGACTTCGCGAGCATGAGTGAACCATCGTCCCTAAAATAGTAGAACTGCGGCTTGCCGCCGACATCAATTCGCACCCGGTATTTGAGCCGTGGCGAGGGACTTCCTTCTGGGGTTTTGGTTTTAACACCCTTCAAATACTGGCGCAGTGTGCTCGCCTCTTCGGGAGTCAGCTTCTCGCTCCGATTCTGGAACATCACTTCCAACCGGATGTCTGGATTGACGCCACCTGAGTTCGTTTCCGGCTGGCCCGTCGGCGAGTTCATGCATCCTCCCAGCAACAGGGACAAGACGAGCAGCCAACGCCCACACTGGTTAGCGGGAGCGAGTCTTGCATTTGTCATATAGCTCCGAGAAGTATTTATCGATTCGGTCCTGGTTCTTACAGTGATTGGCCGAGGAATAGTCCACGCCTTGCTTCACACATGCCTTCCGGTCTTCCGGATCTGCGATTTGGGCACAGTTCGCGTTGTAGTAAGCCTCAATCTCCTTGCAGACCGATGTCCGACATCCACCTCACTCCTTCTCCTTGTAGCAGGATTGAACGGCGTGAAGCATCTCATGCTTGAGGACGGTGTCGTAGACCGATTGGTCGTCGCCGAGGTTGTTTTGGCACATCGTGATCGTGTTGCCCCAAAACAGAAACTTGGGTCGGTAATACCCCACCAAATCCGCATCACCACAGCACTTGCATTTGACCTTCGGGTTTTTGCAGTCGTGTTTCTTCAGAAGGTCAATCAGTTCGCTCTGTTTAGCCAAGGCGTTGTTGACCATCTGCTGGCATTTCTGTTTTCCAGGAGTTTCTTGGCCAAGAATATCCCACTTGTCAACCGGGTTGTTGTCGGTGAACCCCATCAGATTCAAACCACCCACCTCCCCGAACGGGTCTCTGCTTGGCCACCTCCCCGTGCTCGCGTTGTAATACCGATAACCGTAGTAAATCAGGTCCGTTTCATCATCCTGATACTTGGTCGAGAACCGGAAGGGGTTGGCCTTGGCCATCGGGCCGGTGGCGCTGAGGAGTTCCCCAAAGGGGCCATATTCGTATTGGGCGGTCAGTCCTGCGCCATCCGCTTTCACCAAGGCGGTCACATTGCCATTCCCATCATACGCGCAGAAGTGCGAACCCTGGCTGGCGTCGGTGATCGCCAACAACCCGCCCACGCCGCCCGCGCCTTGCATCGTCCCGCTCATATCCAAGCCCCACAGGTAAGCCTGGCGGACGGACGATGCCGGATTGAGGCTGGCGAGCAAGTTCCAGCCGTCATACACGTATCGCACGTCGTGGAGCAGATTTTCGGTTCTGTAGCAGAATTTGTGGGTGAGAGAGGGAACATTCGCGGATCTCGGTAGGGCCGGCGGCATCCCCCGATGGGGCCCCAATCGCACGCTGCGGGCCGCGACCGAGGTT
>MWFF01000040.1 GCA_002071485.1 Verrucomicrobia bacterium ADurb.Bin006 | reverse complement strand
CGACCTGCGCCGGGCGGGCGAGCACTCCAAACACCGCCTGTTCCGGGAGATGCTCCAGCGCGCACTGCGGGCCGGGTTCAACGCCGCCTTGGTCCTGGCCGACGCCTGGTTTCAGGCGGTTGGCATAGTGCCACGCCGGTTGGCATGCTTGCACGTCGTAGCGGAGCTCGAAATATTTACGGCTGCAATTGCCACAAAGATGCCGCACCTACGGCGCTTGGAAAGCGGGTGCTGCTAACGGATGCCTCATCCGCCGGACGCAATAACACTTCAAACGCAGCCCACGACTCGTCCACTCGCTGAAGTCGGTGTTCGACGCGCGGCGCGGCGAACTGCATCCGAGGCGGATGCGCTCCCCAAGTCCACTGAATCGTTCCGACGCAAGCGATGGACCTGAACACCCGCCAAACTTCACTTTGTCGGATACCGCCAGACCCAGTCGCCTTGGTCCATCAACGGAACTTTACCCTTTTCGCTCAATGCCACCTCCCCACCATCGTCGGTTTCATTCCAGCCCACCGAATAGAGGATGAATGAGCCGTCCGCCATCCGGCGATATTTCAATGGCTGCCCATTCATGACATCGTGCGGCAGTTTGGCGATGAATTGCGGTTCGAGCGCGGCCAGCGTTTCCGGGAATTCCCCGTGCGCGAGCCGATAGCGTTCCAAGGCAATGGCGAGGCCGGCAAGGTCGGCGGCGGCTTGAGCTTGAACGAATTTAGCCGAGGCTTTTCCAAACGCCGGCGCAATTATCATGAAGAGCCGGTTGTAAGGGGTGCGGCGGCTGACAAGTTTCACGAAATCTGTCTCGGCTTTCGCGCCATTAGCCGCCGAATAGGTTCGGTCTTTCAGATTGACGATCGGCAAATACTCGTCCGTCATGCGGCACAGCGCGAGTTTGTTTTGCGCGAACCAGCCGGAAGGACCGATCTGAGCTAATCGAGTCAGAAGGATTTCGTCGAGGTCAGTAGGCTCTGAATATCTTTCGATCCGATTGGGATGCCGTCGTAAGTAATCAATACCGTCAACTCCACAAGCCCGTTCCCCGCGAATGGCTTGCTGATAATCGGCTAGAAAATCGAACCGAGCCAATTCAGCATCCAAGGCAACCAGTTGGCTGTCGTTCCATTTGCGATCGGCCAATCCTTCCCAAACCGGTTGAAGTTCAAGATTGAACATGGCGATGTTCACCAGATGAGAAATGAGAAACGGTTCAATCTGGACGGCGGCGTTCAAGCGGAACATCAGCGCGAGGTCCGCGAGCGCCTGGTCGGGCTGGTCGGCTTGGAGTTCGGTAGAGGCGCGCAGGCGCAGCGTTGTGGTCAAACTCTTGATTGGCGCCAGATGCGGCAGCAAAATCTCTGCTTTGTTTTCATTCGTGTAAGTGAGTGGAAACCGCGCGTAGGGAAGCTGACTGGCGCGACGCAGTTCTTCAATCGTCCCATCATATCGGCTTAGAGCCAGCAGTACATCTTGAGCCGGCGTTTGCGGGACCGTAGCAACGGGGAAATAATTCGTCTTCTCCGCCAATTGCCGATAGTAATGCTGCCAGACCCGTAAATCGGTTTTTTTCGCAAGCCGCCAGTCGCCGACAGGTAGATTGGGGCTTTCAAAATCCCGACCAGTCAGCTCAATGGGCAGGTCCAGCGGCTGGACCAGATTGGTGTGGCCGAGCGCGGCAATCCGACTTTCACTGTACCAAAGTTTGGCCTTTTCTATGCCCATGCGACCGCAGATTTCTTCGACCCAAAGCGGCGTCATGGCAAAGTTTTGGTCGTCGGGCACGGGTGGCGGTGCAAGAGCGGCGAGATCCAGCTTCTCGCCCCGGGCTTCCGCGGCGCGTTGATAATTTTTCCAAGCCCATTTGCCGCGCCAGTTCTCTTCCGCGTAGAAGAGCGCGATCAAGGTGACGAAACAGACGATGCCAAAAAACAAGCGGCGCAAGTTCCGCCAGGAACAGCTCCATCGCAGGAAGCAGACGACGCCCATGAGCAAAAGCGCCAGACCGGCGGATAAACCCAACGCCGGCAGGATGAAATCGGAAAAAGAACGACTTTCCGCCAGCATCAGGTTATGGCACACGAGGATGGCCAAATTAGCGACGAACAAGATGATAAGCCAGCCGGCGATGCGCCTGCCGCCCGACCACGGACGCGTCCAAACAGATTTCGGTTTTTCGTTCATGAAATATCAGACTGAATAATGGAGATTTTCGTCACGACGTTGACTGCGCGGCGAGAGTGCAGGCGCTTTTGTCTGCGTTGCCACACGCGTTGGCGTGGCCCCTAACAACTCAGCATACAAGCGGTCCTGTTGTCGCAATAATTCCCGCACTTCCGGTGAAGGGGGCGCCGTCTGCGCGACGGTTTGCGCTCGGGGATCGTGCGTGGTCAGGTTCACCGTCAAAATCACCAACCACACGGCAGCCAAACCGGCCCATGCCTGCGGACAGGGCCAAAGCAGCTCGCGCCACCGCAAGCGCAGAGCAGCGGCCAGCGTATGCTGCGCTGCCGGCGCGCTTTGACGATTAGTCTCCGTGACTTCCCGTAAGGCTTCGCGGCGAAGGCGCTCAAGCTGCGGCTTAATCGCTCGATGTCGCTTAAGTAAAATTTCACGTGGCGTGTTCATGATGTTCTAGTTTTGCCCATGGCAGTCTCACCGTCGGCTCTGCTGTTATCCGTGGCGTTTTCGTTATGGTTGCAAGACTCAGATTCATGCTCGATCTCGTTCCATCAAAATTTCCCGCAAGGCTTTCTTCCCGTAATGCAGTCGGGATTTAACCGTCCCGACGCTGACGCCGGTGATGCGCGCAATTTCTTCCAGCGGAAAATCCTCGAGGAAATGCAGCAACAACGCCGAACGCTGGGGCGCCGGCAGTTGCGCCAATGCCTGCATGAACTCCGCCGCTTCCTCCTCGCGGATGAGCAGTTCTCGCGGATTATCCATGTCGTCGGGCAATTCCGCCAACTGCTCGTCGTCGGCTGGCAGCTCGCGGTCGCGCTTGCGCCAGTGTTGGATGCATTTCTGGTGCGCGATGCCAAAGAGCCAGCTTCCGAACCGGTCATCGTTGCGCAGTCCGTCGATGTGACGCACGGCAGCGATGAAAGTTTCCTGGACGATGTCCAAACTCGTCGCTTCGCTGCGGACCAATTCGAAAACGTACGCATACAACGGCAATTCGTAACGCTGGAACAGAGTGTTCCACGCCTCCGGTTGACCCATCCGGGCTGCGGCCACCGGCAGTTGTTCGGATTCAGCCACTGCCAGCATTTACACTGAGAGGAATGCGCGAAGCGAGAAAAGGTTCAATTCGGCGTTTGAATTTTCAACGCGCGCAGTTTTCGAGAGACACTCTGTCGAAAACGGAAGAACGAGAATCGTGAGCGGCACGGAATTGAGATGGAAGATTAAGCGCTACACAATTTACGAGTGACGATTTACGATTTACGTAGGTCGTTGCTATGTGAAGGTGGGTTTGCTCCCGTGGGACATCGGGTCGAGACCCATTTCCTTCAGGGCCGCATTCAACTGTTCCACGGTCCGGCCTTCCCTGAGTTTGGCCAGGAGCTTGACTTCGATCTCTGACCCGCCAAGAACTTCCCAAAGTGTGTGTGCCACGCTTAGTGGAGTATCTGCATTCCTCCGCCGATTTTGAGGGCAGCCACTTCCTCGACAATGTTGATGTGGGTGGCCTCACGTTCAAGTTGTCCGCGTCTGATCACGGTTTGTCGTATCTTTTGGCGCTACTAAATTCTCGGTTGCTGCGCTGGTTCTTTCCCCAAGTCAGCGCACCCTTTCGCGGCGGATTCCGCTCCGCGAATAAGCAGTTTCTTTCCCTCGTTCCGTTTCGCCCGATGGACATGAGCGCGGCCTCGGAACGTGCCGAGCACGATGCGCTGGTGCGTTTAGTAGAGCGCATTTTGAGCGCCAAGCGGGCCGCGCCGGACGCCGACACCACGGCGCTGGAGCGCGAGATTGACGAGCGCGTCTATCGCCTCTACGGCCTCACCGCCGACGAGATCAAGCTAGTGGAGGAGAGCGCAAGATGAGAGCCGTGCTGGATACCAACGTGTTGGTGGCGGGCTTGCGTTCCCAGCGCGGCGCATCGCACGAGTTGCTGAATCTGCTACGGGCAGGTCAGCGGACGCTGGTGTTGAGCAACACGGTGCTGGGTGAATATCACGAGATTCTGCATCGGGAGGCCGAGGCGCTCGGCCTCAGCCACACTGACGCCGACGCTTATCTGGACGTGCTGTGCGCGCTTGCCGAACGACGGACGCTCGCGACCGCCTGGCAACCCGCCGCCGCCGACCCGGACGACGAGGCGTTTGTGCAATTGGCAAGGGAGGCTCAAGTGGAGTATCTTGTGGCCCATAATGTGAACGACGTGGCCGGCGCGGGGCAATTCGGGGTTCGGGTGGTGCGTCCTGCAGATTTCCTGAGCGCCGTGCGAAAGACCGTATGACCAAGATTGAAGCCAACATTCCTGATTATCTGGCCAAGCAAGCCTTTGCGGTAGCAGAGCGCGAGAACGTGCCTGTGGACCAAATCGTGGCATTGGCTTTGTCCGCCCAAATCGCCAGTTGGAAAGGCAGTGACGACATGGCCACGCGAGCCAAACGCGCGGACATGGCGACGTTTGACCGCATCATGGCCCGCGTGCCGGATGTTCCGCCGATGCCGGGCGACGAACTGCCGGAAGGCTATCAACGCTCCCGGCAAACGAGCCAGCGCGCAGAGCGTCGAGCCTGATGCGCTGGCGGGCTTGGAAGCATGAGCGAGAATCTGGGCAGGCAGAAAGTGGCTGCTCTGGACGACCTCTACACGGCCTTTTCTGAAGCGTGCGCTCCCGGCTGGGACGGCTACGATGCTGCGAGTGAAATGGACCCCGGAATTCGGACCAGAGGTTAAGCTAGATTTTGCCGTGGATCGCTGGGTGTGAGAAACCAGCGAGACCATGAGTAAAACTAAATCAAACAAACGCAGACGACACAGCGGGGCCTTCAAGGCGAAGGTCGCAATGGAAGCGATGATCGGTGTGAAAACGGTCGGGCAGATTGCTCGAGAGTACCAGATTCACCCGGTGCAAGTCACGCAATGGAAAGGTGTGATTCGGGATCGCTTGCCTGAATTGTTCGAGCCGCCGGCGGGTCAGGACCAGGACACGCAGCGGTTGGTGGCGCAGCTCCACGAGAAGATCGGGGAGCTGACGGTGGAGTTGGACTGGCTTAAAAAAAAGTCCAAGCAACTGGGACTCTAACGACGCTGCGGAGCCTGATCGGGTCATGCGAGGATCTGAGCATTCGGGAGCAGTGCGAGCTGCTGGGACTCTCTCGCAGCGGGTACTACTACCACGCCAGTCCGGAGACGCCGGAGAATCTGGCCCTGATGCGGCGGCTCGACGAGCTGCATCTGGAGCATCCGGTTTACGGGAGTCGACGGCTACGAGAGTTGTTGCGTCGGGAGGGCCTGGTGGTGAATCGCAAGCGGGTGAGCCGTTTGTTGCAGATCATGGGGATCGAAGCGATCTATCCGCGCCCCTTTTCGAGCCGACCCCAAGCGGGGCATCGGATCTGTCCGTACCTGCTGGAAGGGCTGGAAATCACGGGTCCGAACCAAGTGTGGTGCGCGGACATCACCTATGTACCGCTGGCCTGCGGGTACATGTACCTGGTGGCGGTGATGGATTGGTGGAGCCGCTACGTGCTGGGCTGGGAGTTGTCCAACAGCCAGGAAGCGGAGTTCTGCGTGCGGGCGTGGGAAGCGTCGTTGGAGTTGGGGCACGGGGTGCCGCTGATCTCGAATACCGATCAGGGCTCGCAGTTCACCAGCGAAGCGTTTCTGGACGCAGTGGAATCGGCCGGGACCGAGGTGAGCATGGACGGACGTGGGCGCTACCTGGACAATCGCTTTATCGAGCGGCTCTGGCGCAGCGTCAAATACGAAGACATCTACCTGCAAGATTACGGGGA
>MWFF01000039.1 GCA_002071485.1 Verrucomicrobia bacterium ADurb.Bin006 | reverse complement strand
CGTACCGTAATTGTTCGCCCACCATCGTCGCACTCTTCAGATAATGGTGTTGGATCATCAGTCGGTCCCACTCCCAGACCTCCTCCGGACCAACCAGGCGCACCACGATTTCATTGACCACCGCTGCCTCTGCGGGGTCCGTTAGTACCAAGCTCTTCTTTGTCATCCGGCCCAGCAAAACAGATGGGCGGAGGATTGTCCCGCAAATTCGTTAAGTCCCTCTTCCTCAATCACCCCATCCCAGCTCAGAACCGCCCTGGTCAGACAACCGCGGCCTTGCACGTTTCCTGCTGGCATTGAATAAGGACCGGCAGCCGGTCTGCCGCCCGGGAACGGATTTCACACGAGCGTTGACACCGGGGGCGGCGATGATTAGCTTGCCGCCGGTTCGCAAAACCAGACTAGAAACATGTTACTCAAAGTCAGCCTCGTTGTTGCCATTCTGGCGAGCATTGCCACCTTGGTGATCAGTCATTTGCAGGTCGCCACCGGCATTACCTCGTTGAAGGATACTCTCAGCCAGACCCAGGGCGATCTCGCCCGTACCCAGGAGGAACTCGATGGCGCTAAGAAAGACGCCCGGACCGCCCGGGACGAGGCCGAGAAGACCGCCCGCGACCTCGATGAAACCCGATCGAACCTCGAAGTCGCCACCGCGAATTGGAAACAGCAACAGGAGCGCGCCGATAAGTTTGAAGCGGATTGGAAGAAGGCGTCGGGTCTCCTGAATGATTCTCAGCGCGAGTTGGCCGCCTGGGGCGCCCTGGCCATCCCGGTCGAGCAGGTGCAAAACCGCCTGGCGGAATTGGCCAAGTTGCGGGAAACGACAGAAGCCTTGAACGAGGAAAACAAGGTCCTCAACCGCAAAGTCAACGAACTCGCATCCAGGATTGCCGTCTACGAAAGCGACAAGGAAGTGGCGCCGCCTCTTCCTCCCGGTCTCCGGGGCACCGTGGTCGGCGTCGATCCGCAGTGGGACTTCGTCGTGCTCGATATCGGCGGCGACCAGGGCCTGGTGGAACGGGGTGAGATGCTCGTGAACCGAAACGGCAAGCTCGTTGCGAAGGTCCGTATCACAACGGTCGAGCCCCAGCGCGCCATCGCCAATGTCCTGCCCGAGTGGAAACAGGCCGATGTGATCCCTGGCGACGTGGTCATGCACTGAGCTTATGGCGGCCCGAACGATTCTTCGACGCGGTTTGGCGATGGTCGCTCTGGCGATGGGATTGCTGGCCTCGATCTGCGGTTGTTCCACCACCAACGATGCCGAGAACCGCTCCGAGCGCCCGTGGAATGCGCCCAAGAGCTGGGAGGGCGGCATGCCCTCGGGCATGTTCGAGGGGCGCTGATCTCGGCGGAAGACGCCTCCAAGCACCGCCGGCCTCGGACCGCGGCGAGGCGGTTTATTTGGCGAACTCGACGCATCGGGTCTCGCGCACAACCGTGACCCGAATCTGGCCTGGATAGTGGAGGTTGTTCTCGATCTTGCGGGCAATGTCACGGGCCAGAAGCTGCGCCTGATCGTCGTCGATCGTACCCGGTTGCACAATCACACGCAGTTCGCGCCCAGCCTGAACCGCATAACATTTCTCAACGCCCGGAAAATCGCCGCCAATTTGTTCGAGGTTCTCGAGCCGCTTCAGATAGGTGGTCATCGACTCCGAGCGCGCTCCCGGGCGGGACGCGCTTATGGTGTCGGCCGCGCTGAGCACAATGGCGAGCAGCGAATTGGATGCGACCTCGTCGTGATGGGCGGCCACGGCCTCGACCACCTCGGGCGATTCGCCGCAACGGCGGACGAGATCGGCGCCCACCAGTGCGTGCGAGCCTTCGACTTCGTGGTTGACCGCTTTGCCGATGTCGTGGAGCAGCCCGGCCCGCTTGGCCAGCGCCGGATCCAGCCCCAGTTCGGCTGCGATGAGCCCGGCCAGGTGCGCCACCTCGATCGAATGATCGAGGACATTCTGCGAGAAACTGTACCGGAACCTCAGACGCCCCAGGAGATTGGAAAGCTCCGGATGGATCGGCGGCAGCCCGACCTTGAACACCGCGTCTTCACCGGCGCGGGCGATCGTCTCCTCGATCTCTTTGGTCACTTTTGCCACAACCTCCTCGATGCGCGTCGGATGAATGCGCCCGTCGAGAATCAGATGCTCCATGGCTTGCCGGGCAACCTCACGCCGCACCGGATCGAAACCGGAAATCACAACCGCATTGGGCGTGTCGTCGATCAGCACCGTCACCCCCGTGGCTGCCTCGAAAGCCCGAATGTTCCGTCCCTCGCGCCCGATGATTCGCCCTTTCAGATCGGCTCCATCGAGAGCCACGGTGGCCGTGCTGGTTTCAGATGTGTGGTCGCCGGCGTAGCGCTGAATGGCGAGACCCAGGATGCGCCTGGCCTGGTCCTCGGCCCGAGTACGCGCTTCCTCGAGAACATGCCGCGACAGGTCCGCCGCATCCTTGAGTGAGTCGCGTTCGACCTGCTTGAGCAGCGCCGCACGGGCCTCGGCCTCGCTGAGGTGGGCCGTGCGCTGGAGCTGCTCCCGCTGTTCAACCAAAAGCCCGTTCAACTCACTCTGCTGCGCTTTCAACTTGGCCTGTCGCTCTTCAACCTCCCGCTGATGCTCGCGCAGACTCCGTTCCCGCTCGACCAGACCCGCCAACTGCTGATTGACCAGTTGCTCGCGCTCAGCCAGCCGCTGTTGCCATCCGTCGCACTCCTGCCTCCGGGTCGCCAGCGCATCCTCGGCCTCCTGGCGAAGCCGGATTGCCTCCTCCTGGGCGGCCAGGCGGGCCTCGCGAATCAACGTTTCTGACTGCCGTTGAGCTTCTTCCAGCCGCTCGGCCTGCTGTGAAGCGCAGGCCTTTTCTCGCGCCAGACACCGCCATCGCCAGATCAAAAAACCGATGCCGATGCCAAGGAGAAACCCCAAAACGCCTTGGATCCAATCAATTACCGCCATCAGATTCATTGTCAAACCGTGCGCGGGCGGCAACAAATCCAGCGCAACGGCGTCAGGATGCAATCCACCGGTTCATCGTGCGGTTCTGCCGGCACAGCGCCAAGCACTTGCCATTCACCGGCAACTCCGCAACGGATTCCATGCACGGACACAAGCAGCCGATCGTAAAACCCTTTGCCTCGACCCAACCGGCGCCCGCCGCGGTCGAATCCTAGCCCAGGCACCAGCGCCAAGTCCAGTCGCTTTAACGCAACCGGCGGGCATGAAGGCCTGGGCTCGGGAATCCCCGCCCAGCCCGGGTGTAGGTCCCGTCCCTCATCCTGGATGATCGCCGCTTCGTACTCACCTCGATCGGCTTGATACCGCGGCAACGCAACCACCCGCCCAGCCGCCAGCGCCTCGCGCAAGACCGGACGGAGATCAAGCTCGTCCGGCAGCGGATAGTACATAAGGACGCATTTCGCCCGATTCCATTCCGGCTGGCTCCGCAAAACTCCGCACGCCAAACGCGACATCTCGACCCGTGCCTCCCCGCGGACTTCGGCATTGCGGGCGCGAATCCGTCGTCTGAGTAACGCTTTAGTTGCGCAAGATTCCGTGTTCATGGACGGTGCTCGGACACTGAAGAGTCCGGGGCCGTCTCGGGCCCCGGTGCAGGCTTAGCCGGGCGAGCGCGCGCTTGATCGAGCGAAGCGCGCCAGGAAGCAACGCGCTCTTTGATCTTCTTCTCGATGCCCTGATCGGTCGGCTGGTAATAGCGCCGCGCCGCGCCCAGGTAATCCTGGGGAACGAAATGCCCCGGATAATCATGGGCGTACTTGTAACCAACACCGTGGCCCAGACGCTTCGCCCCACCGTAACTGGCGTCGCGAAGGTGCTGCGGCACCGTCAGGGTCCGTCCGGATCGCACGTCTTCGAGCGCTGCATCGATTGCCATGTACGCGCTGTTGCTCTTGTTTGCCGTCGCCACATAAACCGTCGCCTCGGCAAGCGGAATCCGGGCTTCGGGCCACCCGATGAACTCGGAGGCCTGAAACGCCGCCAGCGCTAAGACCAAAGCCATCGGATCCGCCAGACCAACATCCTCCGCCGCGCAAATCACAATCCTCCGCGCAATGAAACGCGCATCCTCGCCCGCATGGATCATCTTGGCCAGCCAGTACAACGCTGCGTCCGGATCGCTGCCCCGCATCGACTTGATGAACGCCGAAATGGTGTCGTAATGACCGTCCTCGTCCGCGTCATACACAACCGCCTTGCGCTGGATGCTCTGCTCCGACACCTCCCGCGTCAGATGAACGGACCCGTCGTCGCCGGCAGGCGTGGTCAACGCTCCGATCTCGAGCGCGTTCAAAGCCTTCCGCGCGTCGCCATCCGCCACCTTCGCCAAATGACACAACGCATCCTCGTCAGCCCGAATCCGCAGCATCCCCAGACCGCGTTCCGAATCGGTCAGAGCCGTCCGGAGCAGGCCGAGCAGATCGGATTCGCTCAGCGGCTCGAGTTCGAACACCTGTGATCGCGACACGAGCGGCGCGTTGACGAAGAAGAACGGATTGTGCGTCGTGGCGCCAATGAGCCGAACCACCCCGCTCTCGACGTCCGGCAACAAGACATCCTGTTGGGCCTTGTTGAACCGATGAATCTCATCGATGAATAGAATCGTCCGCTGACCGCTGTTCGTGAGCCGATTCCCCGCTCCCGCCAACTCCCGCCGCACGTCCGCGACGTTGGATTCGACCCCGCTGAGCCGCACGAACCTGGACCGGGTGTGCCGCGCAATCACCTGCGCCAAAGAGGTCTTCCCCGTCCCCGGCGGCCCAAAGAAAATCAGCGATTGAATCCGGTCCGCCTCGATCGCGCGCCGCAGGAGCTGGCCCGCTCCCAAGATATGCCTCTGCCCCACATACTCGGCCAGGTCCCGCGGTCGCATGCGCGCCGCAAGCGGCGCCGTCTGGGGTGAAGGCGCGGACTCGACGGAAAGCGCCTGTTCGGCGTGCCGCGGTTCCTGCGTGAACAAATCGTCACCAGACATGCCGCCATTCTAACGCAGCGCTGCCCAGCCGCAACCAAAGCCGCGCGGCGCGGAAATGGCCTTTCGCGCCTTTCCGTGTCGAGGGACGATCGAGACCGGCGCCCCGGCGCCCACGGTCTTTTCATTTGGAGCGGCGATTGACGAGTATCTGGAAAGGGATTTGGGAATTGTGCTGGCAGCGCTCCTGCAGGGCCGGCCAAGAAGGCTCGGGGTGAAGGTCCGCCTTGAGCGCGATCAGGCAGATGCGCAGGGCCGAGAGGTTGCAGTTATATAAAGTGACAGGTTCTTAATTTGACAGTGGTTTGTCGAGATCATCGCACGCCTACTGCGCACCAAACCACGCCAATTGATAAGCGCTCTTTCCAACCTCAACAACAGCAACCCTTCAGGAATTTAAATGAAATAACCGTGCCCCGGCGCCCGTTTCCGCGCCTTTCCATTTGCTAATCGGACAGTTCTTTGGCAAGGAGTTGGCGTTTCTATGAAACTGCATGCTCTGTTGATCAGCCTGATCGCCTGCGGCGGCGGCTGTGTCGTCTGGCCGCTGAACGCGCATCCGGCGCCGACGGCCCTCGCCGAGGCATCAGCCCAAGTCGAGGCTCGGTTGAAATCGCCGGACTGGGCGCTCTCCTGGCATTGGGTGGGCACAACGCGCCTCGCAGGCAACACGAACGGCACTGAGGCGAGGGTGATCCTGGCTCAGCCGGCCTCGCAACGCATGCTGCGCACCACGCTCGAGAAGCTGGCCCGATCCCCAGGGGCCTGGCTCGCTCCGGGCGCTGCAACAAATCCCCCTGCGGCATCATTGTTAATTCCGTGGATCGAGGAGTTGGTCGCATCGCAAAGCTGTGGCGGGATCGTGTTCGGCGCTGAAGACGGCGTGGCGATAGTTGCCGCAGTGCGGGTGTCCAATGAGAAGAGGAACACCCTCGAGTCAACGTGGCTTGCGTGGGCGGGGGCGGCAGACGGCACAACGCCCACCGAGGTTCAGACAGAGAATGCGAAGGTTCGGGAAACCCGGTTTGCCCAAACGCAAGGCTGGTCCCGGGTCGGCTGCGCCGGGGACTGGGCATTGATCGGCATGGGCACAGGCTCGGCCGCGCCCTTTGTTGCTCTCGCTAAGCGCGTCGCCGGTCTGGGCGCTCCCGAGGGTTGGCTCGAGATCGAGGCGGACGGGCCAAAAGTGGCGCAGATTCTGGGCTGGCCCGAGCCGGCGAGTTGGCCGGCGATCGGGATTCAGATCGAGGGACGGGGTCCGATTCTACGAACGACGGCGTCGCTGACCTACTCGACGCCACTGGACTTGAAGCTCGATCCGTGGCGCATCCCCACGCATACTCTGGGCGATCCGGTCGTCGGTTTCACAGCCCTGCGGGGGATTCGCCCATGGCTGAGCCGGCAGGCCTGGTGGAAACAACTGGAGTTGCCCACCACACCCAATCAGGCTGTCGGTTGGACGATCGCCGAGATCCCGTTTGCCTCCTATGTCGCTTGGGAAGCGCCCGAGGTGACAAATGTCATGACGCAGCTCGGTCCGAAAGTGTCCGCCGTTTTGGAACGGTACATCCCGAAGGTCCGGTTTGGCGACGCCATGTTCCAGACCAACACAACCCGTCTGGCCTGGACTAACCTGCCGATCGCCGAGCCGTTTGTCAGCCCCGCCACCGCCCAGGATCCCGGGTTCGCCGTTGCGGGTCTTTTCCCCCTGGTCAAGACCAAGCGCCCACTCCCGCCCGAACTGCTGTCCCAGATCATGGATCGGATCGACCTGGTCTATTATAGCTGGGAGTTGACCGCCCAACGCGTCAACGGCTGGCGACACATCAAGAACCTGTACTGGATGCTGGCAGGCTACGCCCCCCTGCCGACCAATTACACCGGTGAGGCGTGGTTGTTTGACACCAACGTTGTCGATCGTTTGGGCAATACCGGCACCGAACTCAGGCTCGAGTCCCCGCGTCACTTGGTCGGGGTGCGAAATTCCGCGCTGGGCCTCAGCGGGCTTGAACTTGTGGCGCTCATGCGGTGGCTGGATGACCCGGACTTTCCGCGCCTCAGCGAGCCGGCGGCGCGCCCGGCGCTATTGCACCGCATGCGCGCCAGGCAGACCGGCAAACCGGGCGCGGGCGTTCCCCCCGCATCCCCTGCCCCATCGAATGCCCCCGCGGCTCCGCCCGTCCGCCCATCCCCCTGATGTCGCCATGCTCAAACTTGGGGTGAACATCGACCACGTTGCCACGCTGCGCGAGGCCCGCTACCGCGGCCTGGATGCCGGCGAACCGGACCCGGTGGATGCCGCCCGACGCTGCGAAGCGGCCGGAGCGCACGGCATCACAGCACACCTGCGGAAAGATCGGCGACACATCCAGGACCGCGATGTGTGGCGGCTGCGAGAGACGATTCGGACGCGATTGAATCTCGAGATGGCCAATTCGCCGCCGATCGTGGATTTGGTTCTCGAACTCAAGCCGGAGATCGTCTGCCTGGTGCCGGAACGCCGGCAGGAGGTCACCACGGAAGGCGGCCTTGATGTCGCGGGCCAATGCAGCGCGCTGGCGAGAACCCGCCGCCGCCTCAACAAGGCGGGAATCGAGGTGAGTCTTTTTATCACGCCCGATCTGCACCAGGTTGCCGCCGCCGCCCGCGTAGGCAGTCAGTTTGTCGAATTGCACACGGGCCGCTTTGCCAAACACTTCGAGAATCTAGCCGGCAGAAAGCGCGAGCTCAGACGCCTGATCACGGCCGCCCGACGCGCCCATCAGCTCGGCCTGCGGGTGAATGCCGGCCACGGCCTCAACTACCGCAACCTGCCGGCGCTCCTCGAAGTTCCGCACCTTGTGGAACTGAACATCGGCCACGCCATCATCAGCCGGTCGGTCGTGGTCGGTCTGGCACGGGCTGTCCGCGACATGCTGGCCCTCATGCGGCCCTATGATGGATGAGCATCCGCAGCCGCCTGCCCCGGACGCACCGCCCCAGACGGTTCTAGGCATCGGCGTCGACATTATCGAAGTCGAGCGCATTCGATCGAGCGCCGAGAAGTTCGGCGATCGCTTTCTGACTCGGATACTGCGGCCGACGGAATTGGCCTATTGCGCCACCTTCCGTCACCCGGCGCCGCACTGGGCGGCCCGATTCGCCGCGAAAGAGGCGATTTCCAAGGCGTTTGGGACGGGGATTGGAGCCAAGTTGGGATGGCTGGACATGGAAGTTCTGCGGCACCCGTCGGGGCAGCCTTACGCCGCGCTTCATGGCCGAGGGGCGGTCTTGCTTCGGGAGCGTGGGGGAAGCGCTCTCCATCTCACGCTCAGCCATACAGCCCATCACGCCGTGGCCGTCGCCCTGCTCGAACGGGGCTAACCACTACCCCTCCGCCAATCCGCCAATCCGCCATACCCGCCAGTTCCGGCTTGCGTCCTTTCGACACACTCCGAATGCTCCTGCCATGTCACAGACTGACCGATTGAGTGAGATTTTCAGGCTGCAGCGGTCCCTGAACGAGCGGATTGGGGTGCAAACGTCGGGGATGAGCCAGGCCGACAAAGTGACGTGGACCTTGAACTACTGCCGTGCGATGAGCCAGGAGATCGCCGAGTTGACCGACAGCGTCCCCTGGAAATGGTGGGCCAAGTATCAGGAGTTCGACGAACAAAACGCGCGGGTCGAGGTGGTCGATCTGTTTCACTTCCTGATCAGCCTTGCCCAGGTGCTCGGCATGGACGCCGAAGACGTCTATGCGGCCTATCTCAAGAAGAACCAGGTGAATGTCCAGCGCCAGGAACACGGTTACGCACACAAGGATATCAACGATTCACGCCACATTTGAACCCTCGCACTGTCCCATCGCCTTCGCCAAGACCGCCCGACGACGCCCCGCGACCCGCCGCCTCCGCATCCGAGGTGTGGGCACGCCCTCGGCGCGTCACCCAAACCCACGTGGTGCCTCCCCAGTGGCGGGCCGACCTGCGCGAAGTGTTGATCACCGAAGCCCAGATCAAACGGCGGGTCGCGGAGCTGGCGCGCGCGATCACTCGCGACTACGTGGGCCGGGATCCGCTTGTCGTGGCGCTCCTGACCGGCACGTTGATGTTCCTGGCCGACCTGCTCCGGCGTTTGGCGGTCCCGCTCAAACTCGACTTCATCGGCGTCTCGAGCTACCGGGAAGGCACGATCTCCCGAGAACTGGTCTTCACCAAAGACCTGCGCTTGGAAGTCGCGGGACGCGATGTGCTGATCGTGGACGACATCCTCGACACCGGACGCACCTTGAAAACGGTCCGTGCAAGACTCGAAAAGCTCAAACCGGGATCGCTCCGGACTTGTGTGCTCCTGGACAAGCCAGACCGGCGTACCGAGCCCATCGAAGCCGATTATGTCGGCTTTGTTATCCCCGACCTTTTCGTTGTGGGGTATGGACTCGACTATGCCGAAAGGTATCGGAATCTCCCGTTTGTGGGGGTGTTGCGCTCCGAGCTGTACCAGGTCCCGCCCAAAGAGACAGGCCTCGGCCCGACAACCTGACAGGGCTCCGCACGGTCGAATCTTGGGGCCGCAGGGCTGGACTACCTCGAATCGCCTGACGAGGCCGGGACGGCCCGAACCGCGGCTGTGTAAACGGCCTGGAGAGGCATCCCCCGCTCTGCCGCGACCGCGCGACAGGATTCATACTCAGGAGCCACCTGCACAATCCGGCCGTCCAGGCGTCCCACCTTCACCTTGATCCGTCCGACAGGCGTGTCGACACTCAGGAACTCCCGCCGGAGTTTCCGACGCTCGAGAACAGTGCGCCGCACACCAAAGGCGGTTGTTTCGCACAGAATCAGTTCGCTGAACCGATCGCACTCGGCCACCGGACACAGAACCGTCAAAACCACACCCGGACGGTTCTTCTTCATCTGAACGGAGCCGTAGAAAACATCGAGAGCTCCGGCCGCCAGTGCACGGTCGACAAAATGCCCCAGCACTTCCGGATTGGCGTCGTCGAGATTCGTTTCCAAACAGCCAACATGATCCCCCTCCCAGTCATGGGGCAGCACCGGGGCGCCAGGTTCGGATTCGAGTTCGCCCAGAACGGCGCGCAGCACATTGGGACGCGTCCTCATGTCGTGCATGCCCAGGCCATAGCCGATCCGCTCCAGTCGCATGGCGGGCATGGGACCGAAGGCTTCCGCGAACTCCGCCAGGAAGGCCGCGCCGGTCGGAGTGACCATCTCCTGCGGCTCTTCACATTGTCTGAGGGTCAGGCCCCGCGCGGCAAGAATCTCGAGAGTGGCCGGCGCCGGCACAGGAAATTGCCCGTGCGCGCACCGGACCCATCCCGTCCCCTCGATCAAGGGCGCCGCGAACACGCGCGGTCGACCAAGGGCCTCGAGCGCCAAGCACCCCCCGACAACGTCCACGATCGAGTCCACGGCGCCGACTTCATGGAAATGCACCGACTCAGGCGGGCACCCATGAATCTTGCCTTCCGCCTCGGCAATGCGTCGGAACACGCCCAGCGCGCGGTCGCGCACCGGACCGGGAAGCGAACTCCCGGAAACCATGGTTGCAATGGACCGGAAGTCGCGGACTTCGGCTTCCCCATGATGCGGTCCGGAGTGGACATGGCAGCGATCGGGAATCGAGGGTTGGGAATGGCCGGGGTGCGGGTGGGTGTGCCCCTTGTGCATGCCGGACTGCGCATCCGGAGCGGTTTGCGGCTCGTGGTGATGCCCCTCGTCCCCGGCGGCATGGGAATGTTCCTGCGCCTCCCCCAGGTGCACGTCGAACTTCGTCCCGCAGATGCCCGCCTTGGTCCGGCGAGTGGCATGCAGATGGTAGCCACCAAGAGGGAGACGAGCGAGATCCTTCCGGAGGCTGCCTATCTCGACCCCCAAATCGAGCAGAGCTCCGAGAATCATGTCTCCACTGACGCCGCTGAAGGGATCGAAGTAGACGGCTTTCATGCGGTGTCTCGACTGAGAGCGTTGATTTGACTTGCGGCGTAGCCGGCCCCGAATCCGTTGTCGATGTTGACTACGGTCACGCCGCTGGCGCAACTGTTGAGCATGGCAAGAAGGGCGGCCAGGCCGCCAAGACTGGCCCCATAACCGACGCTGGTGGGCACGGCGATGACGGGGCGTGAGACCAGTCCGGCGACGACGCTGGGCAAAGCCCCTTCCATCCCCGCCACGGCGATGATGACATGGGCGTTCTGGATCGCTTCGAGGCTTCCGAGGAGGCGATGCAAGCCGGCCACGCCGACATCGTAGACCCGTTCGACACGGTTTCCCATGATCTGGGCCGTCACGGCCGCCTCTTCAGCCACGGGCAGGTCCGTTGTCCCGGCGCACAAGACGGTAATCGGGCCCCCTCGTTTGGGCAGAGGCGTCCGTTCGAGGGTGATGCAGCGCGCATTCTCATGATGCACGGCGCGTGGAAAAGCGCGCTTCATCGCCCGAGCGTGGCCGGGCGTTGTCCGGGTCACGAGCACTCGGCCCTCGTGACGCCAGATCTGGCGTGCGATGGCGACGACCTGCGCCGGTGTCTTGCCCTCACCGAAAATCACCTCGGGGAATCCTTTGCGCAGGCCGCGATCGAGATCCACGCGGGCAAAGCCGAGATTGCTCACCGCTGGGGCCCGGAAGGCGCGCAACACCTGGGCTCGAGTGACCGCGCCGGCGCGAAACTGCTCCAGGAGTCTGACAGCGTCGTTCGTCGTCATGGGGTCAGGCTGTAAAGTCCGGGCGCCAGCGATCCGAATGGATCGATCCTCACAGCGTAGCAGGGCGCCCCAGCGATGCAGTTCGCGGAGGCAACGCGGATCGCATGGCGCCGAGTCGCTTAGCTTCGGTGGGGAAGAGCATGCTCCAATCCATCCGGTCCGCCATCTCCCAGGCGCCGGCGTAGTCTAGCCGCCTGAACCTCAGCTCGAAGAGCGCCTGAAAATAGGAGTTGAACTCTTCCTTGTTCTGGAATGCGGAGGCATCGACCTGGTTCAAGAGCAACTCGGCATCGAGGTATCGATGGTTCATCAGCAACGCCAACGCGTGGTTGATCCGAAATGCGTTCGAGTCCGGCATACGGGCGTGCAGCCCCAGTGTCAACGCGACCGCCTCGCCGGGGCGCTCACCCCGAATCAGCAGGGCGGCGGCATACCGGTTGGCCAAGTCGATATTGGACGAATCGAGTTCATAGGCCGCTTTCGAGGTCGACATCATCAGCGCCTCGTCGCGCAGATCGATCGCCACGCGACTCATCAGGTCGAGATACTGAAGGCGATTCGTAATCGTTGTGTCCGCCCGTTCCAGGATCGATCGCGCGTGCGCGCCATAGCCGAGGTCGAGCAGGCTGCGCGCAATTGCCATCGACTGCTCCGGCGTTTGAAAGTCCAAATTGGTCGCGGCGTCGAAGGCTCGTCGGGCCGCTTCAACCTGGGCGGTGGCCAGGTCGGCACGCCCTTCGTGATAATAGCTGAGTGGGACCAGACGCCCCTGCAACATGGGGAGCAGGCGCATCTGCAGCGCCACCGCCCGCAGCCCAGTCCAGTCCCTCGCATCGAGCAACAGGTTCGCGTAGGTGCTCCAGACGGCATCGGAGGCCGGGTAGAGATTGGCGTAGGCCTGCATGAGCTTGATGGCATCGTCCTTAAGCCCAAGCACAAACTTGACGGTCGCCAATCGCACCAACTCCCCCTGATTGCGGGGAGGAATCACAAACTGCTGGGCGAGTCGAACGGCCTCGGCCCGCCGCCCGCTTCCAAGGAGGAGCATCCAGTAGTCGGCGTTGTCGACCGCGTTGTCCAGTTGCGCCTCTTGAAGCCGATCGAGCGCCGCGCGATAGCGATCCGGATTGGATTGGGCGACGCTAATCGCCATCTCGAGGCGATTGGCCAGAAACCAGAGCGGCCCCCGTTCTCGGGCGGTCTTGTCGAGCAATTGGTTGACTTCGGACGCCGAGCCGATCCTCCCCCACCCGACCTGATACGCGGCGTGGATCAGAGCCATGTCGGGCTGGGCCTTCTCGTCGGAAGAAAGCTGTGCCCACAGTTCATTGTAGCGGTCAAAATTGCCCTGGAAGAAGAGGCACTTGACGTAAATGGGCTTCAGGCGCCCAGTGAGTTCTCCGGAAAAAGGCTCGAGCTCGGCGTTCGCCAATCCGTAAAGCTGCGCCTTGTCATAGAAGGCACAAACCAACTCGAGGTCCGCCCGGTTGGTCGCGGTCAAACGCAAGAGCCAATCCGATGTCTGGACCGTCGGGCCAAGGCTCGCAGTCGGAATCGGGTCCAAGGCTGTTGTGCTGCGGATCACACCGCGCGCCAACGCGGGGTTGCCCATGTCGTTGGCGAACGCGTTTCGCCAGCTCAGCAGGGCCGCCTCGTGATCCCCGCGGGCCACGGCCTTCTCAGCGCTCGAGCGCAGCATATAGGCCTGCACCTTGTCCAGAAGGCTCACCCTGACCTTGGGACGAAAACCCGAGGGTGTCGTCGGCCAGACCTTGGCCAGCACGGCCACGCCGAGCACAAACGCCATCACCAGGCCGATGACGACCATACGGAACCAGAAGTGCAGGACCAGAAGCCTGACCAAAGGCCAGTCATTGAGTCTGTCGCCCAGAATCAGCTTGATCTCCAAACGACTCGACGACGCCTTGCGGCGAGCCTTGGACTCGGCAGCGTGATGCGTCCGCATTCTGCCGCCCCTGGCCTGGTGCTGTCGCCACGGAGGTATGCCCCGGGGAGCCTCGGACGTCTGGGACGCGACAGGATCTCTCACTTCGCTCGCGCCCGACGGAACAGCCAGCAGGCACGTTGCCTTGCCGTCTGTCTGGACGGCAGTGTCACGCACACTCGCGGGGATGAGGCAGAACTGACCTGGGCCGAGACTCACGGTCTCGCCAGCACCGACCAATGTGGCTTTGCCTGACAGTATCCCGACAATGATCGGGCGATTGGGCGCATTCAGGACCCGCCGATTGGGCGTATGGCTCTGCCACTCCTCGACTTGAAACCAAGGTGTGTCGGCCAGCCGGCGGGTCACGGCCGCATCGTCCCCCTCGAAGTCGGTCCGCACCAGGTCGGGCTCGATGTCGTCGTAGTCCATCGCTGCCAGAGCCTTTTGGATGTGAAGTTCTCGATGCTTGCCGTCAGGCCCCAGCCGGTTCCAGTCGAAAAGGCGGTATGTGGTGTTCGAGTTCTGTTGGATCTCGCACAGGACGATCCCGCCGCCAATGGTGTGAACCCGCCCGCCGGGAACGAACATGACATCGCCGGCCTGAACGGGGATGGTGTGGAGGCATTCCAGCACCCGCCCTTCGCCCAGTTTCCGCTCGAATTGGTGGCGCTTGACGCCGCGGACAAGGCCTGCAGTCAAACGGGCGTCGGGCTCCGCCCGAGTGATGTACCAGATCTCCGTCTTGGGCTCGTCACCCGATCGGGCCGCCACGTCGTCGGGTGGGTGGACCTGCACGGAGGGCGCCTCCCGACAGTCGAGCAACTTGACCAGCAGTGGGAACCGCCCGTTCGTCGCCCCCGCCGATCCCAGCAGTTCGGCGGCGTGATGTTCCATGAGCCATCGCAGATTCTTGCCGGCGAGGGGTCCGTTGATGACAACGCTGACGCCCTCAGGACGATCCGAGATTTCCCACGATTCGCCGATCTGGAGTCCTGGAGGCAGCGCCTTGGCATAGAGTTCCTCCAGTTTGCGCCCTCCCCAGACGTGCTCCTTGAGAATGGGCTGAAAAACCAATGGGTACAGCATGGCGTGTCTTTTGGCGGATCAGCCATTCTCAGGCGGGCTGGGAACGGCTTCGTCGAAATGACCGAAACTGCGGAACTTCTGGTAGCGCTGACGCAAGCGCGCGTCGGGGGGAACGGCTTCGACCTCGTGCAAGTGGCGCAAGAGATAGACCCGCAGCGTCTCCGCCATGGTCGGGAGGTCGTTGTGCGCGCCGCCCAAAGGCTCGGGAACAATCTCGTCGACCAGCTTGAGCTCGAGCAGGTCTTTCGCCGTGATCTTCAGAGCCTCGGCCGCCTTGGGCGCAGCCGAACGGTCCTTCCAGAGAATGGCAGCGCAGCCTTCGGGACTGATCACGGAGTAATAGGCATTCTCGAGGATCAACACCCGATCGGCCACCCCAAGGCCGAGGGCCCCTCCGGATCCACCCTCTCCCAGCACAACCGCGACAATCGGCACCGAAAGCAACATCATCTCCCGCAAGTTGACGGCGATCGCCTCCGCTATGTGCCGTTCTTCCGCCCCAATCCCCGGATATGCGCCCGCCGTGTCGATCAAGGTCACGATTGGCAGTTGGAATTTCTCGGCCAGGCGCATCAGGCGCAGCGCCTTGCGATAGCCCTCCGGATGCGCGGACCCGAAGTTGCGCAGAATGTTCTCCTTGGTATCCCGTCCCTTCTGAGTGCCTACCACCAGGATGGGCTCTCCCTGCAGCCGGGCGAACCCACCCACAACAGCCCGGTCGTCCGAGTAGGCCCGATCGCCATGCAGTTCCTCAAAATCCGAGAACGTCGTGCCGAGATAATCGAGGGTGTACGGCCTCTTGGGATGGCGGGCCATCTGGACCCGCTGCCAAGCCGTCAGGTTCGAAAACACATCACGCCGCGTCTCGGCGATCTTCTTCTCGATCTGCAGCACCTCGTCATCGAGGCTGATTTCGAGGGAATGCATCTGGGGATGCCGCCGCATCTCGTCCAGCTTCCTCTGCAATTCCTGGATCGGTTTCTCGAAGTCCAGGTAGTGTTTCATAGCACGGAACCACGGCTCGGAAGCCACTTCGTTCGCCGAAGCAGCATGCCTCTCCAAACCACGGCTAAGAGCACCCCTGGCCCGAACATCCCATGCCGGGACGAGAACGCCGAGTCCAGGGCTGTGGCGGAACCGCCACAAGAAAGACAACCACAAGCCTCCCGTCGTTTCTGAAGGCGTCCTGTCATGGGAACAGTATGTTGCATTTCTCGGTTTATCGAACCCGGCGCGGTCTTGCCTATCCAGCCTGCATGGGGCGCACTGTAGACGCCTCTTCATGGCCCCGCAACGTCGAATTCCCAATCCGCGGAACGCTTGACCCCCTTCAGCCGGAGTCGCCGCTCCGGCGCGGACTCGTCCTGGCATCGCTGTCCGCCGGCAGCCTCGTCAAGTCGAGATCCTCGCCCAATGTGTCAAGAAAGACTCCAACCAAACGCTGAAGCCGGTTTTGCTGACAAGTGAGCCACCACACATAGGCGGGCAAGGCCAGAAGCAGAGACCACCACAGCGGCTGCCCCCGCCCGAGGACTCCGATCGCCAGAAGGACGCCGCCCAGAAGCACCCCAATGCCAACCCGAGCCGGCAGCGTGAGCGCCGGACGCAACCGAACACGCATCCTGCATTGGCCGTCCGAACCCAGATCGGTCACGGTCACCAGGCGCATCTTGCACCATCGCCCGCCGTAGAGTTCCAGATCGAACCAACCCCAGCCGCTGTCAACCCGGTGGGCCCACCCCTGTTCGGTCAGACGCGCCACAACCCGCGACAGAAACGCCCGGCGATCGAATCCCGACGGAGTGCGGTAGACGAGGAGATCCGGCATCTCCTGGCGTTGCTCACGCCTGAGCGATTCCAGAGTCTCGTAGGCCTCCAACCGCGTCTGCCTGGAGAGGAGACGCCCCTGATACCGGGCCCAGCCCCGCGCGATCGGCTGAAGCGCGAACAGGAGCGCGACCAGAGGTTTGGACCAGACACGGCACTTTCCGTCCGGCAAAGCCGTCTGCAACGCGGCGACCACACAGACGCCAATCGACCCGATCAGGCTAAGCGCCGCGAGCGGCCAAAGCAACGGGACCAACGGCGCCAAGACAAGAAGCGGGAGGGTGATCCCCAAATGGTACTCGAAACTGGTCAGAACGATCGGCGAAATCGCTGACGGCGCGGTGTAGAGGCCCTGGAAGAGGCCCGCTCCGAACAGGCCGTGATAGATCATCGGGCGGCGCGCCCGGACGCCCGTCTCGTGCGATGCGTAGATGCGCCCGCGCCACATGCTGCCTCCGAGCGGACTGAAATGCTCGGGGTGCTTACGTTCGAGAAGGGCCTCGGCTTCGCCGTAACCGTGCTGCTGCCTCAGATACGCCCGCACGGTCGATCTCCGGTAATGCCAGACCACCGCCGCCGGACTGAATCCGATCTCATAGCCCCGCTGCTGCAAACGCCAGCAGATGTCGACGTCGTCGCCCGCCTTCCGAAACACCGGGTCGAAACAGCCAATTTCCTCGAGAGCCCACTTCCAGAAGACCATGTTGCAGCCGGGGATGTGCTCCGCAACCTGGTCCGTCAGCAGCACATGCGCGGGGCCTCCCGGCGATACCTGCACCGCCGCCGCCACCCAGGAGTCCTCCGAAGGCAGCAGGTTCGGACCGCCCATCCCGACGAACCGGCTCCCCACCAAATCGCTCACCAGGTAATGCAGCCAGTCTTCGTCGACACGGCAGTCGGCGTCAGTGAACGCGACGATCTCACCCTGCGCCGCCTCGATGCCGGTGTTGCGCGCCACCGACAACCCGAGGTTTTGCGGGTGGCGCAAATAGCGCACCCGTGGGAAGCGGGCCGCGATCTCCGGAGTCTCGTCGGTCGAGCCGTCATCGACCAGAATGACTTCGCAGACAGGGTAAGAGAGGGCGCCGAGCGATTCCAGGCAGGCGCTCAAGGTGCGCGCCCCGTTGTAACTGGCCACCACCACCGAGACCATCGGGCCGGAGACGGTCCGGAAATGCGGTGCGCCCCCGTAGGCCCTCTGCACCGCGAACGCCGCGGGTTTGGGGACCCGCGCCGCACTTGTCAGTCCGAAATGCCAGTCCTCGATGGCCAGTCCGTCTTTGAACCACGCGTCCGTGAAGCTGAAAACCACCGCACCAGCAGCCCCGGCCTGAAAGACGCTCTCGATGCTCGATTCGAGCAGCTCCGCTTGGCGCGGCTCGCCCTCCCGAAGGGAGTCGAGTCCGAACTCGCCGAGCACCAGGGGCTTGGAATCGGCCAACACCTGGAGGCGGGCGAGGTAGTTTCTGAATGCCTGAGGGTGATGGAGATAGACGTTGAAACAAACGAAGTCGATCGCCTGCACCCGGAGGTATTCTGTCGGGGGAAAACTCCCGAACGTGCAGAGGCACTGAGCGTCGACGCTCTTGACCACGCCCACCAACTCCTCCAAAAACGAACCGATCGACGCCGGGCCGCTCCAGCGAACGCTGTCGGGCGGCAGCTCGTTCACCACGCTGATCCCGAACACCGCCCGATGCCCCGCGCAGGCCAGCGCCGCCTCCCGCACAGCCCGCCGAGCCGCCTCCCTGGCCGGCGCATCGTCCAGGCAGGCCTGCTTGTTCCAAGGCACATCCACCAGCAACCACAGCCCTTTCAAAGCAGCCAACTCGAGGAACCAGCCCGGCGGCACATCGTATACGCGCAGCAAATTGATCCCCCACGCGCGCATCTGGTCGAAATCATGCGCCGTCTGCGTCGGCGAGCAGAAGTGCTCGCCGGCAGCGTTCGGCGCAAATGGCCCGTAGGTCACGCCGCGTGCGAAGAACTTGTCTCGCCCGAGGCGGAAAAACTTGCCATCCACCACCACTCGGGCGCGGTGTGACTCAGCATCCGGCATTGCGCTCTTAGACGAGGACCTGTGGCGTCGGATTCAGTGTTGGCAGAGCATTGCGAGAGCATTGCCGAAGCTCTTGTGGGCGCCAACGTGGAATATCAAACGACTCAGACTCTCCTTCCCCGGGCCAGATCGGTCAGGAAGGCCGCTTCATTGGCGCCTCACGGCTCGAGCCGCAGCACATCGAGAGCGATTTGTGTGTCCCGCTGATTGCACGGATCGAGCCGCAGCCGGGTGATGATCCCGCGCCACCGGCGGTTTCCACTGAGATCCACCCGATACTCGTGCCACGCGCCGTCCGCCAGCACATCGAACCGCTCGCTGCTGGCCTCGCCCTCCGGCAACCGATCCGTGCGCCAGAACAGTTGAGCCCGGTCCGGCAGAGACCGCCCATCGCGAGGCGTCAGTTTCATTCGGACAACCGCGGTTCGATACGCGTCGGCGCGCGCCTGAATGGGCGGACCGAACAAGGCCGGATCGTTGCCGGTGCTGCGCGCGATCAGGGCGCCGTTTTCGATCCGCACGTCGGTCAGATCCATCGTCTGACTCCATCCCTCATCGCTCTCGCGGAACTCCCACACGGGCTCAGGCATCGTATGCACCGCAACATCGTAAGGCCCTCGCCCCACGTCCGGGGGCGTCACATCGACATGGTCCCTCGGCGCGGCGGTGAACACGTCGCGCAAGGCGTCCAGATACCCGAATCCGAATTCCTGATGCGGCTCGATATAGGAGCCTTCGCCGAATTCATTCCAGGCCTCGACGAGCAGCAGGAGCGAGAGCGGCGAGAGGTGAGCGGTGCGTCTCGAGAGTTGGGCGGCGTCCTGGGCGTGCTGGCGGAACAACTCGGGCGTGCGGCCATAGCGCACGAGGTTGTTGGCCCCGTGCCAGGGCCGGCTGTCCCAACCTCCACAGAGCGGAATCAGGAGGGGGATGCCGGCCGAATCGATGATATGCTGCCAATTGCGCCGATAGGCGGGGAGAAGCGCGGCGTAGGGCGCTTCCATCTGGCCGGCAGACATATCGAGTCCAGGCCAATTATAAGCTGTGACCGCGTCGTAACCCTCGGCGGCAGCCTGGCGGGCCTGGGCCGCGTCGCCCACACAGGCAACAAGCAGCAATCCGGGAAAGCCGGCCTCGCGGCAGGTTGCGCGCATGGCGTCAAATGCCGACTTGACGCCGGTCGATCCGAGGTCGGCAGAGAGACGATCCGGACTGAAGATAATCACCAGCGGCTTGCCTTCGACGGTCAAGTGCTCGGGTTGTCTGAAATAGTGTTCGATCCAATGGCGGGTGACCGCCACGCAGTCGGCGTGCGAGGATGTCCCGGGCGCGTTGTGGTTCGCCCAGAGCAGACAGAACTTGAGGTAGCGGCGGTACCGTGCCTTGAAGTAACCGTCGTGCAGCGCGTGTTCGAGCTGCCGCGCCCCTTGCGACCAATACCAATCATAGGCGAAGAAGGTGATCCCATGCTCGACAGCCCACTTGATGTGCCAGTCCGCAACCTCCGGATCGCCTTCCCGATACCATCCCAGCACCGGACGCCGCTCCGGATAAGGCCGGATCGGATGCCATTGGCCGGCGCTCTTCCAGCCCGGGAAGTAGTACACGCCCACCTCGTAAGGTCCACGCACCGGTCTGGGTTCAGGCACGTAATCGCACGGACCAATGTCCACAGGCTCTGTCAAAGCCACCGCCATCCGGGCCTGGGCCGGCTCGGCCTGGTCCGCACGCAGACGCAACTCGATCTGCCCCTGCACTGGCCGGTCCCCGACGAGAGCCCACTCCCAAGTGGCCGTCTCCCCCGGACCGAGCTGCGGCGTGCTCCGACCCGCCACGTCCCCGCCCCGGACTGCAAGTCCATCGGGAAGGATCAGATCTCCAGTGACCGCGCGAGCCGCGGCGCCGCCGTGGTTGGCCAACACGGCTTCGAGTCTCAGAGGCTTTCCCACCCGCGGCAACGCCGGCTCGAGGCCGAGCGAAACCACGCTCAAGCGCGCCGGGCCCTGGGGACGATCGGCAATTTTAAGCCAGTGCAACTCCGGTTGCCCGGCAACATCGAGCGTGTGCTCGATCCCGAGCGCCACAATCTGCCCGCGCCACCCGTTGGCGACCAGCATGTCCACGTCGTAGACGTGCTTCTGTCCATCGGCATGGACGGGAACAGCGACGCTCTTGAACCCGTAATCCTGTTTGCCGGCAAACCAGAGCGTCAGGCGCGGCGCAGCGAGGGGCGTTCCGGGAGACGCCTCGCGTCGCCCAGCCTCGGGTTGCGAGGGAACCGTCATGCACATCGAGACGTAATCGAGCGCCTCGGCGTCGATCGACAGCGTCGGGCCCAGACGCAATCGATCGCCACCCGCCAATGGCGAGGCCGACGACAGGATGCGTCCCATCCGAATCCACGGCCAGTCACGGTCCGCGGCCGGAAACTCGAACTCGCGAGTGTCAACCGGTTGCAACTCGGGCCACGAGACGATCCGAATGGCATCGATCGCGAACTCGGCGTTGTCGTACAGGTCCAGACGCAAACGAATGATCCGACCCTCGGCCTGCCAGCCAGGCAACACCCGGTACGTCGCCCATGCATTGTCCCCGACAACCGGAAAACGCGTGGTCTTCTCCTGGCTGAACCCGCCGTATCGCCCTCGAGTCGTGTTGCTCCAGAAAAACTCCGCCGTTCCGTCCCGACTGGCCTTGAGCCGCACTTCGAGAGCCTGTCGGTGTGAGACCGCAACTTCGAGCGGCAACCCCAGCTCGAGAATCGGGTCCGTTCCGGCGCCCCGGCATTCGAGCGCGCCCCCCACGACCCGAACATCTGCAAAATGGTCGTTGGCGTGCCATCCGGCCTGATCACCCTCGCGGTCGAACGTCCATTCGATCAACGTCTGGGGCTGGACCTCAGGCGCCCCGGCCAATCCATGACGGAACAAACCCGCCCATGCAAACGCCACAATCCAAGCCAAAGACGCCAACACAGACGCTCGTCGATGGTTGTCCGGGCGCCTCGCGCAGCCGGGACACTCCGGCCCGCGCGACCCCGCCCCGAATGCCACCCAGTGCTCCGCGAGGTCTGATCTCGCGCCGGACTCGTCTTTTGCGGAAGAGGTTCGCATGCCGAGAGGCCGACCCTACTGGAAAGTCATCGAAACGAGAATCGGAAACTCAACGCGTCAATGCGCGCGTCAATGCGCGCAGGGACCTTGAACAGTTGTCGGAAGGGCGATCAGCATGGGTGCCTCGAACGCTTTGAGCTCTTGTTTGGCGAGCAGTTCGAGCACACTGTTCGCCCATGACGACGCTGGTCATCGCCACGCGCAACCATCACAAAGCCCGGGAGATTCGGGCGGTGCTGGGCGACGGGTTGCGCTACCTGACGCTCAACGACTTCCCCGGCGCGCCGACCACGGTTGAGGACGCCGACACATTCGCCGGGAACGCGGCGAAGAAGGCCGATTCGCTGGCGCGATGGCTGGCCGAGCAGCCGATCGCGCGCGAAGGCGGCGCGCTCTGCGTCCTGGCCGACGATTCCGGGCTTGAAGTGGATGCGCTCGACGGGGCGCCGGGCGTGGTCTCAGCCCGCTTCGCAGCTTTGGACAGCGCGCCGTCAGCCAACGCGACCGACATCGACAACACGGCCAAGCTTCTGCGGTTGCTGCACGGCGTCTCCACCCCAAACCGGACCGCCCGATTCCGCTGCGTGATCGCCCTGGCCACGGTCGGGCAGACCCGCCCGCCTCGGCTTTTCGAAGGCGTCTGCGAAGGCCTGATTCTCGACGCGGCGCGCGGCGCGAACGGCTTTGGCTACGACCCGGTCTTCCAACCGCTCGGATACACGGAGTCGTTTGCCGAGTTGGGAGAGCCGGTCAAGAACAGGATCAGTCATCGCGCCCGGGCCCTCGCCCAGGCGGCGCGCGGCCTCGAGGCGCCGTGACGACAGGCCGATCGGGTCGGCAGCATCCGCGTGCGTGGCCGGACATCAGACTCCGCGAAGTGTCTTGAAACACCCGGGCCGGGGTCCGCTCCGAAGAAAAGTCCTCCAGTCTCCCGGCCTTGTCCGCACAATCGCCGCCACGCGTTTGCGGATAATCCACCCTTACCACGCCCGCTGGCGGTGGGAGGGATCGCCCGCACCAAGTGAGACGAACTTGCCCGGATTGAGAATGCCCTTGGGGTCCAGGGCGCGCTTGATGGCAGCGTGGAGTTGCCGAACTTCGGGTGAAACCGCCTGGTTCCACCACGGCATCTTTGCCAAGCCGACACCGTGCTCGCCCGTGATCACGCCGCCCCAGGCCAGGACTTGCCTGAACAAATCATCCAGAGCGGCTCGACTCCGCGTCTCCGCCCCCGGCTGTGTCCGGTCAACCATGATGTTGGTGTGGATATTGCCGTCGCCGGCATGGCCAAAGCAGGCCACAGGCAAGCCGTGTTTTCTCTGGAGACGTGCTGCAAAGGCGAACAGGGCCTCGAGCCGGCTGCGCGGCACGGCGATATCCTCGTTGAGCTTGGTCAATCCGGTGTCACGCAGGGCGTAGGAGAACTCGCGGCGCAACTGCCAGATCCGCTCGCACTCGATCGCACCCAAAGCCCGCTCGATAAAGCGCGGGCGGTGCTGCCCGATGACCCGCTCGACCTCGCGCAGCTCGGATCGCACTGACCGGGATTGCCCGTCCAGTTCAGCGATGAGGTGGGCCTCGCACCCGGCCAACCGGCGGCTGCCGGTGCGTTTCGCCGCCGCGGCGAGAGTGAATGCATCCGCCACTTCGAGCGCGCAGGGAAGAAAGCCGGCCCGAAAGACAGACTGGAGGGCGCGGGAGGCGTCCCGCGTCGTGCCGAAGCCCGCCGCGAGAGCGGCGCGGTAGGGTGGCAGCGGCAACAGCTTGAGGGTCGCTTCCGTCACAACGCCCAGAAGACCTTCCGATCCGACAAAAAACCGGGCGAGATCGAATCCGGTCTTGTTCTTGTGCGTGCGGCTTCCGAGTCGCACGACGATTCCGTCCGCCAGCACCACTTCGAGGCCCAGGACGTAATCCCGTGTCACGCCGTACTTCAGACACCTCGGCCCGCCCGCGTTGGTCGCGATATTCCCGCCCACGCTGCATTCCGAGCGACTGGCAGGATCGGGCGGGTAGAACAACCCCCTGCGCTCGACCGTATCCTGGAGCTTCTGCGTGATGACCCCCGATTGCACTACGGCCACGAAGTCCCTTGGGTGAATCTCGCGAATGCGATTCAGCCGGGCCAGCGACAGCACGATGCCTCCTTGCACAGGCACGCACCCGCCCACGTAGCCGTGCCCCGCTCCGCGCGCAGTGATGGGGATGCCTCGGCGGTGGGCAAAGGACAGAATCGAGACCACCGACTCCGTGCTGCGTGGCAGCGCCACTGCGTCCGGCACATGGCTGGCAAGCCACTTGTCGCCTGCATGGGCCTGACAGATGGCTGGATCAGCGGTCAACTCGCCGGAGGGCAGCGCCCGAGCCAGCGGCCTGAGCGCAGCCTTCATGCACCTGCCGCCGGCGGCGGTTCCTGCGCATCGGCAAGCAGCGCCTTCGCCTCCTCCGACCGGTCGCCCGCCACCTGGACCTCGATGCCGCCGGCCGCCACGCTGTATCCCTCGATCGAGAGCGACGCCGTCTCGTGGATGACGTTCGCCGGTATGCCGGCTGCCTCGAGCCTCGAGCGGACGAGTTGGGCCTCGGCGGGGCTGAAGGTGCTAAAGACGGTTACCAGTTCCATGGTGTGTAGAATACGTTCGATCGTCCTATGTGCCGCTCGGGGACCGGAAGGGTCCGCTCTTGCGCGATTTCGGCGGTTTTGGCCGATCGGGATATGTCAGCCTCAGAAGCGTCACGCCCTGCGCCTCGCCGGTCATCGGATGAACCGCCAGTACATCCGTGCCGTCTCCATATTCCTTCGGCGCGAACGGGCTTATCATCCGCAGCGGGCTCTTGCTGCGGATCGCCTTTGGAATAGCCCCGTCGATCGTCACCCCGGCCCGCGGCGCTGCGGGCGCCGGACGGCTGATCGACGTGACGACCCGGCTGCCTGGAATCGATCCGGGCGCCTGCACGGATGCTGCCACGCGTTCAGGCGGCTTGTTCGTGCTTGATTCCTGGCCGAACGCGAGGCCCATGCTCAGACACCCGGCGAGTATGGCGACCATCTTGACAAGCATACGTCCCTCTCCGTTTCCCGTGACACTCGACCGCAAAGGTCCACCACACCCCGTCGCTTTGTCAACCTCATCGAGCAGCATCCCAGAGCAGTCTCATTCCGGCAGGGGTTTGCCCTTGGTTTCGGGGCCAAACCAGATCAACACCATTCCCACAACGTAGATCAGGGTCACCACGGCCCCCGCTTGCGCGTAGCTGCCGCCGTAATGAGACACGAGCTGGCCCTGCGTCAACGCGCCGCCGGCAGCCAGAATCCGCCCGGCATTGAAGCTGATGCCCTGGCCCGTCGCGCGCGCGCGCGTAGGAAACAACTCGGGCAGGTAGAGAGGCAGCCACCCGTAAAAGGCCGCCGTCGCCGCCCCGACGACGAAAGACCCGACGACAAACGCCGGACCGAAACTGTCGACTATTCGAAACAGAACGGCACAAGACAGCAGGGAGCACGCGCACAATGTGAAGTAGGCCATGCGCCGCCCCAGGACCGCGCCAATCCAGGGCCCGATGAAGCAACCGAGAATCGCCCCCGCCGACAGCGCCAGCATGATGACACCCTTGACCTGCGGAAAGCTCTTGCCCACAAGCTGGTCGCCCCACAATGGCAGCCATTGGACTGATCCCCAGGTGCCAATCAGGGCTATTGCGCCGAAGGCAATAGCCAACAGCGTCGTCCTCCACAGGCCGGCTCCAAACACAATCCGCAACGGTTCCGCGCGCGCGCGCTGCACCGATGCCTTCCACCGCTGGGATTCCGGAACCACCAGAACCAGGAAGAACGCCAGCAGGGCCGGAATCGCCCCGGCCAGCATCACCCAGCGCCAGGAATCAGGCCGGACAGGAATGAGCCAGGTGACCACACCAACCAGAGCGTACCCGACATTCGCCGCAGCGCCGATGATCCCCGCCATCAATGGGCGTTTGGCTTCAGGCCAGCACTCCATGACCAGCGCCACACCAAGCGACCATTCGCCGCCCATCCCCAAAGCGGCGAGAAAACGGAGCAGACCAAGCTGCCATGCTGCCTGCGCGAAATAACACGCGCCCGTGAACAGCGAATAGGCGAGAATGCTCGCCGTCATCGCCCGGACACGCCCCACCTTGTCGCCCAGCCAGCCGAAGACCAGGCCCCCGCCCGCCGCTCCCACCAGGAAGAGGGCCGTGATGTAGCCCATCCATGGCCCCACGGCCTGGTCCGCCTCCGTCCCAAGAATCTCTTGAAGCGCCGGCCGCGCAACCACCGGAAAAATGCCCATCTCGACACCGTCGAACATCCAGCCCAGGAACGCGGCGATCAACACCATCCACTGGCCCCGGGTAAAACCGCCGGAACGGGCAGGCGCGGCTTGCATGCGCCCGATTCTATGGGCCGATCTCATCGAATCAAAGCCCGATCTTCAGCCCGGATGTTTCATGAAGCTGCGCGGAGTCTCCCATCCGGACTCCGGCAACACCGCTCCCAGAAAGACAACCGAGAGTCTCGTGTCGGTGCTGAAGGCGTTCTGCCATGAGAACAGTGTGTTGGATTTCTCTGACTCTCGAACATGGCGCGGTTTTACCTTTCTGACCCGCATAGCAGTCCTCTTGCGATGTCTGACCGCCCTGTGCACGGACGGGGTATGAACTATACGGGTCAGAACGGCACGTCGTCGTCCTCCTCCAGCGCCGGCAGATGCCGCACAAGACGGACCATCTCGACGGCGCTCTGAGCGGCTTCCGTTCCGCGATTGTGGTCACGGCTCAGACAGCGGACACGCGCCTGCCCCTCGTCTTCCAGGACCAAGACCTCGTGAATCATCGGGACACCGGTCTGAATCTGGAGCTGGATCAGCGCCGCGGTGACGCCCCGGCCAATGTGCTCGGCGTGGCTGGTCTCCCCTCGCAGCACCACCCCCAGGCAGATCACTGCGTCGGGGCGAATTCCGACGCCGCGACTCAGACGAGCGGCCACCACCGGGATTTCGAACGCGCCGGGAACACGCACCACATCGACGTGGCCGACGCCGGCGCGCCGCAACTCGGCACGCGCCGCGCGCACCATGGCATCGACGTAGCGCGCGTTGTATCGTGACGCGACGATCGCGAAGCGGCCGCCGCACGCCCTGGCCTGAGAGGTTTTGATCTTGCGAAGCATCAGTAGAGGTCTTTCTGTTCCGCGCACAACGGGAGACTTTCAACCGTTGTGCTCCGTTTGAGACTCTTCGGGCTTCTTCGTGCCCGGTTTGAAATCATAGAGTCTGTGCAAAAATCAATCGGAACTAATTCTTGCACAGACCCATAGGCGAGGTTTCCGGCGCTTTGGTTGCAGCTTTGCCTGGCTGCGTGCTGGCGGCGCATCGGGAGCATTCTCACAGCGTGTGCCCCATCTTCTCGCGCTTGGTCCGCAGGTACTTGACATTATGCGGGTTGGGCGCGACCCGGATGGGCAATTGCTCGACGATCTCCAGACCGTAGCCTTCCAGACCGACCAGTTTCTTCGGGTTATTGGTCAGCAGCCGAATGGTCTTGAGGCCCAGGTCAACCAGGATTTGCGCGCCCAGTCCGTACTCCCGGAGGTCGGCCGCGTATCCGAGTTTGTGGTTGGCCTCGACGGTGTCGTAACCGCGCTCTTGAAGCTTGTAGGCCTGAATCTTGGGCCCCAACCCGATCCCGCGGCCCTCCTGGCGCATGTAGACAATCACGCCGCGCCCGGCCTCGGCGACCTGGCGCATGGCCTGGTGCAATTGGACGCCGCAGTCGCACCGGCGGGAGCCGAAGACATCCCCGGTCAGGCACTCGCTGTGCACTCGCACCAGCACGTTCTTCTGTCCGGCCACCTCGCCGCAGACCAGGGCAACATGATGCTGGCCATCCAGGCGCGATCGATACAGATGCAAATCGAAGTCGCCATGCTCGGTCGGCAAAAGAACGGTCTCGATCCGCTCCACCAGCTTCTCCCGGCAGCGACGGTACTGGATCAGCGCCTGGATGCTGCCCAAACGCAGGCGGTGACGCCGGGCGAACTTGCGCAACTCCGGCAGCCGGGCCATGCTGCCATCGGTGTTCATGATCTCGCAGATCGCAGCGATGCCGCGACATCCCGCCAGCAGAGCGAGATCGACGGCTGCTTCGGTGTGTCCCGCGCGCTGCAACACCCCTCCGGGCTTGCAGCGCAGCGGAAAGACGTGTCCGGGCTGGGTCAAATCCGTCGGCGTGGCGGTGGGATCGGCCATCACCTGAATCGTGCGGCACCGGTCCGCGGCACTGATGCCGGTGGTGATCCCGCGGGCGGCGTCCACGCTCACCTGGAAGTCGGTCTTGAAACTCTCCCGGTTCTCCGTGACCATTTGCTTGATTCCGAGTTGCTCGATGCGCTCGGAAGTGGTGGGAACGCAAATCAACCCGCGCGCAAATCGCGCCATGAAATTGACCGCCATCGGCGTCACATGCTCGGCGGCCATGATCAAGTCGCCTTCATTCTCCCGATCGGCGTCATCCACCACAATCACCATCCGCCCACGGGCAATGTCCGCTATTAACGCGTCGATCGGGTCCAGATTCAATGTCCTCGTCACGCCGCAGAGGGTGCGGCAGTCCAGCCCGTTTTCCAACTCCAAATCACAACCGGACCAGCGGCGGGCGCCTGAGACGAGTCCTGATCCCTGCCCAGACTTGCCTGCACTGACGGCCCCGATACGGATTTCTCGCCACTTGAAGGAGTACTCTGAAATCCGGGCCTGCATTTGTACTTCTCCAGTGTGCTCCGGCTTCGCGCTGTCCAGAAGTGATGAGAAATGCAGGCTAACTGCGCCCCCCGGCTGGCCCGCAAGCTGCGCCTGAAACACGTCACCGCGGTTGACCCAGCCGCGCGCGAACCAGCTCGGGCAGGTACTTCACCGGGACGGCGCCCGGCTCGAGGACAGCCTCGTGATAACGCTCCAATGCGAACCGCTCGCCCATCTCGCGCTGGATTGCCTGGCGCAACCGGCCCATCGCCATGCGGCCGGCAAAGTAGGTGGACAGTTGCACGGAACTCTGTTTGGCGCGGACGATCTTGAGGCGCGCCTCGCCCTCTGACTGGAAGGCGTCTTCCGTGAGGAATCGCAGCGCCTCATCGTCGCTCATGTCCGCGCAATGCATCTTGTGATCGAGGATGGCGTTGGCCACCGCGCGAAGATAGAATTTCAGTTGGGTCAACCGGAGAGGCAGACTGCCTTCGCCAAAGCCTTGATCGAGCATCATCGCCTCGGTGTAAACCGCCCAGCCCTCGATGTAGACGCCGGACTGGAGGACTCGCCGCACGAGCGAAGGGTTGCGATTGGCGTATTCGAGTTGAACATAGTGGCCCGGATAAGCCTCGTGAATGGTCAGAATCCGCAGCATCTGGGAATTGTACTCCTCGAAGTAGCTCCGAACACGGTCGGCGTCCCAATCGCGCGGCGGCGGGCTCACGGCGTAGTATCCGCCAGCCCGCGGATCAAGCGGCGGCGGCGAGTTCATGTAAGCGGTCGAGTTGCCGCGCTGGAATTCCGGCATTTCGATGATCTCACATTGGTCCGGCTGCGGAAGTCGCACAATGCGGGCGTCGGCAATGAATCGCTTGACGTCGGCCATCACCCGGCGCACATCGGCCACAACGGTTTCCGCAGTGCTGTGGTCCTGCGCAATCGCGGCCAACACACTCCGGACGGCGGCTCTGCGACCCGCAGAATCATCGGGGGGCAAGGGGGCTCCGGGATGAAAACGGCTCCAAAGCTGACGGGCGACGGTGAACATGTCGCGTTCGACGCGTTCGAATTCGCGCTGCGCGTCGGCGAGCACCTCGTCCGCCGTCACCCCACCATCGACCTCCAGCTCCAGCTTGCGGCAGAATCTCTCCCGTCCCAGCCGCCATTCCCCAGGCGCCCGCGCTCGCAGGTCGGACTCCAGGAAGCGTTGATAACCCCTCAAACTCTCCGCAACGCGGGCGGCCGCGGCCTCGAGCGCCGCGCGCTGCGGCGTCGACACGGCCAGTTCGAAAATACCCCGTTCGTAAAACGCGATGGCCCCCCTGTTCTGCCCAATCGCGGTCTCGATGTGCGCCGCCGGAGGATTGCGGAGATTCGCCCGCGCCGCGGCGATGACCTGCGGGATTTGCTCCATGCGCGCGAGGGCGTTGGTGATGTTGGTCTCCTTGGGCAGTGACGACTGTGTCAGCAACAGGAACACGCTGTCGCTGATATAGTCGTTGTAGATGCGCGGGTCTTCCTCGTACGGACGCGCGTTCTCGGCGAGCCAGAGCGATTTGACCAACTCATGGCGTAGAATCTCGAAGTCGATCTGCCCCGATCGCGTCAGCGCCCTGTAGTCCACCTGCTCGGGCAGCGCCTCGAGCGTCTCCCGCATCAGGGCAATCCATTGAGCGCGCGCCCCGGGCGAGAGATCATCCAGCCGATGATCGAAACGATGGTCGCCCAGGCGGGTCGCGTCCAAAGGCCGCAAGGCGAACCAGCGATCCAGATACGCTCCAAAAAACTCATCGAGTCGGTGATCGTTGCCAGGCTCCGCGCCCCAGACGCAATGAGCGGCGAAGGGGATCAGCACCACCGTGGCAAAAAAGGCGGTCAGTCTCATCAGGAAAGGCTCTCCTGATGTTGCGCCGCGCTCAGAACCCATCGAGCACCTCGGACACACCCACGCCCCCATCTATCAGCGCCCGCCCGCGCGGTTGCCCTCCAGCCGGCTCGGTCTTCTGGGCGAGCCGCGCTTCGAGATACTCGACCACCGACGTGTGCCCCTGTTCGCGCGCAACAGCCAGTATGGTCTTCCCCTGCGGCCCGGTCCGCTTCGGATCGGCCCCCGCATCCGCCAGCAACTGCACCATCGGCAGGTCCCCCCGCATCGCCGCCCGATGGAGCGGCGTCCAGCCGGAGCTGTCCTTGGCGTTCAGATCCGAGCGGGCGGCAATGTGTCTTCGGACGGCCGGGTAATCGCCGTCCTCGACAGCCGAGTGCAGCGGGGTGCTCGGGGCGCTCGGCCCACAACCGGCGCCGAGCAGGCCCACAACACAGGCGAACAGAATCGTACCAGCTTGTGCCTTCATGCGGACGTGATACCCCCCGGCGGGGCGACTGGCGAGCGGAAAACCTCCATTCTCCCGAGGACCGGGCATCGAGCCGCGCGCGCCGCTCTGCGTCCGGGTCCGGGCTAGCCCGGCTCGGACGGAAGCTCCGGAACAACCCAAAACGAAAGAGTGACAACGGCGCCGAAAGAATCCATGCTTTCCGTCCAACAGCGCCGCAGGTTTGGCAGAACCACTCGAAGCGCGTTGCTCGCGATCAACGCGGCTGTTTGAACGGTCCGGCAGCCTGGGGCAAGATCATGGCAAAGACTTGTTATGCAAGAGTACAAAGCGCTTCACGATGCAATCCTGTCCGGAGACGCCGCTACGGCACGGGCAGTCACCGAAAAGGCTCTCGCTGCTTCGGCGGATCCGCTCCGTCTGGTAAACGACCTGATGGTGCCGGCGATGGACGAAGTTGGTCGCCGTTTCGAGTGCAACGAGTACTTCGTGCCCGAGTTGTTGATCTCCGCCCGCGCAATGAAAGCGGCGCTTGAACTGATTCGCCCGCTGCTCATCGCCCGCGGCGATGAACCCGCCGGACGCGTCGCCATTGGCACGGTCAAGGGCGACCTGCACGACATCGGCAAGAACCTCGTCGCAGCCATGCTCGAAGGCGGCGGATTCGAGGTGATCGACCTGGGCGTGAACGTCTCGCCCGAGCAGTTCGTCAAGGCGGTCCGAGAAGGTAAGGCCAACGTCGTCGCCATGTCGGCCTTGCTCACCACAACCATGCCGGCCATGAAGACCACCATCGAAGCCCTCGAACAAGCAGGCCTTCGAGAGAAGGTTAAGGTCCTCATCGGCGGCGCGCCGATCACCCAGAAGTATGCCGAGGAAATCGGTGCCGACGGCTACAGCGACAATGCTCCCGCAGCCGTCAGCCTGGCCAAGAAACAGCTCGCGCTGGGCGCTTGACGCCCCTGCGCGAATGCCCAGAAGAAATCCGGCCACCACGGCCATGATCGGCGCACGGAGGCAGGATGTCAGCCTGCCGGCCGCGACTGCGCTCTTATCTGGCGCGACGGCAATCGCGTGAACCGCGTTGCCCCAGCGATCTTTGACCATGCCGACTCCAGCCCCAACTCCCCATTCATGAAACCGCTGCTCGTTCGCCTGTTGCAGGACGGACCCGTCATCACCGACGGCGCCTGGGGAACCGAACTCCAAGCACGTGGATTGGCCATCGGCGATTTTCCTGACGTCTGGAACCTGTCCCATCCGGATCGGGTCACCGAGGTGGCCCGCGCCTACGTCGAGGCAGGGAGTCAGATCATTCTCACGAACACCTTCGGGGCCAACCGGATTCGCATGGCTGACCATGGCGCGCCGGAACAGGTCGCGGAAATCAACCGGCGCGGCGCGCAACTCTCGATTCAAGCGGCGGGGAATCGGGCATCCGTGTTCGCTTCCATCGGCCCGACCGGAAAACTGCTGATGGCGCATGAGGTGACTCTCGATGAAGTGCGGGCGGCGTTCGTCGAGCAGGCGCAGGCCCTCGCCCAGGGCGGAGCGCACGGTCTCGTCATCGAGACAATGTCGGATCTCGATGAGGCCAAGGCTGCGCTCGATGCTGCCCAACGCACCGGGCTGCCTGTGGTCGTCTGCATGGTGTTCGACGCGGGCAGGGAGAAAGACCGCACGATGACGGGCGCCACGCCCGAGCAGGTGGCCAGGGAATTGACAGGCGCAGGCGCGGACGTCATTGGTGCCAACTGCGGCCTCGGGATTGAAGGTTATGTGCCCGTGTGCCGACGACTCAAAGCCGCAACCGATCTGCCGATCTGGATCAAGGCCAATGCCGGCCTGCCCACATTGGTCGGGGGAAACGTGGTCTACCAGACCACGCCCGACCAATTCGCCAGCCACGTGCCGGCTCTGATCGAGGCGGGGGCCAGCTTCATCGGCGGCTGCTGCGGGACCAATCCGTCATTCATTCGGGCCGTGAGAGATGTGAGGGGTCCCCTGCCGTCCGCGGAGCGTCTCATTGCTCGTTCGACTCGAGGCGAACCGGGGCATCCGGCCACGTGAACGTGAACACCGAACCTTCGCCCGGAGCCGAATCCAGCGTAATCTCGCCACCCTTGGCCTCCAGGATTCTCTTCACCAGGGCCAGGCCAATCCCCGTGCCGTCATTGTGCGGGCCGACACGCAGACGTTCAAACAAACCAAACACCTGGGCATGATACCGCGGTTCGATCCCAGGCCCGTTGTCCGCCACCGCAAATTGCCAGGCGTTACGCAGGCGTGTCGCACGCACCGTGATAACACCCAACGGCTTGTCCATGAACTTGATGGCGTTGTCGAGCAGGTTCTGGAATATCCGCTGAAGCTGCCCCGCCACCCCGCGCACCCGCGGAAGGCTCGATGGGATGTGAACCTGGATGTTCGAGGGCGGCGCCAGCCCTGTCAACACCCGACGCACCAAGGCGTTGAGGTCCAACTCGACCTCCGGCTCCTTGGTCTGCCCCAGGCGCGTGTAAGAAAGCACGCCCTCGATCAGGTCATGCATGTACTGCACCCGCTGACGAAGCAAACCAAGCAAATTGTGTCCGTTGGCGTCAATCTGGCTCGCGCAGTCGCTGGCAACCCAGTCCGCCAAATGACTGACAGCTCGAAGCGGCGCCTTCAAATCGTGCGCAACCACATGCACGAATTGTCCCAGTTCCATGTTCGCCGCCTGAAGCTGAGCGGTGCGCTCCTTCACCTTCCGCTCGAGGTCTTCATGCGCCCGACGCAAAGCGCTTTCCAGACGGCGGCGCTCCGTGATGTCCTCGGATACGCCGATGCACTTGCCCACGGCCCCGCCCCCTTCGATGACAGGCACGATCCGCGTGCGCACATAACAGGTCCATCCCGCGCCCGTGTTGGTCCGAAACTCCTCCTGAAACTCACACCCGTGACGCACCGCGGCCTTCCAGGCGCCAACAACCCGCTCGCGATCCCCAGGGTCCACCATCTGCCACCACACGCCGCGCGGCGCCGCGATGTGGCTCAGACGCGCAATCTCCCGCCATCGCGCGTTGGTGCGGATCAGGCGGCCTGCGCCGTCGGTCTGGAAGAAGCCAACGGGCGCGTGGACGCTGAGCAGGCGCAACAACTCGTCCCGTTCGCGCACCATCGCCTCGAGCTTGGCAATGCGCGCCGCGGAGGCCTGTTCCAGCCCCGATTCGATGCGCAGGCTGACGAGTCCCTCTTCGATGTCAGAATGCACCGTGAGAACCGTTTCGGCCTGCATTGCGCTCCCAAGCATGCCCACACCCCATGTATCGCCTCAGGCCCCAAATCGTGCAAGCCCTCAATGCCGCCGATCGGACTTCATAAAACAGACTAGCTATTGATTGTGCGTCTCGTTTATTATGCCCCTTGGCTCAGGAATGTGGGAAGTCAACGTTTATGAGTGCGGACCGCCTCTTCTCCCAGCCGGCGGCAGGTGAGAACCCGATCGCGGTTGCCGGGCCGATCCAAGCGTCCCCGGCAGCGAATTCGAGTGTGGACCGGCTCAACCCCGGCGGGGCCCGGGGTCGGGACACCTTGATCACGTGTCGAAACAGCCAGGGCGTGGAAATTCGGGCGACGCCCCTGCGCTTGAGCCGTTACGAGGCGGTTTTCGAGGTCTATAACCCCTACAGCATCCTCCAACTCTCGGAGGTCTTGAGCGACTTCCGCATCACAATCGGCGAGCGAATTGTCTACGCCGGACGAGCCGTCGTCAGCAAACTGGTCAACGCCAGCATCATGGTGATCTGCGAGGTCAGCCTCGAGTCGGACTGGCTCGATGTCGAGGCGCTCTCGCCACTGGCTGACCCGGAATGGCTTCGCCGCGAATTCGCCGCGTTCCTGACCGACTGGAGCAAGATTCAAGCCGTCTCTCCGGCCTTCAAGGCGGCGGTCGTCGACATGGAGACGTTCCTTGCAGACCTCCGCCGGTGGCTCGATCAGATCGAGTTGGGCATCCGGTCGCATCCATCCCACGAAGTCGAAAAGATGGAGCGGGAGGTGATGGGCCGGTTGAGCGGCACGGTGCTCGACCCAATCAACGAGCTGTTCAGTCGGTTCGAGGAACTCGCGAAATCCATCGCGCCCGACCATCACCCGATCCATCGCACCTACGCGCGCCGACAACTGCATCCCCTGGTCCTCTGCGCCCCGTTCCCGCATCGGACCTTCCAGAAGCCACTCGGTTACGCCGGGGATTATGAGATGGTCAACATGATCCTCAACGACCCCTTCGAGGGCGCGTCCCTGTTCGCCAAGTCAGTCAATTACTGGTTCCTCATGCAGGCGCCCGCCGCGGCTCATCGGAACCGCATCGAGTACCTGTTCCAAACGCTTGTCCGCGAAGTCCAGAGGGTTGCCGGCGCGGGGCGTCGCGCCCGGATATTCAACCTCGGCTGCGGCCCCGCCGCGGAGGTCCAGCGGTTCCTCGAGACGCAATCACTCTCGGATGCCGCCGATTTCACCCTGGTCGATTTCAATGAGGACACCCTCAGCTTCGCGCGCCACCGGCTTGCAGAGATCAAGTCCCGGACCAGGCGCAGCACCGACTTCCAATTCATCCAACAGTCCGTTCACCAGGTCCTGAAGCGTTCGGCCCGGGGCGACAAGCCCTCCGCGCAATACGATCTGGTCTACTGCGCGGGGCTCTTCGACTACTTGTCGGACCGCATCTGCCAGAGGCTCATGCAATACTTCCACGAGATGCTGGCGCCAGGCGGGCTCTTGATCAGCACCAACGTGGATCCTTCGAATCCAAACCGCCATGGGATGGAGTACTTGTTGGAATGGCATTTGAATTATCGTGACGAAACCGTGATGCGCACGTTGCACCCAACAGCCGCCCGCCCCGAGTGCATAACCACCAAAGCCGATGCCACCGGTGTCAACATCTACCTCGAAGTCCGCCGCCCCGAACGCGACTGACGTTGCCGCTCGGCCCGACCCGAGTGTGCTGATGGACTTCGAGGCGAAAGACATGGCCGACCGAATCCGCCTGGGCAAGGTGGCATGCCTGTTGGTGATCATCTTGATGCCGGCTGGCTTTGTCCTGGACCTCTGCCTGTATCCGGACGAGGCGCCGATCTTCCTGGTGGCGCGCCTTGTTTGCTCCGTGCTTGTGGGCGGCTTGCTCGCCCTCCATTACACGGAACTGGTGCGGCAGTGGATTCGACCCGTAAGCTGGCTTATTGCCCTGCTGCCCGCCCTCTTCATCTCCGGCATGATCGCCGTCAACGAAGGGGCCAACTCCCCCTATTACGCGGGCCTCAACCTGATCCTCCTGGCCACCAACGTGGTCGTGCACTGGAACCTCCGCGAGTCGTTGCTCACATCGGCCCTGATCGTTGCCCTCTACGTCATGGCCATCGCCGTCAACGCCTCCCCTCCCGTGCCCGGACAGCCTTACGCCTACCTGTTTTTCATGATCGAAACGGCGGTGATCGTCATCACCGGCAACTACTTCTACAACCGCCTGCGGCGCCGCGAATTCGAGGCGCAGCACGCCCTCCAACTCAGTCAGCAGAACCTCGAGCATAGCAACAAGCGCCTGCTGGAACTCGACGAGTTGAAGGGACGCTTCTTCGCCAATATCAGCCACGAACTGCGCACGCCGCTCACACTCATCCTCGCCCCCCTCGAGAATCTGCGCCAGCATCCGCAAGTGCAACGCGATCCGCCCCTCCGGGATTGCATCCAAACCATGCATGCCAACAGCATGCGGCTGCTCAAGCTCATCAACGACCTCCTCGATCTGGTCCGACTCGATGTGGGTCAGATGCGACTGCACCGTCAGGCGATCGATGTCAAACCGTTCCTCGAAGGAACACTCAATGCCGTGCGCCAGTTCTCCGAAGATCGCAGGCTGCGGCTCGCCTTGACGATCAACTCCGGACTCGAAAAAGTCGTCGCCGACCCGGACAAACTCGAGAAGGTGTTTCTCAACCTGCTCTTCAACGCCATGAAATTCACTCCGGCGGGCGGGATGATCCGCGTTCAGGCTTCGGCCGATGGAGGCGACGCCCTCTTCGAGATCATCGACACCGGCGTGGGCATGAGCCCTGAAAGCGTCAAGCACCTGTTCAGCCGCTTCTGGCAGGCCGACACCTCCAGCCAGCGCAAATACCAGGGTGTCGGCATCGGCCTCGCCCTGGTCAAGGAATTGGTCGAGGCCCACGCAGGGTCGGTGACCGGCGAGAGTCAACTCGGTCAAGGCACAACCTTCCGCGTCCGATTGCCCCTCGACGCCCAACCCGACGCCGACGAGCCCCAAGCCGACGCATCCGCCACTCCGGCCGAGCCCGAGCCCCAGCTTCAGGCCGCCGCTACCGAGGCCCATACCAACTGGTTGCACCAACTCCACCGGCGCGCTGAATTGTTCGGCAATCCCACCCCTCTGAAGGACTCGCTGCAGCACGGCTCACCGCCCAGCCGGACCGGCAAACCCCGCGTCCTGATCGTCGATGACGAACCCGATATGCTGCGGTTTCTGCGAACGCTGCTGGATGCCCATTACGAGGTGATCGAGGCCGCGGATGGGGATCAGGCCTTGACCCTCGCCGCGCAGTACCTGCCCGACGTGATCGTCTGCGACTTCATGCTGCCGCACAAGGACGGCCTCGCGGTCTGCCATGAGCTGCGCAGCCGGGAATTGACGCGCGCCATCCCCGTCATCGTCCTCACCGCGCGAGCCGACGAGGCGACAAAACTCAGTGCCCTCGAAGCTGGGGCGAGCGATTTCCTCTCGAAGCCGTTCTCGCTCGCCGAGCTTCATGTGCGGGTGAAGAATCTGGCCGACGGCTACCGCGCGGCCAAAGCGCTGGCGCGTCAGAAGCAGACACTCGAAGCAACCCTCGAGGAACTGCACGACACGGAAGCACAGTTGATTCAGGCGGCAAAAATGGCCTCGCTCGGACGCATGAGCGCCGGCATCATTCACGAAATCAACAATCCCTTGAACTATGCCCTGACCGCCCTGAGCGTCCTGTCAGTCGAGGCTAGGCACCTTCCGCCCGACAACCGTGGCGAGTTCCAGGAGACTTTGAAGGATGTCCAGGATGGCCTCCAACGCGTCGGCAAAATCATTGCGGACCTGCGCGAGTTCACCCATCCTCGGGGAGGCGATGTCGAGACCATCGAGGTGAACCATGCCATCGAGGGAGCTCTGCGATTCCTCAAGGCCGAGGTGGCGGGCAAAGTCGAAATCGACAATCGGGTCCCGGATGGTTTTGCAGTCAGAGCCGTCGCCTCCAAACTGATGCAAGTGTTTGTCAACCTCGTCCAGAACTCCGTGGACGCACTTCGCGAGAAGACATTCCCGGAGGGAACAAAGCCGCAAATCCGATTCGAAGCCGCAATCGAGCACGGCGCCAAAATCGTCAAGGTCTGGGACAACGGCCCCGGCATCCCCGCCTCGCAAATCTCGAAGGTCTTCGATCCGTTTTACACCACCAAGGAAGTCAACCAGGGCACGGGCATGGGACTGAGCATTTGTTACCGCCTCCTACAGGAGGTGGGCGCCCACATCACCGTTCGGAGCGAACCCGATGTCTGCTGCGAGTTCTGCATCGCTTTCCCCGATCCTGCCAATGACCAGATCGAGTTATCCACGACCTCCACTACAATCGCCGCATGAATACCCTCTACGACTACAAGCGCTTTGCGATCCTCTACGTCGACGACGAGGAAAAGTCGCTCAAGTACTTCGCCAAGGCCTTCGGCGACACATTCCGCATCTTCACCGCTCAGAATGCCGCCGACGGCTACCGAATCCTGGCGGATCATCAGGACGAAATCGGCCTGATCATGAGCGACCAGCGCATGCCCGGCGAACAGGGCGTCCAGTTCCTCGAACGCGCGCGCAAACTCCAGCCCCGCATCATCCGCCTGCTCGCCACCGCCTTCACGGACTTGGATGCCGCCATCGCCGCCGTCAACAACGGCGCCATCTATAAGTACATCACCAAACCGTGGGACATTCCCAACCTCGAGGCCACGCTGAAACGGGGTCTCGAGTTCTTCATGCTGCAGATCGAACGCGATCTGTTGCTGCGCGAGAAACTCTCCAGCCTGCACAGGGTCCTGATCGCCGATCGGATTCTCAGCCTGGGCGTTCTCGCCGCCGGCCTCGGGCATCGCTTGCGCAACACCATCGAGGCCGTCCAACGATTCCTCGACCTCGCCCCGCAGATGCTCCGCGAAGAGCAGATCGATCTGGAACAACTGCGCAATCCCAACTTCTGGCAGGATTTTCACCGCAACGTCAAAGAACAGGTTACGACAGCCTTCCGCATGCTCGACGACCTGTCCTCAGAAACAGCACGCCCGTCCCGGTTCGACACCGAGACCCGCCTGCACGATGCCGTCGACTCCGCCGCGCGCGGCCTCGCCGAGTCGCTGGCGCAAAAACGCATCCAGGTCCTCAACAATGTGCCGAACGACCTCCCCCCCCTCCGAGTCGATGGCGAGCGGTTCCCAAAGCTCTTCGACCTCCTCCTGCGCGACGAGTTGGCAAACCTCCCCGACGGCGCCTCAGTCACCTTCGAAGCCGCCCTGCGCAACGAACGCGGCCAGCCCCGCGAGGTGGACCTCTTCGTCCATGACAACGGCCCCGGCTTGCCGCCCGAAGCCATTCTCTCGGTCCTCGACCCGCTGATCCATCGGACGGGCGCGGCCCAGGGATCGGGACTTTCCCTCATGGCATGCTACTTCCTCGTCTACCATCACGGCGGCAAAGTCGCCATCGAGCCCAAGACCGGAACCGGCCTCAGCCTCCGGATCACGCTCCCGCTCGAGCCTCCTGCCGTCAACCCGCAGATCGAAAGCGAGGCCTTCCTGCTCCGCGCCATGACCAACGAGCGCCTCTGGGACCGGCTCCTCGCCGGGGAATAGGCCGCGACTCGAGTCCCCACCCGAGCCGCGGGCGCTTGCCTGCATTTCTCACCACTTTTTGCCACCGCGAGGCCGAAGATCACAAGAGAAGCCAGCATGCAGGCCGGGAAAGGCAGCGCGCCACCCCGCCCGACGCAGCCGCCTGCTCACGGCACAAGAAGGACACGACACCCCGCCCGATTCGCATCCGCCAAGCCGATCGGCACAATCGCCGTCAGCAGCGAACCGTCGCCACGCACAGGAGCGCCCTGGTTCACCCATGCGGACTCGTCGTGGGAACCGAGCGGCAGCCAGGCTTGCACCTGGTACCATTGAGCATCGACGGAAGCCCAGGACGCACGGAATGCCGCGCCAACCGCCCCCACACCCAGCCTCGAATCGGAATCGTCCGTTGCGGCCAGCCTGAAGTACCGAGCCGGTTCGGTCCGCACCTGGACCCACCGCGCGAGTGGGCCGCCGGTCCCGATCACCGGCAACCCATCCTCGCTCCACACCGCCAAATCCGTCGAGGTCTGGAACCGATAGCGGTCGTCAGCCACCGATGCCCAGTCCAGACGCGCAGCCGTGATCGGTAGGATCGACACCGGGATTTCGGTATGTCGGATGATCGGATAACCTTGCCAGCGCATAGGCCGGCCATCCCAGTTCGCCGAGAGAATGGCCAGATCCGTCTCGCTCACAAGCCGGTCGCCGTCGAAATCCCCGTTGGGCCAGTTCCCCGCCGCCATCCAATTCGTCTTGACAATGTCGAAATCCCGCTCATCGACCAGTCCATCCAAGTTCGTGTCGCCGAGCTTCGTGCGAATCCTCTCCCGCACCAGCTTGCTCAAATCATCCAGACTGACGCGCCCATCGCCTGTCATGTCGAAGGGCGAGGGCTCGTTGCCCAGGCGCGCGGCCAGCCGGAGGATGTCGTCCAGATTGAATGCGCCGTCGTTGTTCATGTCACCGCCAAACCAGAGCGGCGCCGTCAGATCGGGCACCGTGAACCTCAAGCGCAACACGCCGCCTTCGCCTAGAAGATCCTTCTCCACCACCAGATTCGTCGCTCCCGCAAAAACATACTCCGCCGGCGCAAGTTCGCGCATGTCGTCCGAGGGCGTCCTCTGCACATACACACGCGTCTGCGCGGGACCCTCGACCTCCGGAATCACGCCCAGCGTCACGGTCAAAGCGTCGCTGAATGACAACAGAGGCACAGGGCTAAACCCGGATGGCTTGTCTGTGGCTGACAGACCGTTGAAAACGGCGTCCAGACACACTTCGATCATCGATTCCGTCTTGCGCCGGCTCCAGGCCGAAACCTCGACCGTTGCCCCCGTCGATTCGACCCGCGTGACCGGCACAGACGATCCGGTCTCGATCTCCCGAATCGCCCTCGTCACCGGGACGGAAAGGCGGGCCCCAAAGGCCAAGCCGCTCGCGTCCGCGCCGTATGCAATCGACAGCACCGACGGAGGCGTCGGCGACGGATCATCGGCGGTGTACTGCCCAAGACCCACGCTCGCGCCCCAGGCCAGGGTCTCCGTCTTGCGAACCAACGACGAGCCCGTGTAAAGGCCCTCAACCTGGCTTGCGCGAGCCCCGCTGTCCAGATCCCGGACCCAATCGAAATCGATGATGTCCACGCTGTCATCTTGATCATAAGCAGCCTGGTACGCAGGGCGCTTGCGAGACACCGGCGGCCCCGCGCTGCACATCAGGGCGCCCGCGACTGTCAAGTGTGCGTTTTCGGCTCCGAAGGGCGCATACCGATGTCGGTTCAGCAACACGTGGCCCAGTTGATGCGCCAGTTCGTCAGCCGAATACTGCCAGACAAGTGCCCAATCGGATGGATGATCGATGATCACCCCGGGTGTCGGCGCGCCGAGTTCTACAGCCTTGTCCTCCGAACAAGCCACACCCGACGGATGAGACGCCCGATGATCCACGAAGAAGACCGGCACAACGCCGGGCGAACGGTGTTCCCGATCGTACCAGGCAAGAAGTGCGACGAAGTCCGCGTCCGTCATGCCAACAGGCAGCGGCAGGCCCTGGGAATCCGACGACGCAAACAAAGCCGGCTCGCTCACCTGCAGCCGAATACCGACCTGATGAAAAACGCTCTTGGCGTACTGCGCCGAAGCCCGCATGTGCCGCCGAACCCTCTGCTCGGCTACGGACGTCAGAGTGCCCCCGTGAATGTAGACCTGGCGAATCCAGACCTCACCGCTCTGAAAAGGGCCCGCCTGACACGGCCAAAACACACCACCGGCCAGAAGGCCGAGCGCCAATCCGATTCGAATGAGCGTCCACACGAGATTCCGAGATGAAGATTGGAGCGAGCGAAGGGATTCGAACACTTCGGATTCGCTTCCAACTTCTTCAAAAATGCCTCTGCAACTTGCCATACGCCAACAGCTTAGAATTGTTTATAAAAAAGGCAAGTCGGAGCGAAGGAACAAAACGGGGGCAAAAGTTGTCATGAATTGTCATGAAAGCCTCTTGGGCGACTGGTGACGCCCAGGAGCCAATCGGCTGGTTATTCGCCGACAATGCCGAGGCAGCCGTGGCCGAGGTTGCCCGGGACGGCAAAGCCTGGGTCGAGGCTTTGCCGATCATCGAGTCAGCTTGAACCCGTATTGGACGTTGCTGAACTCCGTGGGCAGGATTTTGGCGAGCTGGTCGGTGACGCGCCGGCGCATCTCGACCGCCAGTTCCATGAGGGGGTGGATTTCGTCGCTGGCCAGGGTGTCCGGGCTGCGGTGCGGGTGGAGCAACTTCAATAAGCCCGCCGCCGTCTTCTTGATCGCGTCCTGATTGCGGCCCGTCATGTTTCCGAAATCCACCCAGGCGTTGACGTGCGTCTGAAAGTTCCGTCGCCGCAACTCCGCGAAGATTTCGGCCATGTAGTCAGTGAGGAGGCCGTAGCCAGTCGCATAGTTCTCCGGTCTGATTTTCGGCATCTCCCAGCCGGGCAGATAGGCGTGGATACGGTCCAGGAAGGCGGGGTCTTGAAGCTCCTCCGGGAGCACGGCGAACAGGTGCTTGTAGCCGACCTCCGGTTGCTTGAGTTCCAGGTTCGTGTCGATGTTGCCGCCCAGGACGACCGAGCACGGCGCGGAGAACTCCTGATCGCCCCGGCTGAACTTGCCGGTTTGCATGTAGTCCTTGAGCACGCTGATGCTCGCCTCGGCGTCGTCGAAATTGGTGTTGGCGATTTCGTCGAAAAAGACCAGGTGCTTTAATCCTATGACCCCCAGTTTCCGGGATGCCTTGTTGTAGAACAGCGTGGCGGGCGTCGCCTTGCCGCCAGAGACCACGAACGCCCGGTTGGACGTGTTGCGGAAGGTGTAGGTCTTGCCGGTCTCGCGTGGCCCAAGCTCGATCAAGTTGAAGTTCGCTTCAACGAACGGCACCAGGCGCAGAAGCATGAGCAGTTTGACCCGGCGCTCGAATTTGGCCGGATTGAACCCGATGGACTGAATCAACAGGTCAAGCCATTCATCGGCAGTGAACTCGACCCGTTTGTCCACAAAATCGTCCAGGTTCAACCGGGTGTATTGGAGCGGCGTGAACTCGCGGATGTAGAAGGGGAACTTGCGGCTCTTGATCTCGTAGGTGCCGTCGTATTCGATCTCCATCGTGCCCCAGGCCCCACTGGTCAGCAGCACGTCGCCATACTGGGCCAAAACTTTCTGCGCGACCCGCACCGTGTCGTCACCCAGGGCGGGCACGTTGGCCCAGTAATGGTCACGGCTCTGGTCCAACCGCACGGACAACTGGCCCAGCAACGTATATTGGCCGCGCTCCTTGATCCGGCTTTTGATGAGTTCCTTTTTCGCGCTCTCCGAGTAGTGCTCCGACAAAATTCGGTCGATCTTCTTTTGGCCGTCCACCGGGTTGCTCGGCTCCACATACCGGCTGACCAGGTATTCCATCACGTAACGTGGAAACTCTTTGTAAGCCTCGTTCCACCGCGTGAGCGGCTTGAGTATCACCCGATCACCGAGCGTCCGGGCGATCTTCTCGTCCAAGGCCCCCAGGGACGGCTCGATTTCGTTTACTTTTTCGTCTGCCATGAAAATTTCCTTCTATACGTCATCAAAGCCTTTGAGGGCGTCGGTGTCGAATTTCACCGCCTTGGGCTTGATCTTCACCGGAATGGAGGCCCGCCCATCCAGCGCCTCCTGCCAGGTTCCGTTCAGATTCGTATGCCTCAGCCTCAGCGTAACGGCGCTGACCGTAGCAGCGGGATCGGGTTCACGCGCAGGCGTTTCCCGATATCGTGCCGTCACGGAGGCCGTCAGCTTGGCGGTGGTCGCCGGGGCCAGTTTCGCCTGCTGCTGGAACAACTCCTGCCCAAGATTGTTGATAACCCGCACGTCGAACTCGATGTCGCAGTTTCCGGTGTTCCTCACCGTAAACGGCAGTTCCGCGACGGCATCTTCCTCCGCCTGGAGCACGGTCGGCAGATCGAGTAGCTCCGCCCTCGCCGTCTTCTCGGTCACCCGGCGCAGCACCACGCCAGGCACCACGGCCTCGGCCAGCGACAAGCCGCCGTGGCTGTAGCGCGGGGCGGTTTTCGTGCCTTCCCGCATGAACCACCGCCTGCCCAGGGCCATCCACACGTCCTGGCTGCCCACCGCGATCTTTACGGCGTCGGGCATGGCGGCAGGCGCAAAGCCTTCGACGTAGCGCCAGCGGATGCTCTCCTCCATCGTCATGCCCGCACTCTTGGCCTCGGCTTCGGCAACGGCCACGCCATCTCCTTGGAGCAACTCCTTAAAGCCATGATCTGAACTCAGCACTACCACGTCGTCCGGGCCGATCCGCTTCAACAGGTCATCCAGGATGCCCCGGATGCCCGCGCTCTTGTCACCGAGCATCTTGGTGCGAATGACGTTGTTCAACGAGGCCAGGTCGCCATCGAAGTTATGCGCTTCTTCATCTGAGATCGGGTAGATCAACACGTTCAGCAGGGGAGCCTCTTTATCGGCGAAGCCGAGCTTCTTCCGGGCCTTCGTCGTGTCCGCGCCCGCCACGTAGCGGAGCTTCGTTTTGGCCTCCTGGGCGGTCAGACCCATGCTCACGGCGAACAGTTGCGCCTCGTCCTGGCTGAACGCGCCCTTGAACCCTTTCCGCCTCGTCAGCAGAATCTGTGGGTGAGTGGCGGTTCGGGTAGTCGTCCAAGATTGTGGTAGAGAGCGGTTTCCATCGCATGATACGTGCGGAATCCATAGGATCTTCTGGTCACCACTCGGATCTTGTTGTTCAGACCCTCGACGGGGCCGTTGGAGATTTCTCCCTTGGCCCGAAACCAGTTGAGGATGAGTTGTTCGTGCGCGCGAAGCATGCGCGCGACTTTGCGCATGGGTTCAATACGGCTGCGCAGGGCGCGCTCGGTCCAGACACTCAGGAACGCCCTGGCCCAGGTCAGGGAGCGATAGTGCCAGAAGTCCTCGAAGGTCTCCTTGAGCATCCACGCTCTGCCGGTGGCCAGCTTGGTGCGCAGC
>MWFF01000038.1 GCA_002071485.1 Verrucomicrobia bacterium ADurb.Bin006 | reverse complement strand
AAGCCGCTATTACGATGCGTTCGTGATCTCGCGCGCCAAGATCGGTCCGGCCAGACCGGCCTCCGCGCTGCACATACACGGCGCTGACCTCCGCCACGCGCGACTCGACCGCAACGGCCAGCGACCGATTGGACTCTTGATTGTCGATTGTGAGAACTGACCTCTTTTCGCCCCGAGTCTGTGAGGGACGAACTCCACACCGATTCAGGACGGAACACAGATTTACCCCGAGACCGCTCTCGCTAATGGGTGACCCCTTTTCGGTGGCGCTGCCGATCAAAGATCATCCCCGCCAGGGGCACGCGCAATTCCTACGGCTGCCAAGTGTTGAATACGGCGTGTGTCATGTTCGTGGACGTGGATTTACCCGAACCAAAACCCCGCGGCGGTTTCTTCAAATCAAACTCCACGATGCCGCGACCCAGGCGGAAGCCGATCTGAAGCTGGCTTGATCGTTAAATCGCGTCGGTGCGGATCGTCTGTCACCGCAGAATCGTGAGTGATCCAAGATCACTCCCCGCCGGTCGCCGGCTATTTCCTGGAATCTGCTCGAAAGCCCATCGAGTTCGCTGAGCAGCGGATCAGCCGCAGTCTTGATGACGCGCAACCGCAACTTGGTTGGAGTGAAATGGACCCCGCGCACGGCATCGCCTGATCCCAAGAATGCAGCCCCCCGCAAGCATCTCCAACATTGCGCGCCATCCCGCTCCAAGGTTAGGCTGCACCGGTAATTCGTGCGCAACACGCCTCAGATGCAAAAAGCAATGCTACACCGCCACCGGACGCGCTGGGTCCTGTTGTCCTTGGTCCTCGCCGGGCCTCACACATTGGCTGCTCCTGGCTTGTCAGCCAATGAGCAGGGGGAGTTGTTGCTGCACGGGGTTCCGTTTTGCGGCATTGGCGTGAATTACTACGACGCGTTCGTGCGCACCTTGGAACAGCCCCCGCAGACCAATTACGCCGCCGGATTCCGGGAATTGGCGAACGCACTGAGGCCGATGAGGTGACACATGAAAACATCCGGGTTGCATTCTGCGAGTTTGCCCGCGAAGTCCGGAAATACGATCCCCATCGCTTGATCCTCAGCGGCAACGCGTTTCCCCGTCCCTCGGCCTGACACCAAATGCAAGAGCACAGTTGGCGACCCGATACTCCGGAGCAATTCGTCGTGATGCTGGCGGCGGACAACCCGTCCCCCATCAACTCGCTCACGGTCCGGGCGTATGAATTCACCAACGACGTGGGCCGGCTTGCCCAAGCCATGGCCGTAGCTCGGCGGGAGACAAAACCGCTCTTCGTGGGTCAGTTCGGCGTGCCGGGCAGCGATACGCCCGAAGCGCGCGCCCGCTGCTGGCAGTTGGAAGCTATCCAGCAGGCCAACCAAGAGCTGCGCAGACAGCGCGCCACTTCAAACCCGTAGCTCACCCGCGTTGAATCGATCATCCCGACCATGAAACTCACCGCCATTTCCCGGCTGATCGGACTCGGCCTCTTGTTTGCCCTCTCCGCGTCCGCCGCCCACAAAAAATTCATCGAACTCGGATGGGATATTCCCGACACCGCGTTTCTGCGACAATTTGCCGTCGAGATGGAAGGCGAAGGCCCGTTCGACGGCGTCATCTTTCAAGTCACCGCAAAAACGGACAACGGCCGAACCATCAGCACCGAGAGCGGTTGGGATGCGACGCCTTGGAAAAAGGAATGGTTCCACACGGCGATGGCGGATTTGCGGGCGGCTCGATTTACAAATTACACGGACAATTTCCTGCGATTCAACGCGACCCCGAAGCGGATTGATTGGGCGGACGACTCCGGCTGGCGCGCCTTGGCCGAAAAAATCGGGCTCTGCGCCTGGCTGGTCCGCGAAGGCGGCGCCAAAGGCCTGGCGCTCGACTTCGAGCCTTACGGCGAGAACCAATGGCGGTTTGATCCGGCAGCGGGACGCACGTTTGCGGAGACGGCCGCCCTCGCCCGCCAACGCGGCGCGCAGTTCACCCGCAGCCTGGCTGCCGAAATGCCGCACGCCGTCGTGCTTACGTTGTTTCTCAACAGCGTCGTATGGCGCGCGGGCCAGGCCGACGAACCGGAGACCATCCTCGCCACGGCGAGCTACGGTTTGTTGCCGGCGTTTTTCAACGGCATGCTCGATGCCGCGCCGCCGGCGATGGTCCTCGTGGACGGGTGCGAAAACGGTTATTACTTCGACAGTGTGGAAGCGTATCAACGCGCCGCACTCCAGATGCGATCCTGGACCGGACCCTGCATTCAACTTGTCGCCCCGGAAAACCGGGCAAAATACCGGCAACAAGTGCAGGCGGGATTTGGCTTTTACCTCGACATGTTTGTCAATGAGCCGGGGCATAGCTATTACCGTCCCCCGCTGGACGGTTCGCGGCTGAAACGTCTGGTGCGCAACCTGGGCGCGGCCCGGGATGCGGCCGATGAATACGTCTGGATTTACGGCGAACAATCCCGATGGTGGAGCGGTCTGGCAAAAGACAAACCGTGGCGCGCCGAGGCACTGGCCAAGACGGTGGGGAAAGGCCGGGCGTGGGAAGAGGCGTTGCCCGGCATTACCCGCGCCATCGCTTGGACGCGCGATCCCGAAACGGCAGCCCGCGTTGAACTGGCGAAACACCAAGCGCAAAAGACGGTAACGAATCTGGCGACAAACGGCGCAGTCAGCCACGGGCCCGGTCCGGGCAGCTCCCTGCCGCAGGGATGGAGCGCGTGGCAGGATGAGCAGACGCCGACCGGGACATTTGCGTGGGATGACCAAGTCGGCGAAGGCTCGGCCCGCGCGCGCAAGGTCATGCGCGGCTGTTTTCTGCAGAGCATCCCGGTCGCGCCCGGTCAGATCTATGTGGTCAAGGCGAAATGCCGGCCTCAAGGCAACTCCCTCCCCAACCTGATGGTTCGCTGGCAGACGTCCGAGCGTCAATGGACGCACGAGGCCGATGACCGCACATTCCCTTTCCAGCCTGACCAAGGCGCATGGCACGCTGGCTCGGGGACTGTCACCGTTCCACCCGACACGGGCCGCCTGGTCGTCCTCCTCAACGTTCACGGTCAGCGGACCGATGACGATGTGTGTTGGTTCGACGAGTTGGAGATTTATCGTTTACCGGAGCTCCCGTTCTGACCGGCGCGATCTGGTGGCCCTGAAGCCTTTGATGCGTAACGAGGTCGGTTCTTACAATTGACAATCGAGCGTGGAGCGAGCAAACCCGGGGGGCGGTGGAGAGAAGGGGTGCCTATGCCGAGGCCGTTGCGGATTCAGTACGCCGGAGCGATCGGAAGGTCGCCAGGCGCGACTCGACCGCAACGGCCAGCGACCGATTGGACTCTTGATTGCCGATTGTGAGAACTGACCCGTTTCCGCCCTGAATCTGTGAGGGATAGACTCCACACCGATTCAGGACGGAACACAGATTGATCCCGAGACTGACCGAATTGGACTTCCGACAATCCCTGCCTCGAACGCCCCCAACCCCAGCTCGGCTACGCTCCAGAGGTTTTCTTCCGCAGACCGCTACAAAGCTAATTCCCGCGTGAAGCAAAAGCCGAAATGGGGGTGCGTGGCATTTCGCGAGAGGCCGATGCGTCGAGTTCAACTGCCCTGGTGGGAGGCGGGACTTCTGGAGGAACTCGCCACATGAGGAGGATGGATGGCTGCACGCCGAGGAAGGAGGCCATTGTAAGCGGTCAAGAAGCAATGAGTTCCGAAAGACCTGACAAGTGTTGAGACAACAATTTGGACGCAGAAAACTATTGACTAGGTGGGGCAAAGTGGGTAGCAGTGTTGCCTTGTGGCTCCCAAGTGGTGAACTTGGAGTTCTCGTTGTCAATGTCTGGCGCATCGAGCAAATCGACTTTTTATCTCGCCGAATACGAATTCGGTGTGGACGAAAAGCGCCGTCTTCAAGTGCCCGCCAAGTGGCGGCCGGAGGATGGCGGGGAAGGCTGCGAGTTCTACTTGTTGCGCTGGCAGCCGACTCCGAAGAAGCCGGTTTGTCTTTTGGTATTGCCGCCCGCGGCGTTCCAGAAACTGAACGACAAAGTGAGCGCACTCTCGTTTTCCGATCCGAATGCAGAGGCGCTGAGGCGATCGCTGACGCGCGCGTCGGATGTGGTGACGCTCGACAATGCGGGGCGGATGTGTCTGCCCAAGGGGCTCGCCGATGCAGCCGGGATACGGAAGAAAGCCGTTCTGGTTGGGATGCTGGACCGATTTCAGATTTGGTCGCCGGAGCATTACGAGATCGTCCGGGCCGAGGATGAAGCAAACACGGCTGCAGCACTCGCGTTGATTTAGCCATGAGCACGCCCTCTCAACTTTTGGCTGCAGGAAGGAGTTTCATGGGGGTGCGGAAGGCGCCGCGCCCGTTTCAGGACAGCACGCATGGATTCCTGCCGCACTTCGAGGCCAAACCGGTCAAGCGGCGGCCTGTCAATCCGGAGACGGCCCGACTGGGGCCTTTGTTCTCGCGGCTTGCAGAGGATCGCGGTCCGAACGCGGTGGTGGATGGAGGGCCTGCGCCTGGCGGGTCGGCTGCCAGGGAGGAGCCGATCGAGTCCGGGCAGCGGGGGGATGCGGGCAGGGCGGACCGGGCAAAGGCACCTGTGCGGCGCGAGCCTGCCGGGCTGTTTCGCGGTCTGCTGTGGTCGGGAGGGTTCGGGCTGAGGTCCAAATCGCGCCCGGCGCGCATGGCGGCGCAGGGGGAGTTGTCGTTGGCGACGGTGCAGGTGAAGAGGAACGACCTGCACGACGCGGATTTGGAGTTGGTTTGTGCTCCGACTTGTGCTGGGGTGAAGTCACAGACTGCGACGGCGGGGGGGCCATGCGGGCAAGGAGCGACAGTGAGCCGAGAGGAGGCCGATGGTGCGAGCTGGGCTGCGCGGGCTTCTTTCTGGCGGCGGTGGTTTGAGAGCCGATCGGGGTTGTCCCGGTAGGCCGCCGGCGCGGCGTATGGAACGTGGCAGACGACTATCATCAGCCGGTTCTGCTTGAAGAAGTCATGGCGGCGTTGGAGCCGCGAACAGGACGAGTGTATGTGGACGGCACGATTGGAGGCGGGGGTCATGCGGAAGCCCTGCTGGAACGGAGTTCACCTGCGGGAAGGCTCCTGGGTTGTGACCTCGATCCGACTGCGGTCTCGGCGGCCGCGGCCCGGCTTGGTCGGTTCGCGGGCCGATTCGAAATCCGATCGGGAAACTTTGCGGACCTGAGCGGGTGGATTCCCGCGGGATCGAGTGACGGTGTGCTGCTGGATTTGGGTGTCAGTTCGCACCAACTCGATTGCGCCCGGCGCGGATTCAGTTTTCGGGTCGATGGACCGCTCGACATGCGGCTCGATCAGCGTCGGGGCGACACGGCGGCGGATCTTGTGAACAACTGGCCGGTCACCGAACTGGCCCGGATTTTCCGCGAGTTGGGCGAGGAGAGGCGGGCGTGGCGGGTGGCACGGGCGGTGGAATGGGAGCGTCGTCGGACACCATTCCGGACGACGCGGCAGTTGGCGGATCTGGTCGAGCGGGTGGCGCCGCGTGGGGGGCAGGGCATCCACCCCGCGACGCGGGTTTTCCAGGCCTTGCGCATGGCGGTGAACGACGAACTCGGGTCATTGAGGCTCGGACTGGACGCTGCGTGGGCGGTCTTGAAGCCTGGCGGCCGGCTGGCGGTGATCAGTTTTCACTCGGGCGAGGACCGGGTTGTGAAACGATTTGGACAAGCATTGGCGCGGGAGTACGAAGTGACGGGTGACGCGGACATTCCGGAGTGGCGGCGGCCGCGGGCGAGCCTGCTGGCGTGGGTAAATCGCGGGCCGGTGGCGCCCAGTGCGGCGGAGGTCGCATCCAACCCGCGCGCCCGGAGCGCCCGTTTGCGGGTCATGGAGAAACTCGGGTAACTCGGCATGGCAAGAAAGCGCAAAACACGTTCCGCGGGCGTTCGCGTCGCCCCCCTTCTGCTGGCGGTGGGGATTTGTCTGTTCGCCTGTGGATCGGGGATGGGGTACATCTGGCACCGCAATCGCAATGCGCAGTTGGGACGCGAGATTCAGGCGGCCACAGCGCAATTGGAAGGGTTGCGCAGCACCAATCTGCTTCTGGACCAACAACTGGACGGGCTTCGATCTCCGCGCGCGCTGGAAGCGGCTGTGCGCAATCTGAATCTGGGACTGGTCATGCCGCAGCCGGAGCAAATCCTGCGGATTCCCGAAGGGCAACCCGGCGCGGCGGTGGTTTCCTCTCACACGCTGCGCATGGCGGTGCGGCGGCCCTGAACAGGCATCGACACTGTGCACCTGGTCAACACCCAATCGATACGGCGGATCGCGGGTCTCGCGACATTGCTGGTGCTTGGCTTTGTGGGGCTGGCGGGCCGGTTGGCCTGGCTGCAGATTGTCGAGCACGAGGAGCTGGCGCAGATTGTCGAGAAGAAGCTGCAGCGCAACGAGCCGCGTCCGGCCCGGCGAGGTGCCATTTTGGACCTGCGCGGCACGGTTCTGGCCACGAGCGTTCCGGCCAAGACGGTGTGTGCCGATCCGTCGCTGATCTATGATCACCACGAGTTGGTGGCGAAGACCCTCGCGCCTTTGCTCAAGGTACCGGAGCCGGGCCTGTTGAAGAAGCTCCTCCCGCAAGTCACGATGTCGACCAACGGGGTATTGCGGACCAACCAGTATGTGGTTCTCAAGCGCAAGGTGCCGGTCGACGATTGGGAGCGGGTAAAGCGGGCGATGGTGGATCTGGACCTGGGCCTCGAAGGCAAGCAGTTGAGCACAAGTCTCAAGCGGGCTGTCAAGACCTTGCGCACCCGGGCCGTCTTTGCCTCCGAGGACCACCTGCGCCAGTATCCGAGCCGGTCGTTGGCCGCGCATGTCATCGGATTCACGGCCGGGGGCGAGGCGGAGACCGATCACGGGAACGTGTTCGAGGATCATGGCGTGACGGGCATCGAGTTGACTCTCGACGACATGCTCAGCGGAGTGCACGGGTGGCGCAAGCGGGGCGAGGAGATGGCGCCGACACACGGTTTGGACGTGGTTTTGACGCTTGATGCCAACATTCAGAACATTGTCGAGGACGAACTGGCCCGGGGTTTCGAGCGTCTATCGCCGCAGGGGATGTGCGCCTTGGTGGTGCGTCCGTACACCGGCGAGGTGCTGGCGCTGGCCAATCTGCCCACATTCGATCCGAACGAGCCCGGGCGCGCGGCGAACGGTCAGCGCAATCGCGCGACGGCTGACACCTACGAGCCGGGCTCGACGTTCAAGGTCGTGGCGATCGTAACAGCGTTGAGCGACGGGCGGCTGACGCTGAACGAGACCGTGTTTTGCGAGAACGGGCGGTGGTTTTACGGTGGCCAGTGGCTGCGCGATTATCGCGCGTTCGGGTATTTGTCATTCGAGGAGGTGGTGTCCCACTCGTCGAACATCGGCACAGCGAAGGCGGCGTTGCGGCTAGGCGAGGCCCGCCTGTACAACACCATCACCAATTTCGGATTCGGCCAGATCACCGGCATTCCCCTCGATGCCCAGGCGCGCGGACGCATTCTCCCGCCCAAGACCTGGAGCCAAATCTCGATCACTCGAATCCCGATCGGACACGAGATTTCGACGACTCCGTTGCAGATGGCGATGGCGATGGCGGCGATCGCCAATGGGGGCGTCCTGATGCAGCCGAAACTGGTCGAACGGCTGCAGGATGGGGCCGGTCGCATCGTGCGTCAGTTCTCGCCTCACCCGCTGCGGCGCGTTGTGAGCGAATCGGCCTGCAACGAGATGAAGCGCGCGCTGCGGTCGGTGGTGAGCGACGACGGCACGGCGATGCGGGCGCAGCTCGACTACTACAGTGTGGCCGGCAAGACAGGCACGACCGAGAAGTACACGCACGGCACCTACAAGTCCGGAAAGTACTACTATGCCTCCTTTGTCGGCTTTCTGCCTGTGGATCGTCCGGAGTTGTGCATCCTGGTCGGAGTGGACGAGCCGGACAAGAGCGCCGGCCAGGGGCATACGGGCGGCGTGGTTGCGGCGCCGGTCTTTCGGGCGATTGCCGAACGAACCGCCGCGTACCTGCGGATTCCGCCGGACCTAACGCCGGAGACCGAAGGAGACGCGAAGGGTGAGCTGTCGGCGGAACTGGCGCACCGGCGCGTCACGTCGCGCACGGCCCACGGTTTGCCGGCCTCATCCGCGACGCGTTGATGCGCTCCCTCACACCATCATGCGTTGAGCCCGGGATGGAACCTCTCTCCCTTCATCAGGTCGCGGCAGCCTGCCGCGGCGACATCCTCGCCGGCGCTCCGGATTTGGTCGTGCGGCGCGTGGGCACCGATTCGAGGCAGACCGAGCCGGGCGATTTGTTCGTGGCGCTGGTGGGGGATCGCCATGACGGGCACGCGCACGTCGGGGCCGCCGTCGAGCGGGGGGCGATCGCGGTGCTGGGGGCGCGCAGCCGTCGGATCGCGGCGCCTGCGGGCTGCGCCCTGGTGGTGGTGGACGACACCCGGCGGGCCTTGGGGGATTTGGCGGCGGCCTATCGTTCCGGTTTCGATTTGCCGGTCGTGGCGGTAGCGGGTTCGAACGGCAAGACGACCACCAAGGACTTGATTGCCGCTGTGTTGGCTCAGCGTTACGCCAGCCTGTCGAGCGAGGGCAATTTCAACAACGACATTGGCGTGCCTTTGACGCTTCTGCGTGTCGAGCGGCGCCACCAGGTGGCCGTGGTCGAGGCGGGCACCAATCACCCCGGAGAGCTGGCCCTGCTGCTGGGGCAAATCCAGCCCACGCACGGAGTGCTCACCAGTCTGGGTCGGGAACACCTCGAGTTCTTCGGCAATCTGGCGGGTGTGGTGGACGAGGAGGGCTGGCTGGCGGAGTTGCTTCCGGCGTCCGGCACGCTCTATGTCAATGGCGACTCGCCGAGGATGGAGGACGTGGTGGCCCGCACCCGCTCTGCGGTCGTGCGGGCCGGGTGGGGGGCAAACGCGGACTGGCAGGCGACGGGGGTCGACACCGATGCGGAGGGGATGCGTTTCAGGGTGCGGGCGCCGCGTGCCGATTGCAGCGGGACGTATCGCATCCGCGCCTGGGGGCGGCATCAGGTCGTGAACGCCTTGCTGGGGTTGGCGGTAGGGGCGGATTTCGGACTGACGCGCGAGCAGATGCAGGCGGGGCTCGACGCTTTTCGGCTCCCGCGCCTGCGCCTGCAACTTTCCGAGTGGCGCGGGATTTCCGTGTTGGAGGATTGCTACAACGCCAATGAGGACTCGATGACCGCGGCGCTGGACACGCTGCGGGCCTTGCCGTGCCCGGGGCGGCGTCTGGCTGTTCTCGGGGACATGGCCGAGTTGGGCGGGCACGCAGCCGAGGCGCACAGGGAGGTTGGCCGGCGGTCCGCCGGTGTCGTGGATCAGTTGATTGCCGTTGGCCGGATGGCTCCCGTGATGGCTCAAGCGGCGCGGGATGCGGGGTTGCGGGACGTCGTCGAATGCGAGGACGCGTCGGCGGCTGCGTTGACTCTCGCGGGCGCGGTGCGTGCGGGCGATCTTGTGCTGGTGAAGGCTTCGCGCGCAACGCGGCTCGAAGGTGTGATCGAGGGTTTGAAGGCTGCGTGGGCGGGCGGCGGCATCTGAGGGGTCATGCTCTACTATCTGAGCCAATACTTGCAGCAGAGCGCCCAGGGGACGGGGTGGGAGGAGACGCTTTCGGCGTTGCGGTTGTTTCGGTACATCACCTTTCGCACGGCCGGGTCGGCGGTGACGGCTCTTCTCTTGAGCTGGTGGCTTGGTCCCAAGGTCATCGTCTGGCTCAAGCGGCTTCGATTCGGCCAGGAGTACCGGGACGCGGCTGATGCGAGTGGGGACTTGAAAGCCCGGGTCTTGGACAAGAGGGGCACCCCGACCATGGGGGGGCTTCTGATCGTGGTGGTGATCGATTTGACCGTCCTGCTCTGGGCGCAATGGAATGCGCTGACGGTGTTGACCCTGGCTTCGCTCGTGGGATTGGCGGGTCTCGGGTTCTACGACGATTACGCGAAGATTGCGTTGCAGGACGGCAAGGGTGTGCGTGGCCGGGTTAAGCTCTGGGTGCAGGTGCTTTTGGCCCTGTTCATCGCGGGCTACCTGTGGTACCTGCCCGACACGCGGAAGCTGATCGCGTCGGTGATCGTGCCGTTTTACAAGCATCCGATCACCGCGGGCGCGCCGGTGCTCGGGATGGCTGTGACGGTGTTCACGATTGTCGGCAGCTCGAACGCGGTCAATCTCACCGATGGTTTGGACGGACTAGCGATCGGCTGCACGCTGATCGTGACCGCGGTTCTTCTGATCGTGACCTATGTCGCGGGCCACGCGCAGTTTGCCGAGTATTTGAGGGTGCCCGCGGTGTCGGGCGCCGGGGAGCTGACCGTGATTTGCGGAGCGATGTTTGGAGCGTCGCTCGGGTTTCTCTGGTACAACTGCCATCCGGCGCAGGTGTTTATGGGGGACACCGGCTCGCTGGCGCTGGGGGGGACACTCGGGATCATCTCGGTGTTGGCGCATCAGCCGTTTGTTCTGTTCATTGCGGGCGGCGTCTTTGTCGCCGAGGCGGTCTCGGTGATCATCCAGGTCGGTTGTTTCAAGTGCTACCGGCGTTTTCGGGGCGTTGGGAAGCGCGTGTTCCTGCGGACGCCGCTGCATCATCACTTCGAAAAGCTGGGCTGGTACGAGTCGAAGATCGTCGCCCGTTTCTACATCCTGTGTGTGCTCTGCGCTGTGCTGGCCCTGGCGAGCCTGAAGCTGCGTTGAACGGGAACCGTGCGAGGACATGAAGCCACAGACAACAACGGGGAAATCGAAGGCAATCGAGCGCGTACGTTCCGGCGGATGCAGAGCGGCAGCCGCCCCGGGCCGGCAGGCCTGGGCGTGGGGGAGGAATGCGTTTGCCGCGGCTCAAAATGCCGTGTTCGGCGTTGCAGGTTTGCCCTCGCCGGTTTATTCGTATTCCGAGATGTTTCCGGACGGCCAACATCAGGGTGAGGTGTCTCAGCCCGGCTGCGAACACGCCGCGTGGTCGGCCACGCCGCATGCTCGACGGGAGGCGGAGTCCGCCCTCGCTGTCCAGGGGATGCGCAGCGGTCGACCACTGCACGAGAGCCATCCGGGGTCCGATCTTTTGCCTCGACGTTTTTTGAGGGAAAACGCCGGGGCGAAACTACAACCGAGTCAACTCCTCAACTCCAGATCCGCGCAGCCGCGCGCTCGCATCCTATGAACACGCCAAGTCCAATCAATCCCTTGAGTCCGCTGAGCCAGCAGGCCAGGGGCAAGTCCAATGTCCGCCTCGCAGTGATCTCGATCATCGCATTGCACGCGGTGTTTTTTGGCGGCCTTCTGCTTCAAGGCTGCAAACCGAAGACGGTCGACCAGAGCCTTGCGGGCCGTGACACGGTGACCCCGTCGGTTCCGCCTATCGATGTCGCCCCGTCCGTGCCCACCAACGTGGCGCTGTTTGGTCCGGGGACAACCCAGCCGGCCTTGACGGGCGATCCCTATGCTCACCCGGGGGTGGCGTTGACCCCGAGCGTGCCGACCAACGAGACGTGGATGACATCGACGCCACCGCCGCCTGTGGAATCGGTGCAGCCGACGTTGCCCCCGAGCACCACCGAGTACGTGGTCAAGGCGCGCGACACCCTGGGCCAAATAGCCAAGACCCATGGCATCTCGCTCGCTGCGCTCTTGCAGGCCAACCCAGGCATCGAGCCCCTCCGATTGCAGATCGGCGACAAGGTCCTGATCCCGGCCGCCGCCTTACAGAGCGGCGGGGCGACTCCGGCTGAGGATGCGGACGCTCAGAAGACGACCACGCACGTTGTGAAAGGCGGAGAGAACTTGACCCGGATCGCCAAGACCTACGGGGTCACCGTCAAGGAACTCCGCGCCGCCAACAACTTGAAGACTGATCGGATTCTCGTTGGTCAGAAACTGAAGATTCCGGCCGCCGCGCCCGCCGGACAGATGGGCACGGCTGAGACCGGACTTCCGCCGCGCTAGGGGCGCGAGCGCCCCGGCAGGCAGCGCGGCGCCGGCCGTCCTCAAGCCGGTTCCGTGTTCTGCCGCCGGGGCGCCCGGCATCACCGTGTGCGGTTGCGGCGTGGGCAAAGAATGAAATCGAGTCTGTGATGAGGCTTTCCACGACGATCCTGGTGGCGTCCGCGCTGGCCCTGCTGTCGTTGGGGATGTTGACGCTCTTCAGCATCAGCCCGCCCAACGCCAGCCTGACGTACCTGTCGCGTCAAATCGTGGCGGCGGGGCTCGGGCTGGGGGGTGCGTTTCTGTTGGCCCAGATTCATCACCGCCGGCTGCGTGCCTGGAGTTGGTTCCTGCTGCTGGTGGCGGTCGGATTGCTTGTCTTTGTCATGGTTGCCGGCGTCGAGGTTAAGGCCGCGCGCCGTTGGTGCCGCCTGGGTCCGGTCCAGTTTCAGCCGTCGGAGTTTGCCAAGCTGGCGCTGCTGGTGGCCTTGGCGCACTACGGGGCCGTGAACGAACGGGTGATGCGCTCTTTCTGGTACGGCGTCGTTGTGCCGGGCATGCTCATTGGCCTGGTCACGGGTTTGATCTTCGTAGAGCCGGATTGGGGGACGGCGATTCTGCTGGGGGCGACGTCCATGGTGGTCCTGGTGGTTGCCGGAGCGCGCATGACGCACCTGGCGGTACCCGTGCTTTTCGGGATGGGGTCTCTTTGCGCTTTCCTGGCCTTTAATTCCGTGCGGATTGACCGGGTGCACGCCTGGCTCAATCCCGACACCACGCGCCAGGGGGTGGGTTTTCAGGCGTGGCAGGCTAAACTCGCCCTGGGGCGGGGCGGACTGACCGGTGTGGGTCTGAACGCGAGCCTGCAGAAGGATCCGCTTCCCGAGGAGCAGACCGATTTCATTTTCGCCATTATCGGAGAAGAGTTCGGATACGTCGGGTCCCTGGTTGTGATTGTCCTCTTCCTGCTCTATTTCCTGAGCGGTGTCAGCATCGCCCGTCAGGCCAGCGACCCGTTTGGCCGGCTGTTGGCGACGGGGATCAGTTTCCTGGTCGGTCTGCAGGCATTCATCAACCTCGGTGTGGTGTCCTCGGTCCTGCCCAACAAAGGCCTGGCTCTCCCATTCATCAGCTTCGGCGGTTCGAATCTGGCCATCGTGCTTCTTTGCACCGGCATTCTGGTGAGCGTGGGCCGGGCCAACGAGTGCCGGGTGGCGCCCGATCCGCGTTTGGAAGAGCTCGGACAACCGCAAACGGCTTAGTTCAAAGACTCTGCACCCATGGCCTCATCACACATCGAGACGAACCGCTGCCGGCCGCGGATCGCCATCGCATGTGGCGGCACGGGCGGGCACCTCTTTCCGGGATTGGCGGTCGCCGAGGCGCTGCGGTCGCGGGGGGCTGACGTTCTCTTGCTGACTTCGACGAAGGAGGTGGACCGAAACGCCCTGGGTGCGGCCGGTGGAAGCGAGGTGGCCTCACTTGAAGCGGTCGGCCTCGAGAAGGGAGGATGGGGACGATTTCTGCGCGGATTCACGCGATCGCTCAGACAAGCGCGCGCGCTGTTTCACAGCCGTCCGCCCTCGGCTGTGCTGGCGATGGGCGGATTCACCAGTGCGGCGCCGATCCTGGTTGGGCGGCGCATGGGGGCGACGACCTATCTTCACGAGGCCAACGCCATTCCGGGCCGTGCCAACCGCTGGCTGGCTCATATGGTTGATCAGGCCTTTGTAAACTACACCGAGGCCGCCGCGCGCCTGCGGCACCGGAAGATTCTGGTCACCGGCATGCCGGTGCGGTCGGCTTTGCTCGGCGTCGATTCTGCCGCCTGTCGGCACAGCCTCGGGTTGGGGCCGGATTGTCCTGTTCTCTTGATTGTGGGGGGAAGCCAGGGGGCACGCGCGATCAACCAGGCGGTGGTTCGTCTGCTGCCCGCTTTGGCGCTGACCGAGCCCGAGCTGCAATTTGTCCACCTGACAGGCCCCGACGACATCGAAACCGTGCGGCGGGCCTACGCCGCACAGCAGCGGCGTTCTGTGGTCGAGCCATTCCTGATCGAAATGGAGCTGGCGTTGGGGGCGGCGACCGTGGCGATTTCGCGCGCGGGGGCGTCGGCCCTAGCCGAGTTCGCCGCCCTGCGGCTGCCGGCCGTGCTGATTCCCTATCCGTCCGCCGCCGACAACCATCAGTTTCACAACGCCCATGCCCTGGTAGTGTCCGGCGCAGCGCGTCTCCTACTCCAGCACGAGGCAACGCCCGATCGGCTGATCTGGCAGATTCGCGAACTTGTGCGCAGCGACTCGACTCGGCAAGCGATGAGCGCGGCTTTGGCGCGATGGCATCGGCCCGACGCAGCAGAGCGGATTGCGGAGACGATCTTTCTCGCTCTGCCTGACGCTCTGCAGGCGTCCGCGGCGGCCACCGAGCGGTCGGGTGCGTCTGCGCCCGTTGTGGGATTGAGAACGGCGGGCTCGAATCCCTCGCTATGAGCACGATCGAGCCACGCGCCGCAGAGTCAGGGGTCGCCCCAGGCCCGTTGGCCGAGTTGAGGGCTGCGCACCGAGGGATGGGGCGGCCTGACGCGGCTTTCGCGTCAGAGCTTGCGCTCCTGCTGTCTGGCGGGGCGGTCATTCGGCTCGACGAACCCCTCGCGCGGCGCACGACGTTGCGGGTTGGTGGGGTGGCGGACCTTTATGTCGAGCCGGCCCAGGAGCGGGATTTGGCTGCGATTTTGGCGTTTTGCCGGGAGCGGCGAGTCGATTGGCTTGTGTTGGGGCGCGGATCGAACCTGGTGGTCCGGGATGGCGGGTATCGTGGCGTGGTGATCGGTCTTGCGCAGCCGGCCTTCAGCGCGATCGCGTGCGAGGGTTTGCGGGTGAGTGCCGGGGCGGGGGCTCTGTTGAAGGCGGTGGTGGCGGCGGCGCGGCGAGAGAATCTCGGCGGATTCGAGTTTCTCGAAGGCATCCCCGGGAGTCTGGGTGGGGCGTTGCGGATGAATGCCGGGGCGAACGGGAGTTGGCTTTTCGAGATTCTCGAGCGTGTGCGAATCATGGATCGGCGTGGGAATGTGCTCGAGATGGGATCGTCCGATCTCGCGGCCGGGTATCGCGACTGTCCGTTCTTTGCGGACCACATTGCGCTGTCGGCTGTCCTGCGCGGAGAGCCCTCGGACCCCGAGTCGATTCAGAACCGGAGCGAGGGTTACAGGCGGCGGCGGTTGGAGACGCAGCCCCGGCAGCCCAGCGCCGGGTGTGTGTTCAAGAATCCGGCGTCGATTGCCGCCGGAAGACTGATCGAGGAGCTGGGATTCAAGGGCGAGCGTGTGGGAGGGGCGCAGGTCTCGCCCATCCACGGCAATTTCATTGTGAATGTCGGGGGCGCGACCGCCCGGGACATTCTCGTATTGATCGAGCGGATTCGCGAGCGCGCGCAGAGCGAGCGGGGGATTGCGCTTGAAACCGAAGTCAAGATCGTCGGAGAGGATTAGCCGAGAGCCGGCCTGTGGCCGGCAGACTGTATGCCATTGAGGATCACTGTGATGCTGGGAGGGCCATCGGCCGAGCGCGAAGTTTCGCTGCGGTCTGGCCGGGCCGTCGTCGACGCCTTGCGCGGGCTGGGCCACACCGTCGAGGAATTGGATCCGCTCGACGACGGGTGGCAGTTGCCGCAGAAGACGGATGTGGTGTTTCTTGTGCTGCACGGGACGTACGGCGAAGACGGCACAGTGCAAAGGCGGTTGGAGGTGTTGGGAGTCCCGTACACGGGGAGCGATGCCGAAGCCAGCCGGCTGGCGTTTGACAAGGTCCTCACCAAGGAGCGTTGTGTGGGCGCCGGTGTGCCGACTCCGCGATACACGGTCCTGGACACGCCGGATGCGACCTGGCCGCCTGGCTGGCAGCCGCCCGTTGTTTTGAAGCCGGTGTGTCAGGGGTCGAGCGTGGGGCTGCAGATCGTCGACTCCCTGGACGGTCTGGGGCCGGCGCTGGCGGAGTCGTTCCGGTACGATCGCAGAGTGCTGATGGAGGAGCGCATTGTGGGGCGCGAGGTGACCGTAGGCATTCTGGACGGCGAGGTTTTGCCGATCATCGAGGTCTGCCCGAAGCAGGGTCCGCTCGATTACCGCAACAAGTACACGCAGGGGGCGACCGAGTGCTTTCTGCCGGCGCGAGTCGATCCGCCGACGGAGGAACGGATTCGGGCGGCGGCGTTTGGGGCGTTCCGGGCGATTGGCGGACGGGACTACGCGCGGGTCGACGTGATGGTGCCGTCGGCGGGGCATCCGGTCGTTCTGGAAGTGAACACGTTGCCGGGGATGACGCAACTGAGTTTGTTGCCTCGGGCGGCGGCGGCTGTGGGCTACAGTTTTCCTGGCCTGTGCCAGAAGATGGTCGACCTGGCGCTCAGGCGCGCGCCTGCGGCGTGCCGGTCCACTCCTTGAAAGGCCTATGGGACTTTGGGGCAAACCAAAGAACCGCCGCGCCGGGCGCGGGTCGGTGCTTGATGTGAAGATGCGCGTTCGGCCTGTGCGACAGGCGCGTCGGCACCGGGTTGTGTTCGCGCTGTTGGTGGCGATGTTGGCGGTTGTGGCAGCCGGGCTGGGGCAGCGGGGTTGGCAGTGGGCGCGGCAGCGTCTGATGGACATCGGTCTGTTTGCCCTGACGAGCCTGGAGATCGCCACGGATGGAATCTGGCTCAAGCCGGAGCAGATTCGCCAACTGGCCGGAATTCGGGAGGGCGACAATCTGCTGTTGATTGACATGACCCAGGTGCGTCGTGAGATCGAGTTGATTGCCCAGGTGGAATCGGTGTCGGTCGAGCGCGTTCTGCCTCATGTTCTTCGGATTCAGGTGAAGGAACGCGACCCGATCCTGCAGATTCAGGCCATTCAGCCCGAAGGCGAGGCCGGCGTGGCGCCTGCGGTCTTCTATCTGGACCGCGCGGGCGTGATCATGCCGCCCTTGCCGACGCTCCCGTCGAGTCCCGCGGTGGTTCGGGCATTCGACGCCCTGCCCATTCTCCGGGGGTTGAACAACGCCGATTTGCGCCCCGGCGCGGCCCTTGAGAGTCGTCCTGTGCGCGCCGTTCTCGAACTGCTTGCCACGTTCGAGTCGTCGCCGCTTGCCCGGGAGGTTGGTTTGGCGGTGATTGACATCTCTTCGCCTGACGTTTTGCGGGTGACGACCGACGGGGGGGCGGAGATCACGCTGGCGTACGACCGGGTGGCGTCCGGCCTCGATCGCTGGCGTCTGGTGCGCCAGGCGGGCCAGCGATTGGACAAAGCTGTGGCTTTTCTGGATTTGGCCGTCACCAACAACTGTCCGGTGTTGTGGTTCGAGTCGAGCGCAGTGCCGCCGCTCAAGCCGCGCACCGAAAAACTGCCTCGTTTGCGTCGCAAGCATGTTTAACAATTCCACGCATCTCATCGTCGGGCTCGAGGTCGGAACCAGCAAGGTGTGCGCCGTCGTCGGCGACGTCAGCCCTGAAGGCGCCTTGAGCATTGTCGGTCTGGGGCAGGCCCGGTCCCGGGGGACGCGCAAAGGGGAGATCGTCGACGCCAGTGCGGTGATCGAGGATGTGCGCTATGCGATCGCGGAGGCGGAGCAGATGGCCGATGTGGAGATTCGGAGTGTCTACCTCGGCGTGACGGGCAGCCACATCCGAAGTTTCAACAACCGGGGGCGCCACACGATCCCGTCGGTCGATCGCGATATTGGCGAGGACGACGTGCGGGACGTGATCAAGAACGCCAAGGCAATCAACCTGCCGGCGGATCGGCACACGGTCCACGTGGTGCGCCAGCACTTCATCGTCGACAGCCAGGATGGCGTGCTCAACCCGGTCGGCATGGTGGGCGCTCAGATCGAGGTTGATGTCCACGTGATCCACGGCATCACCAACCGCCTCCAAAACCCGATCCGGGCCGTCAAGAGCCTTCAATTGGAGGTCGAGGATATTGTGTTCAACGGCATCGCCTCGTCGCTGGCCGTTTTGACGCCTCAGGATAAGGAGTTGGGCGCCCTGGTGATCGATCTCGGCGCGGGTGTCACCGAGTACACGGTCTATGCGGACGGCATCATCAAGCACACCGGCGTTCTGGCGGTCGGGGGCGACCATGTGACTAACGATCTGGCGTATGGGCTCAAGATATCGATGAGCCGCGCTGAGGCGTTGAAGATCGAGCATGGCTCGGCGTTGGTCGATATGGGCGTGCGGGGGCGGACTGTTGAATTGCCCAACGATTTCGGCCTGCCCGAACGGTCGATCAACCTCGAGCACTTGCGACGGATCATGTCGGCCCGGCTCGAGGAGGTTTTCGAGATCATCGCGGCCGAGGTCGAACGCGCGGGGCTGCTCGACAGTCTGCGGGCGGGTGTGTTCCTGTGCGGGGGCGGCTCGCGCACGCCGGATACTCAGAAGCTGGGCGAGCGCGTCTTTGGGTTGCCCGTGGCCATTGGGCGCACCAAGACGATCAGCGGCCTTGTGGCCACGCTTGATCAACCCGAGTTCGCGACGGGCATCGGCCTGGCGAAGTTCGGATCGTTTCAGCACGGGCAGAACTCTCGCCGGCGTCCCTGGACGAGCCGGCTCAAGAGCGCTTTGACTCAGATGTGGACCGACTCCTGATCCCGAGGCGGCGCCCCGGTTTTTGTCCAAGCCGCCTCTTCAACCGTTTCGCAACACCCCATGACAATCGAAACTTCAGCCGCCGAACAACACCCGATGCCGAAGTCCGCCCCGACCATCCAAGTGATCGGCGTGGGCGGCGCCGGCCTTCAGGCGCTCGATCACATGAGCCGCGCCGGACTGGACGGCATGGCTTTTGCCGGAGTCCACACCGACGCGCGGCTCCTGGGGGCGAGTCCGCTCGCCCGGAAGATTCTCCTCGGGTCGGCGTTGACGCGCGGCCTGGGCGCGGGGGGCGACCCCGACGTGGCGCGTGCGGCGGCCGAGGCGGACACCCCGGCGCTCAACGAGCTTTGTGCGGGGATGGATTTGGTTGTGGTGGTGGCGGGGTTGGGCGGCGGCACCGGGTCGGGCGGGGCGCCGGTGGTGGCGCGCGTGGCTCGGGAACAGGGGGCGTTGGTGCTGGGTTTGGCGGTCCTGCCATTCGAGTTCGAGGGGCAGCGTCGGCAGCACCAGGCTCAACTGGCCCTGCGCCAGCTCAAGACGGCGGCGGACGCTGTCATCTGCCTGCCAAACCAGAAGGTGTCCAAACTGGTCGACGACAAGACAACACTGGTCGAGACCTTCCGCATTGCCAATGACCTGCTTTGCCAGGGGCTGGCCGGCGTGTGGCGCCTGATCACCCGCGAAGGCCTGATCAACGTGGATTTTGCGGATCTCTGCCGTGTGGTGCGGGGGCGGCAGGCGGAGAGCTGCTTCGCCACCGCCGAGTCCATGGGCGAAGCGCGCTCGCGCGAGGTTGTCGAGCGCCTCCTCTCGAGTCCTCTGCTCGACCAGGGGCGTCTTCTGGCCGATGCCGATGCCGTCCTGGTCAGCCTGGCGGGCGGCGCTGATCTTGCATTGAAAGAGGTCAACGCGGTCATGGAACAGATCAATCGCGTGTGCGAGCACGCCCAGGTGATCGTGGGCGCCGCCATCGACCCCGCCTTGGGCGATCGCATCGGGGTCACCGTGATTGCGACCAAGCGGGCCGCCCCCGTTTCCGATTCGGAACGCGCGCTCGAGTTATCCGGAGCAACGTCAGACCCCGAACCGCCCGCGGCCGAGTTTCCCACATCGGGGGAAGAGCGCCTCGATGCCGTGGGAGGCGCGTCGGGCGAGCGTCCAGCTCCCCGGTACGTCCCGCCGCCGCCGCGTCTGACGCCGGAACAGGCGCAGCAGATGCTCGCCCGGCAGGACCGCGTCGGGGGGCGCCGCCGGCGCAAATCGGTTGGGATGCACCAGGAGTTGCTGCCACTCGAAGTGGTGTCCAAGGGCCGGTTCGCCAAGAGCGAGCCGACCGTCTATCGTGGGGAAGACCTGGACACCCCGACGTACGTCCGCCGGGGCATGGCGCTCAACTGATCCTACTTCTTGCGCAGCAGATCCAACACGTTGCCCAGCGGGTCGCGGGCGGGCGTTGCCGGCGCATTGGTGGTGGTTGTGTTCGTCCTGGCGGCGTTTGGGCCTTGAGCGCCGCCGCCCAGCAGTGTGTTGAGCGTTCCGAGGAGATTGGCGCCGCTTTGGCCCGCGGCAGGCGCGTTTGTTCCCGATGCGGTGCCTTCGCCGCCGCCGATCAGGTTGCCGACCGCGCTCAGGATTCCGGCGGCCTGGTCGACCTTGGGCGAACCGGTCCGGTCGAGAATCCCCGCGCCGGCTTTGGCGGCCATCGCCAGGAGGACGGTCCGGCTGATGTCCGATTCCGGCGCGCCCACGGTGCCCTTCAAGGTGACGAAATCCGGCAGTTTGGCGAAGGGCGCGTTGGTGGGCGTGTCACCGGCCAATCCGATTCTGTCCGCCAGTGTTCGGCGGAGCGCGATCTGAACGGGCAGGCGCATCGTCGAGTTTGTGAACGGGGCAGTCAGCGCGATGGTGCCGGCGGCGTTTGCGTGGAAAGCGGCACTCTGGACATACCCATGTTGCACCTCCAAACGCCCGTTGCCGGCGGCGCCCTTGACGATGATCTGGTCGATTGGAGCCTGGGTCATCTCGTCCACAAAGCCGCCACCCTGGCGGGCCGTTCCGGTCAGTTGGCCCACGAGCGCTGCGACGCCGCTCGAGGGATTGCGGATGAAGTCAGGGATGCCGACCACCACGTTGACGAGCGCCTTGAGCATTGGATTGTCCACACTCGCGATGGCCAGGTTCAGATTGGTTGTGGTGAGTTCGAACTGGCCGGAAAGGCTCTTCGCCAGACTCGCTTCCGTGGTTCCAGCGCCCTGGAACTGTGCGAAGCCCGCGCCGGTGCCGCTGAACTGGCCCGTCTGCTCCGGCAGGAAACTATTCACCAGCGGCGCCACGGGGACGTTGGTTCCCTTGAACCCGACGTCGTATCTGTATCCCGGCACCCCCAAATCCACGATTGCCGTCGCACTGACCGACCCGCCGTTGAGTGCCAAATCGAACGGTTTCACCTCGATCGTCTGCCCGTCCAGCCTCGCGCGCGCCACGAGGTTCGTGATCTCGACTTCGCGCAGATAGAAACGCCGAACGTTGGCGTCCACGATGAAATTGCGCAGCGGGAGGGTCATCGCTTCCAGCTCCTGGTCCGCAGCGCCCGAAGAGCCGGGCCGTCCGCCGGCGGACTCGCCCGATGCGGAAGGCGCCGTCTCCTCGAAGAGAATCTCGTAGCAGCGGGTGGCGTCGAGCGCGTCGGCCGTGATTGCGAGGTGGCCGGTGGCCGCGTTCGTCTGGGTGAAATCGACCCGCCCCGTGGCCTGGATGCGATTGGCGGCGCGGGACGTCGGCGTGAGGGTGAGCAGCATCTCGCGTATCTCCGCGACGTTGGTGCGCACCGCCGTGTCGAGTGTGAACTGCGCTTCGAGCGGCGTGGACGCCGGCGCGCTGCTCGGGATGTTGACCACGAGGTTGGTGATCTGCACGTCAGCCCGGATGCGCGAATCGCCGGCCGGATCGTAACCCCCGGCGATTTGACCGTTCACCGTCACCGACGCGAGCGTCTTGTCGCCGAGCGCCTCGGTCACAAACGGCTGCAGCGCGTTCTGATTCAGACCCAGGAACTCGAGCGCGATCTGCCCGCTACCGTTGGTCAGGCCATAGCGCCCCGTGAGATTGAAGGTGCCCGCGGGATTGTCCGCTTGTCGAATGCTGCCTACGCACTTGCGGATTTCGGCGAGGTTGTTTTTCAAGGACGCGTCGACATCGCTCGAAATATCGAAACGATCGAGGCGGTTGGATGCAAGGATTCCGATGAGGCCAACGATCTCGAGTTTCCCGGCCAGGCTCTGATCGAGACTCGGATGGGCGGTCTGGGCGGGGGAAAGGTTCTTCTGTGAGACCTTTCCGGTGAACGTTGCGGTGCCCGCGGTGAGCGACAGGTCCGTCCGACCCAGCAATTCGGACAGCGCAGCCAGCGAAGCCGTCAGTTCGACTTGGAAGTTGGCGTCGGAGGTCGAGTTCACGTAACTGCCAGACCCTTTGAGCGTGGACACAGCCCGGCCCCGTTGGAACATATCCAGAGCCAACGCCGCGAAATCCACCCGGTCGAACTCGGTCAGTTGACCGCGCAGGCTGACGGCCAGATCGGCCTGGTCAAGGCGATTGCTCCCCAGCCGGCCGGTCAGCCCCACGAGCTTCGAACCCAGGTCAAACGCCACCAGGCGCCCGGCCTTCTGAACGTTGATATCGAGCTGGCCGTTGACTATGCCGGAATCGACGGAGTCGCCCACGAACGGCTTCCAGTCGGCCAGGTTCAGTTCGGTGACGTTCAACCTCAACGCGGACTCTGCGGCTTCCTGGGCCCCCTGACTCCAATCGAGAAGCATTTCCTTTGTCAGCTTGCCCGTCAGCAACGGGCGGCCCGACTGCGTGGCGTCAAGGGTGAACGCTCGGATCGTGGCGTTGGTTCGAGGCAGGTCCAGGGTCGCGTCGCAACCGAGCTTGAAGTCGACTGTCGGCGTCCTCAGACCAGCCCGCTCGACGCTGAAGCTCGTGGCGGTGATCGAGCCGGTGGTGCTCACGAATCGGGCGTTCTGCTTCAACTCGATGTCGTAGTCCGCCGCCAACTTCGTTCCGCCGAAGGAGATGCCGAAACGTCCTCCGACAAGGCTCAGGAGTTCGCTGCCAATGCCGGTGACCTTCACTTTGAGCTTGCCCTCCTGCTCGAGCGGATCGAACGGGCCGCTCACGCTCGCGGTCCCCAGGGCGGCGGCGCCCTTGGTGAAGGCGATGGCGAGTTGCTTGATTTCGCTCAGATTGAAGTCCGCCGACAATCGGCCCTGTAACTCGGACGCATCGGCGAACGCTCCGGTGGCTCGGGTGACAGCGAAATCCGCGCTCCCTGTGATCTGCGCAGGTGCCAAGTCGGAGTCGAGATCGATTCCGAACGCGCTCCTGAGCGTGCCTGCGACATCGGCCTGATTCGTGCCTGTGCGCTGCACAAGCTGAATGCGACCGTCGAGGTCGAGTTTGGCCGGGCTCCCATTCCGAATCCCCGAGGCCTTGGCATCGAGTCCGGCCAGCTCGGCCGACGTTGCGCTGCCGTCCTTGTGGGTCTGGGTGAAATGGACGGTGGCATCGTCGATCGAGATCATCCTGACATCCACCTTCAGCGGAGAACCGGGCTTGGCCGACGCGGCCTCGGGCGTGCCGCTCCTGCCGGTGAACGCGTCCAGATTCGACGTTCCATCGGGACGCATTGTCACCCGCACGACCGGTTGGATGAGCGCGATTTCATCGACCTTGATCAGGCCTCGGAGAATCGAGACGAGGTTGTAGCGCGCGCGCAGTTCGGCGGCCTCGAGAACCGTCTCCTCGCCTTGGGGCCGGACTTTGAGGCCGCGCAGAATCACCTCCGACAAGGGACGGATCGAGACGCCGTCCGCGGCAATGTCCACACCCAGAGCGGCGCCGGCCTTTGGCAGAACCACGCCTTTGACAAACGGTTCGCTGATCGCCAGGAAATACAGGGCCACCACCAGCAAAACGAGAGCTACCCCGAGCCCGCCGGCCCATCGCACAAGGCGACGCGGCTGCTTCGGTTGATCAGAACCGGCATTTGTATCAGTCATACGAATCGAGTTGCGGGGAGCCCCCCGACGCAGTGCGTTGTTTCACAAACTGCCATCAGACTAGCCGCGGAACGGCGAAATTCAACGACAGACTCCGGCCGTCGGTGCATCCGACAGTTGTCGATGCTTGTGTCGGCCGGTGAGGGCACCGCGCCTACGACGGATGGAGACTCTCGCTGCAGCCCGCGTGCCCTGCCTGCGCCGCAGAGCGCAGCGGCCTGTCTGCCGTGTCGGGCACGGCACAGGCAGGCGCGGCAGGCAGGCCCCGCGCGGCGCATGCTCCATTCTCACCGACAACCTGCGGATGCGCTGTCCAGCCCTCCTCTGGTCGGATGCCTTATTCGCTTGAATCCGGACGGCTCGCTCAACATGGTCTGCCTGTCTATGTTTACTGGCATTGTCGAGGAAACCGGCGTGGTTGTGGACATTCGCCCGGCCGACAAGGCGATCGAGTTGACGGTGCGCCCTGGGCTCTGCGCGCGGGGCATGCGGGTGGGCGACAGTCTGGCGGTCAACGGGTGTTGCCTGACGGTGGTCAAGCTGGCCGGGCGCGGCGCTCGCGCATCCGCGCGGTTCGACCTGCTGCGGGAGACCTGGCAGCGCACCAACCTGCAGTTCCTGCGCCCGGGCTCCCTGGTTAACCTCGAGCGGTCGCTGCGCGCCGACAGCCGGCTGGGCGGGCATTTCGTGACGGGGCATATCGACGGCGTGGGGCGGATTCGGACGTGGGAGCGGGTCGGCCAGGACTGGGTGCTTGATGTCCAGGCGCCGCCCGAGGTGATGCGGTATCTGGTGTACAAGGGGTCGATCGCGCTGGACGGCATCAGTCTGACCGTGGCGGCCGTGCGCAAGCGCGAGTTTCGCGTCTGGATCATCCCCCACACGTTCGAAGTCACCAACCTGCGCGAAAAGAAGGTCGGAGACGCCCTCAATCTCGAAGCCGACCTCGTGGGGAAATACGTCGAGCAGATGCTCGGCAAGATGGACCTGCGCCGGCGATGAAGCGAACGATCCCCGGCGGTTTTCTTCTGGCGATCGAGGGCATCGACGGCGCCGGCAAGAGCGTCCAGGCCAAGGCCGTTGCCGCCGTGCTCCTGGAGCGGGGGCTCGATGTCGTTCTGACACGCGAGCCCACGCTCGGGCCGTGGGGCCAATTGCTGCGCGAGTCGGCGGCCAAGGGCCGCCTGTCGCCCGCCGACGAGTTGAAGGCGTTCATCGAGGACCGCAAGCAGCACGTGGCCGAGCTGATCCGCCCCAGCCTCGACGCCGGCAGGATCGTGATCACCGACCGTTACTATTTCTCGACAGTCGCCTATCAGGGGGCCCGGGGATTCAACCCCGAGGACCTCCTCCGCCGCAATGAGGCCATCGCCATCGAGCCGCATCTCCTGATCTTGCTCGATATCGCCCCGACGGTCGGCCTGGCCCGCATCGGCCTTCGGGATAGCGCGGCCAACGAATTCGAGACCCTCGCCACACTCACTCGATCGCGCGACATCTATCTCTCGATCCGCAAACCGTATGCGGTCCGGCTCGACGGCACCGCGCCGCCTGATGAGATTCGCGATCGGATTCTTTTCACGCTCGGTCGGGCCGTGTTGGAACGGCTGCATTTGGAGACCGGCCTGACACCCCGCCAGAGGCTCGATGCGAGCCTCGCCCTGCACGGAAGCGACGGGATGGCGGGCGAGTGCGCATGAGTGCACGTTCCGATGACATCGACTCCGCGTTCTTCAGAAGTCGGTGAGAAATGCGCGCTAGCCCGGATGTTTCACAAAGCTTCGCGGAGTCTGACATCCGGGCTCTGGCAAAACGGCGCCCGGAAAGGGAATCGGGAGCATTCTATCGATCCTGAGAATGGTCTCTCATGAGAACAGTGCGATGCAGTTCTCGATCGCTCGAACCTGGCGCGGTTTTGCTTCTCGGCTTCTCGAGCCCGCATAGCAGTCCTCTTGCGAAGTCTGAGTGCCCTGTGCGCCATCGAGGTGTGGAATATGCGGGCTAGCTGGGCGTGGGGCGGCGGTGGGCCAGGGCCCCGTCTCCTGCAAATACCGTCTTCACTCGCGTTGGCGGTGGACAAGCCTTCCCCGCTCCGGCCTTTGCGGCTTCATGAATTGGCGCTGGCGATGGGCGGCGAATCGGACAGAGGATTTGACCAATGAGGGTCGTTTGGTAGAGTGCGCGCCTTGTTGCGTGCGGCATAAAAGACTCAGTCAAAATGAAGGTTATTATCTGCGATCCGGTGTCACCGAAAGGGGTGGCCTTGCTCCAACAACGCGCCGAGTTCAAGGTCCAGGTGCTCGAGAAGCGGCTCCCTGAAGCCGAGTTGATCCCCGTCGTGGCGGACGCGGTCGCCCTGGTGGTCCGCTCGGAAACCAAGGTGACGCAGGCTGTCCTCGAGGCGGCGCCCAGGCTCAAAGTTGTGGGCCGCGCCGGAGTCGGCGTGGACAATGTGGATGTCGAGGCGGCCACGCAGCGGGGCGTGGTGGTGATGAACACACCGGGTGGAAACACTATCTCGACCGCCGAACTGACCTTTTCCATGCTGATGGCTCTGGCACGGCGCATTCCGCAGGCGCACATGTCCATGGCCTCGGGCCAATGGAACCGCAAGAGCTTTCAGGGCACCGAACTGTACACGAAAACGCTGGGCATCCTCGGCCTGGGCCGCATCGGCAGCGAAGTCGCCCGCCGCGCAATCGCTTTCGGCATGCGCGTCATCGCCTATGACCCCTACCTCACGCTGTCCCGCGCCATGGCGCTCCAGGTCGAGGTGGTCGAGAACGTCTTCGATCTCTATCCGCAGGTCGATTTTCTCACCGTGCATATGCCGATGAGTGACGAGACGCGCGGGATGGTCGATGCCGAGGCGTTCGCCCGCATGAAACGCGGCGTGCGCGTCCTCAATTGCGCCCGGGGCGGCATCATCAATGAGGCCGATCTGCGGGTTGCGCTCGAAAGCGGCCAGGTGGCTGGCGCGGCCTTGGACGTGTACGAGACCGAGCCTCTGCCCAAGGACTCTCCGCTGCGGACCCTGCCGCAAGTGATCCTGACGCCCCACTTGGGCGCGAGCACCGACGAGGCCCAGGACAATGTCGGCATCGAGGTTGCGGAGGCCGTGACGGAGTATCTCCTCCACGGCACGGTGCGCAACGCGGTGAATCTGCCCAGTCTGGACGCGGCCACCTACAACCAGGTGAAGCCGTATCTGATGCTTGGCGAGAAGCTGGGGCGGTTGGTTGCTCAACTGGGTGTCAAACGCAACCATCGTCTTGTCATCACCTACGGCGGTCAGGCCAACGAGGTGCCGACCGATCCGATCACTCGCGCCGTGCTCAAGGGCTTTCTCTCCTTTGCCGGCGGGAAGGACGTCAACCAGGTCAACGTGCGCACCCTCGCCGCCGGTCTGGGGCTGCAGGTCGAAGAGGTCAAGTCGACCGAACAGACCGATTACCTCGAGTGGCTGCATGTGGCAGCCTTCTCGGAAGGCGGCAAGGTCTCCGCCGGCGGGACCCTCTTCAGCGCGCTCCACCTGCCGCGCATCGTCCGCCTGGACAGCCAGACGGTCGAGATCATCCCTGAAGGCGTGCTGGTCCTGATGAATAACACCGATCGTCCCGGCATTGTCGGCTACGTCGGAACCATCCTCGGGCGCCACAACATCAACATCGCCAGCATGAGCCTCCACCGGGAGGAGGTCGGCGGCCAGGCCCTGACCGTTCTGAATCTCGACAGTGTTCCGCCGACGGCCGTGCTGGATGAATTCCGGCTCGATCCGAACATCTCGAACATCCGGGTCATCAAGCTTTAGCGAGGCTCCGCCTAGGACCAACGAGGCATGTCCTCAGATCGTTTGTGCAGGGTTTGGGTCATGACAATCGACAGTCGGCGCCTCGCCAAGCGGCGCCGTTGCGCGGCGCAAAAAGTTGACTCGTTTCTCACGAATTCTGAAAGGGAAGTCACCTCTAGCCCGGATTTCTCACCAATGGAAAGGTGCAGCGGAAATCTGGGCTGTGGCATCTTTCGCCGACATCGGCTCCGCGTTGAGCAAGACTGGTGAGAAATGCCCGCCAGGGCGCGCCTCAGGCCAATTCCACCTCTGGATTCCATGAATGATACACGTCGCCGTCCGAATCTCACCTCCCGGCTCCTGATCCGAGGCGTCCGTCTCGGGCTGATCGGCCTCGCCCTGATCGCCGCCGACATCCGGGCGTCCGACTCGCGCCTGGCCGACCTGTTCGAAGATCCCGTCCTGGCTCGCGGCAAGGGCTTCGAGGTCCGCCAGAGCGAGGTGGACGAGATGGTCACGGGCCTGCGAGCGACTCTGGCTTCGACGCGGGGCCAGCCCATTCCCGAAGACCAGCGCGGATCGCTTGTGACCCAGATGCTCGAGCGCCTTGTGATGATTCGCATTGCCGAAAAGCGCGCCACCGACGCCGACCGGGCCCGGGCCAGGGAGCTGGCCGACAAATTCATCGCCGAGACGAAGTCCAAGGCCCGCTCCGAAGACGCCTACCGCCGTCAACTGATTGCCACGGGAATCAAGCCCGAACTCTTCGAGTCCCGGGCCTACCAGCAGGCCCTGGTCGAAACGATCATCGACCGCGAGGTCAAAACCTCGGTGGTTGTGCCTGATGATCACGTGCGCGACTTCTACGAGCAGGGCATCGACCTCCAGGTGCGCGATCTGACTCCACTCCTGGCGCGAATCGAGAAGGAGGAAGGCACCAACGCCGTGGCCTATACCGAGGGGCTCAAGCGACTCGCTCAACTCAAGAAGGCCAACTTCGCCCGACTCGAACGCCCGGAGACCGTCCGCGTCCAGGCCTTGCTCGTCTACACCATCGATCGCTTCACCCGGGAAGAATTGTCCGATGCGGAAAAGGCCGCGCGGCGCGAACGGGTCGTGAAAGCTATTCAACGACTGCAAGCGGGCGAGGAGTTCACGAAAGTGGCCCGGGAGGTCTCTGAAGATCCGGATATTGAAAAGAACGGCGGCGAATACACAACCGTGCGGGACGCGATCGCCTACCCCGAACTCCGGGTCGCCCTCTTTTCCCTCCCGATCGGACAGCTCAGCGACATCATCACCACCCGCGCGGGCTTTTACGTCGCCAAAGTGCTCGAACGCACGCCAGCCGGCAAGGTGCCCTTCGACCAGGCCGAAGCCGAAATCCGCAACGCCCTGATCGGCCAGGAGGTTCAGAAGCGCCTGCCGGATTTCTTCGACGGTCTCAAGAAGGAGTTCGAGGTGGCCTACAGCACCAATAGCGTTTCCGCGGTGAGATGACCTCGATGGCGCGGATGTCTTCCGGGTGACCACACGCCGCGCCCGCCGCCATCTTCGACCGTCGATTCGGCTTCTCCACCAGCGGCAGACGAAAACCGGTCCCAGGCCCCAACGCAAGGTCCAAAGAACGCAGGCTCCCGGCTCCCACCGCACCACGATGCCGGGAAACCGGTTCGACTCGTTCGCCCTCTTTGGCCCTAATCCCGGTGCATCGCCCATCCGTGCCGTGAATCCCACGAATGATATGCATCCAAGGCAACGCGGATGGTGTGTTCCGTCCGTCTGCTCAACACACGCCATGGCCTCACGCCAAGACGCCAAGGCCAGACAGTTCATGGCCTCACGCCAAGACGCCAAGACGCCAAGGCCAGACAGTTCCATGGGTTCACGATGTCACCGAACGCCCCGTACCACTCTGGTCCATGAGCTCCCAAAGCTCGTTCTGATGCATTCAGCACGACTGGCACGGTGCCGCGCTTCCGGAGCCGGAACGTCGCGCCGCACCAAATGCAGATCGCGCTGGTCCAGTAACTCCCATTGTACCGTCTCACCTGCTTCTAGCCCGCGCACGTCGGTCGGGCTCAACCGGAACTTCCAGGCCATCTTCCGTGCGCCCATCGCGCGGGCGCTCGATCCCGAGGCCTGGGAGTTGTGGCAGCACGGGTCCGTGTGTCACGCCGAGCATGTGCCTCACGAGGACTACGGGATTTGGGGCCAAACACTTGCCGCGCGCATCGACACCGACGGCACGATGCGCGTGCTCCTCCCGTCTCGTCACATCGAGGGCGGCGCCGGAACCATCGGGAGCGCGTCGGGTCCGTGGTCCCAGCCGCTGCGCGAGTCCGGCTTCACCATCACGGCGCACGGCGGGCGCACAGTCAGTCTCACGCGCGCTGCCTGCGAGGTTTTCGACATGGAAGCCGAGGTCGTCCTGCGCTCCGGCACGGCGCGCCTGACCATTGAACGTGAGCCCGTCCGCGACAGCTTGAGCGTCCTCCGGTGTGAGGACGATGCGTGCTTCGAGTCCGCGATCGCGAAAGCTCGCAATTGCGCAGAATGCCCTTCTGTTAGGTTCGGCTCTGGGCTATCCTCGCCGGCGCACCATGAAGAAGCCGCTGCGGGCGTTGATTATCGAGGACTCGGAGTTTGACGCGGTGTTGCTCGTCAACCACCTGCGCTTGGGCCAGTACGACGTCGCGTGGCGACGGGTCGACACGGCTGAGGCGATGAGTCGGGCCCTGGCCGAACAGCCGTGGGACATCGTGTTCTCAGACCATCAAATGCCTCAGTTCAGCGCGCCCGAGGCGCTCGAGTTGCTGCAGCGCACCGGCCTCGACTTGCCATTCATCATCGTCTCGGGCGGGATCGGCGAGGCCACCGCCGTGGCCCTGATGAAGGCGGGCGCCCATGATTTTCTGACGAAGGGCCAGCTCGGGCGGCTGGTGCCCGCCACGGAACGCGAACTCCGCGACGCGGCCAACCGGGCTGCGCGACGCCAGGCCGAACAGCAGATGCGCGAAAACGAAATGCGCTACCGTCTGCTCTGGCACTACTCGCCCGACGCCATTCTGATGGCGGACTCCGCAGGGACCATTGGCTTCGTCAATCCCGCCGTCCAGTCGGTGTTCGGCTACACCCCTGAAGAACTGCTCGGGCAACCGGTCTCGCTTCTGCTCGGGGCCGAGGCCAACCCTCCGGCCCCGGCCGAGCCGGAGGTCGCGGACACCGACCCGGATCAGGCGCCCATGCGGGAGTCGGTCTGCCGTCACAAGGATGGGCACCAGATCACTGTCGAGGTCGGATTCAGCGCGCTCGAGTGGCAGGGCCGGTCCTGGCGCGTCGCCTTCATGCGCGACATCACCGCGCGCTGCCATGCCGAGAGAGCCTTGCGGGCCCGCGACGAGGAATTCCGCGTCGCCCGCGAGATTCAGCGTCGGCTCTTCCCGGAGCAGCCGCCCGTCATTCCCGGCTATGACATTGCAGGCTCCTCGTTCCCGGCGGACGAAGCGGGCGGGGATTATTTTGACTACATCGAGATGCCCGAGGCGGGTCTGGGCATCGTGGTGGGAGATGTCGCCGGGCACGGCATGGGACCGGCTCTCATTATGGCGGAGACGCGCGCCTACCTGCGCATTGTGGCGTTCAATCACCAGCGCCCGTGCGAGGCATTGACGAGGGCCAATCGGGTGCTGGCCGACGATCTGGGCCAGAGCGACCGATTCGTGACGGTGTTCTTTGCGAGAATCGATGCCGCGACGCGCACCCTGCTCTACAGCAGCGCCGGGCATCCGGCGGCCTATCTTCTCGATGCATCCGGCGGACTGAAACGGCGATTGGCACGCACCGGTCCGGCTCTTGGCCTGGACGAAGACACCCGGTACCAGGATGCACCGGGGGTGACACTCGATGCCGGAGATCTCCTGGTGGTGTTAACCGACGGCGTCACCGAGGCCGTCGACGCCCAGGGGAACCTCTTCGGAGCGGACCGCGTCCTCGAAGTGGTCCGGTCCCACCAGCACCTGCCCGCCCAGGTGATCGTCAAGGCCCTATGCGCGGCGACGCGCGCGTTTGCTGACGGCGGGCGGCAGACCGATGATGTCACCGTGCTGGTAGTGAAGGCATTGGCGGATTCCGTCGTTGACGGACGGCCCACTGCTTCCTAGGTTTGCATGCAACCGGCGAGTGCAGGCCCCGAAGGCTTTTCGGGGTCTTTTTCGTGCTGCCCGACACAATTCACAGGACTATGGCAAACACAATTCTGATTGGGGCCCAATGGGGCGACGAGGGCAAAGGCAAGATCATCGACGTGCTGACCGAGGAGGCCGACATTGTGGTGCGGACCCAGGGCGGCAACAACGCCGGCCACACCGTGTTCATCGGCGCCCAGAAATACGTGCTGCACCTGATCCCGTCGGGCATCCTGCGTCCGCGCAAGAAGTGCGTCATCGCCAACGGCGTCGTGATCGATCCGATTGCCTTGGTCGAGGAGATCGACGGCCTCAAGAAGCTGGGGGTCAAGGCGGCGAACAACCTGTTCATCAGCGAGACCGCTCATGTGGTTCTGCCATATCACCGCGACATCGACGCCCAGCGCGAGGTCCGCAAGGGCCAGCAGAAGATCGGCACCACAAAGCGGGGAATCGGGCCGGCTTATGCCGACAAGATGGCCCGAACCGGCTTGCGGATGATCGACCTGATCGCCCCGGACAGGTTCGAGGCCCTTTTGCGCGACCGGCTCAAAGAGAACAACGAGGTGCTCAAGGCCCTCGGGGCCAAGCCCCTCTCCTTTAAGAGCGTCCACGCCTCATACCGCGCGGCGGGTGATCGGCTGCGTCCCTACGTCACCAACACCGTCGTCATGCTCAATGAAGCCATCCGACGCGGCCAGAACCTCCTCTTCGAGGGAGCGCAAGGCACGTTCCTGGACATCGACCACGGCACCTACCCGTTCGTCACCTCTTCGAACACCACGGCCGGAGGCGCGTGCACCGGCTCGGGCGTGCCGCCGCATCGCATGGACAGGGTGGTCGGCGTGATGAAAGCCTACACCACGCGGGTAGGCGAAGGCCCGCTGCCGACCGAGAGCCAGGACATCGCCGATATGCTGCACGCCATGGGGCGCGAGTTCGGCGCCACCACCGGCCGCCCGCGGCGTTGCGGCTGGTTTGACGCGGTTGCCACCCGCCACGCCTGCATGGTCAACGGCGTCGACGACCTTGCCATCACCAACATCGACGGCCTGGATACCGTCCAAACCATCCGGGTCTGTATCGCTTACCGCGTTGGCGGCGCCACCTACGATCATGTGCCCAACAACGCCCAACTCTTGGCCCAGTGCCAGCCAGTCTACGCCGATTTCCCAGGCTGGCTGACCCCCACCGGAAAGGCCACGACCTGGAAAGCCCTCCCGTCCAGGACCCGCCAGTACCTCAAAGCCCTGGCTGAATTGTCCGGCGCCCAACTCCTCATCGCCTCGGTCGGCCCGGCGCGCGACCAGACCATTGTCGTCCGCAAATGAGCTCGAGCTCGGCTCACCTCAGCGCGTTCGGCGCGGCCTCCTCGCCGACGCATGTCGCCATCATCATGGACGGCAACGGGCGCTGGGCCAAGGAACGCCACCTGCCGCGCATCGAGGGACACCGCAACGGCGTCGAGTCGGTGCGGGCTGTGGTGCGCGCCGCGGGTGAAGTCGGCATCAAGTACCTGACTCTCTACGCGTTCTCCGTCGAAAACTGGAACCGGCCCAAGGACGAAGTGGACATGCTGATGAAGTACCTGGCGCGGTATCTCAAGAGCGAGATCGGCGAATTGAACCGCAACAACGTGCGCCTCGAAGTCATCGGCCAGACCTACCGCCTGCCCGAGTTCGTTCAACAGCAAATCGATCGCACCCGGGCTGCTCTCAGCAAAAACAACGGTCTCACGCTCATCCTGGCCCTCAGCTATGGCGGACGCATCGAGATCGTCGAGGCCATGCGCAATATCGCCCGCCAAGTCAAAGAAGGCAGGATCGAACCCGCCGAAATCAACGAGCAGGTCGTCGCCCAGAATCTCTACACCCGGAACTACCCGGATCCGGACCTGGTGATCCGGACCAGCGGCGAGTTGCGCGTCAGCAATTTCCTCCTCTGGCAAATCTCGTACGCCGAATTCGTGGTCACCCCCACACTCTGGCCCGATTTCCGCAAGCCCCAGTTCCTGGCCGCTCTCGAAGAATACGCCCGCAGACACCGGCGGTTCGGCGGTGTGTGAGATCGGAGTTCGGAGTTCGAAGATCGGAGATGGGAGATTGGGGGTCGGTGCGTCGGTGCGTCGGTGCGTCGGTGCGTCGGTGCGTCGGTGCGTCGGTGCGTCGG
>MWFF01000037.1 GCA_002071485.1 Verrucomicrobia bacterium ADurb.Bin006 | reverse complement strand
GCACGTGGTTGATTTTCTTGCGCGTGCCTACGGTGACTTGGGCTTCGGGCACCGTCGCCGGAAGAACCAACTTTTTGATCTTATGGACCTGCTGGCTGAAGGTTTTGAGATCGTTGGTGTTGCCGCGATAAACCTGGATCGAGACCGGCTCCCCCTGGCTGTCGGTCAAAAGCCCGATGACGACCTGTTTCTTGCCCTCCTTGTGGTCGCGATTATACCCCCAAGCCGCCAAGGCGTTGGAGTCGCGCTCCAAATAACTGCTGCTCACATCGTAGAGAAAGAGTTGGTCCTTGGGAGGCGCGGGCCGAGCGTGCCACAGGCGCCGTTGGATGAGGGCGTGACGGCCTTCGAGCCAGGCGCCGTTGGCATAGAGAAACATGCCTACATAGTACACCTCTATTGATCGTTGTCAATATAACTATTCAAGAATTATGTGAATAATATCCCGCCTACATTTGGGACAAAGTTGAAGGTGCATGAAACCCGCGTCAGATCGAGGCCCAATGAAGGTTAAAGGCCAAAAATTCACTGGAATCTCCGCTCCGAGATTCGTCGCCGGCTGCGCAGACTTCGGGCGATTGCACTGTCGCGATGCAAAGCAGCAACCATCAACCGCTGCGGCGCGGGAGATGCGGCTTGCGTGAAGAGTCGGCGGGCCGCTATAAGACCTGAAACACTCTTGCAAGAAAGGATTTGCTCTATGGTGTCCGGAAAGATGCGGTCGATCGATCCCAATCGGGTGCTGTGCATTATTATGGGGGGAGGGCAGGGCACCCGGCTGTTTCCGCTGACGCGGGAGCGCGCCAAGCCGGCCGTGCCGCTGGCCGGCAAGTACCGCCTGGTCGACATCCCCATCTCGAATTGCATCAACTCGGGCATGCGGCGGATTTACCTCCTGACGCAGTTTCTCTCCGCCTCGCTCCATCGCCACGTGTATGCATCGTTCAAGTTCGATCATTTCACGACCGGATTCGTCGAGATCCTTGCGGCCGAGCAGACGCTGACGGACACGTCCTGGTATGAGGGGACTGCTGACGCGGTGCGCAAGAACCTGGGGCACTTGCGGAACATCGAGTTCGATTATGCGTTGATCCTGAGCGGCGACCAACTCTACCGGATCGATTTCCGAAAGATTCTCGAACGGCATGTCGCCAGCGAGGCCGACCTGACCGTCTCGACGATCCCGGTGCGGCGCGAGCTGGCCCATGGTCTGGGCATCATGCAGATCGACGCCCAGCAGCGGATTGTGCGCTTTGTCGAGAAGCCCAAGGATCCCGCTCTGTTGGACACGCTCGTCATCCCCCCCTCCTCCACGAGCGAACTCGAGGTGCCGTCGGATGGCCAGTATGTCTTGGGGTCGATGGGGATTTACATGTTCAACCGCCAGGTCCTCTTCGACCTTCTCGATAATGACACGACTGACTTCGGCAAGCACATCATCCCTGCGTCGATCCAGACGCATCGGGTGCATGCCTACGTCTTCCATGGCTACTGGGAGGATATCGGCACCATCCGTTCCTTCTTCGAGGCCAACCTCGAACTTGCCGCCGAACTGCCGCGGTTCGACTTTTTCGACATGAGCGCGCCGATCTACAGCCGGCCGCGCTTTCTCCCGGCATCCAAGATCAATGGAGCGACGATCGAACATGCCATCATCGCCGACGGCTGCATCATCAACCAGTGCAAGGTTTCCCAGAGCATCATCGGGCTGCGCTGCAGGATCGAGGAGGGCAGCCACTTGACCCGCACAGTCGCCCTCGGCGCCGATTACTTCGAGTCGCTTGAATCCATCCAGAGACACCTCGACAAAGGGCATCCGCGCATCGGCATCGGCAAGAACACCCGAATCGAGAACGCGATCATCGACAAGAATGCGCGCATTGGCGACAACTGCGTCATCACGCCCGCCGGAAAACCCAGTTCCTATGACGACGCTCGATTCTTTGTTCGCGACGGCGTCGTCATCATCCCAAAGAACATGATCATTCCGAACAACACAGTCATCTAGCGAGGCGCGCCTCGCGATCCTATGACCTCCCGCGGACGTGTCCTCGCCGCCCTGAACCACCGGCCATCCGACCGTGTCCCGCTCGATCTGTCCGGACACCGGTCGTCCGGCATTGCCGCGATCGCCTATGCCCGACTCCGGAAGCACCTCGAACTCCCCTCGCGTCCGGTGCGCGTCTACGATCCCGTCCAACAGCTTGCGATCGTCGACGACGATCTCCTCGATCGGTTTCACATCGACACGATCGAGCTTGGGCGGGCCTTCGCCCTTGAAGACAAGCACTGGCAGGAATGGGTGCTGCCCGACGGCACGCCCTGCCTCATGCCGGCCTGGGTCCGGCTGCGCCGGGACGAAGGACGCTGGGTGATCCTTTCCCCGGACGATCTGGTGATCGCCCAGATGCCCGACGGCGTGCTCTATTTCGAGCAGACGCACTGGCCGTTCGCCGAGCAGGATGACCTGGACCGGATTGCCGATGTCCTGAGCCAGAGCATGTGGACGGGTGTCGCCTCGCCGCCGGGCCCGCTGGTGGCGGGGCCGGACGGCGCAGCGGTCCTGGCGGAAGGGGCGCGTCGTCTGCGGCGGGAGAGCGATCGCGCGATCCTGGGTCTGTTTGGCGGCAACCTCCTGGAAATGGGCCAGTTTCTTTATCGAAACGACAACTTCTTCTACCTGCTCGCCGGGAGCCCGGCGCGCGCTCATGCCTTCCTCGACCGCGTTGTCGAGATGCACCTCGCCAACCTCGAACGGTTCATGCGCGCCGCCGGCCCGCATCTCGACATCATCCTGTTCGGCGACGATCTCGGGATGCAGTCCGGACCCCAGGTGTCGCCCCGGATGTACCGCGAGTTCTTTTTTCCGCGGCAGCAGGTCCTGTGGCGGCGGACCAAGGAGCTGGCCCCGCACATCAAGATCATGCTGCATTGCTGCGGTGGAGTGCGCGAGCTGCTGCCCGGCCTCATCGAGGCGGGGCTCGACGCCATCAACCCTGTGCAGATCACCTGTCGTGGCATGGCGCCCGGCGAGCTCAAGCGCGAATTCGGCGCGCGCCTGACTTTCTGGGGTGGCGGTTGTGACACGCGCTCCATCCTGAGCGGGGGGACACCCGATCAGGTCCGCGCCAACGTCCGCGAGCTGGTCTCGATACTCAAGCCGGGCGGCGGTTTCGTTTTTCAACAGGTTCACAACATCCTTGCCGACGTGCCGCCCGCAAACGTCGTGGCGATGTTCGAAGCGGCATTCGAGGCGGGGCGCTACGAACCATGATGGCAGCCGTGTCTGATCCGCCAACGGGCCCCTGGCCGCCTTCGGAGCCGATCGAGTTGCCGATCGACGGAGTGCTGGACCTTCACGCGTTTCCGCCCCGGCAGGTGAAGGCGCTGGTGACTGACTATCTTGCGGCCTGCCAAGAGCGGGGGATTCTCCAGGTTCGGATCATTCACGGCAAAGGGATTGGCGCATTGCGACGAACGGTGCATGCCCTGTTGTCGCGCCATCCCGAGGTGATCGAGTTCGGTTTGGACCACGCCATTTTCAGCGGGGCGGGCGCCACCGTGGTGCGCCTCCGACCGTCCCAGGCGCGCACCGTCAGTTGATGACGGCGAGAAGGCCGGAGTGGGGACGGCTCGTCCCCTGCTGACGCGAGTGAAGAAGGTGCCCGTCGGCGACGGGGTCCTGTCATGCGGCCGGGAGGCGTCGCCGCTGCGCATCACGAACTGGCCCTTTGGCGCGCGCGCATCGGAAACGAGCCGTTGACAACACCGGTCATTCCGTTACGATCCCGCCCACTTTTTGACCGAAGACAACTATGCCGAATACGAAATCCGCCATGCGGCGCGTCCGCAGCAACGAGCGTCGGCACGCGCATAACAGGGCTGTCAAATCGAGACTCAAGACCTGCGAGAAGAACTACCTCGCGACCATTGCGTCGGGGAAGAAAGACGAGGCTCTTAAGGCCCTCAGCATGGTGAACTCGGCCCTCGACAAGGCGGCCAAGACCGGCGTGATTCACAAGGCCACCGCGGAACGCCGCACCTCCCGTCTGAGCCGCCGGTTGAGCGCCCTCAAGTAAGCCCTCCGTCCCGAGTCTGGTTTACTTGTTTGTCCCGCGCCCCGCGCCGACTTCGAGGCAGACCAGACGGGTAAGATCGCGCACCAGCAAGCGTGTTCCGGCCAGGGCCATCGGCCCCCACGATTCGCGTCCCTGCAACACTTGGGCGTGGCCCAGAGGGGTGTACTTGGCCGGATTGGCCTCGATCATCGTCAGCCGCCCGGTGTCGTTGAACGCGTAAACCAGGCCGTCCGCCATCAGGTAAGCGCCTCCGCCACGGCCAAAGGGCTCGCTCGAATCGCTCGCCCAGGCAACCTTGCCGTCCAGAGTCAGGCAGATAAATCGCCCGTCCGTGCGCATGCCATAGAGATGGCCGCCATACAGGATCGCCGTGTGCTGCTCAGCCCCGAATACGGTCGAGTCCAAACGAAACAACGGGCTGACCTTCCATTGCCCGGCGTCGCCAGAAATCTCGAGCATCAGGCTCCCCGCCTCGTAACCGCCCGAGAGAAAGACGCGCCCGGCGTCAAGCGCCACCGGTGACGGGACGGTCGCGATGCTGATCTTCCAGTCGGTTGTCTCCCAGAGGAGCGATCCGTCCTGGGTCGAAACACCGACCACGCCGAGGTGGGCGCAATAGACATACTGGCGGTGGCCCGCCGCCGTAATCGGTGTCACCGATGAATGCGTCATCTTCCAGCCGTTCGGATTGGGCGTGCGCCAACGCACTGCGCCCGACTCGAGTTCGACCGCCATCAGCAGCGCGTCCTTGCCGCCGGGGGCCAGGATGACCGCGTCCCCATCGATCAACGGACATTGGCCGGCATACCAGGGCGGAACGGTTGTGCCGAAGTCCCGCACCAGGTCGAGGCCCCACTTCAACTCGCCCGAGACTGCGTCGAGGCAGACAACATGGCACTTCGGTCCCATCGCGACGACGAACTTGTCGCTCACGGCAGGAACCGTGCGGGTCATGCCGTGGTTGCGCTTGACCGAGACGGGATAGACGAAGCGCCAGATTTCCTTGCCGTCTTCGAGCGAGAGGCAGCGCAGGGCGTCCTGCTTCTTCTCCTGGTCGTAATCCATGAGATAGACACGACCGCTCCGAACCGCCGGCCCGGCATAGCCTTCGCCAACGTCAACACTCCACCAGACCTGCGGACCGCCGGGAGGCCACGTCCGAGCCAAACCCGCCGCACCCGGATCGATCCCCGAGTGGTCCGGGCCGCGAAAGCCCGGCCATAAACCCGGCAGATTCGCGGGGCGGCCTTCCCCGCGCACCAGTTTTCCGTTCAGAACAGGATTGCCTCCGACCGGACCCTCCGCTCCCGGAGGTCGGTCAGAGCCAGGCACGCGAGGCGTCAGGGTCCGGTCCGGACCGAAACTGAGCCAGACCAGCCATGCGCCCGCCATGAGAAGCGCGGCCGCCACGGGCAGAAAGGGCCTCCCGCGGAATTCCGCGAGCTTGCCGGCCGGCGCGGACGGGGTCATGACATTGCCAGACACATCGGCAGGTTACCCGCCTTCCCGACGCCTTCACAATAGAAAGTCAGCGCGCCTCGTACCGGAACACGAACCGTCCCTCGGGCGCAGAGTCGCCGCTGATGTAGACGTCGATCAGATCGCCCGGCCTCTGAGCGTTGTCGATCCACTTGAAGTCGAGGCTGAGCGAATCCGGTCCGGATGACAGCCCGAGCGCGCTGCGCGGCACGGCCAGGTGCAGTTCGTTGTGCTCGGCGCGAAACGGCACCTCGCCTTCGGATTTCCAGTTCCAGCCGCCTGCATTCCTCTCGAGGCTCAGCTTCCCATCGCGAATGGGCGTGCGATTGACGATGCAGTCAAATCCCTCCCAGCCCGTCCTCGGGTCCTGATCGGCATCGATCAGGAGCCACAGACCGTCCAGCGTGTCCGCGGGTGCGATTGCATCCCGGGTCCGGAGATAGAAGAAGACAGTATTTTCGTTCCGAGCCACCTTGAAATCGAGCAGGTCGTTACGGCCTGATCGATCGGCGTAATGCAAGCCGGCGGCGCCGTCGTGGTCGCGCGGGCCGGTCTCGCCCAGGTGGTCCCGGAACTCAGGCCGCACGGCGTTCCACTGGCCGAAGCCTCGACCGATGTCGATTGTTGTGGGCGGCGAGGCGGCGGGGAGCGGCGGCGCACCTTTGAACCGGCGGACGTTGGCGATCATTTGCCAATAGTAGTTGTCGCGGTGCCCGACCTTGGCCGGCTCGATGTCGCGACTGTTTTCCTGATCGAACTGGTCGACAAACACCAGCGGCCCATCCAACTTGCCCCAGCGGCCCGCAATCCACTCGTTCCAACCGGTGACCATGACGAACGGCGGTTTGAGATCGAATGCGCGGCGCCATTGTTCCTGGAAATTGTACCCCCAATTCACAGCGCCGGGCGCCGATTCCATCCGGTCCTGATGAAAGCTGCGGCCCCGGGCATCGCCCGAACTCATATTGGTCACCTTGGCGTCGCTGCGGCGCAGGTTCTGCGCCACCGACACGTTGACCTGTTCGGGCTGATTGGGATCGTCGGTGTAACCGTAGGGCTGGGGATACGCCGCTTCCCAATGCCACGCGTGAGGCGTGTCGATCATCTCGAACGGCCAGTGGGCCCGCCGCAGGGTGAAGAATTCCCGCAAGACCGGGCTCGCGTCGTTCGGATCGCAGATCATCAGGGGCTTGCCCTGCCAGTGAAACCAGAGTTCGTGGTAGAGCCCTTTCTCGTAAAGCTCGCGATGGATTTTCTGAGCGGTCTCGCCCGCTTTGGTGTTGACCATGAAGACGATCTGCGGAGTGCGCCCGCCCTCGCGCCGCACCTGGCGAAACACCTCGCACAACGCGAGAAACACATCACGGTAGATCACGGCGTTTGTTGTGTCGAAGATCAGCGTGTCGATTCCGGCATCGGCGAGCAATTGGGCGTGGCGGCGCAGGACCCAGGGATCGGTGCTCAAGTAGTAGCCATAGAGCGGCTCCCCCCAGTAATGGTACATGCCTATCGGGCCCCACAAGGGCGAGTCCGGTTTCTTCAACGCCTCCGCATCCCGTTCGAGAATCCGGGTGATGTCGTACGGGCCGTCCCAGTGCGGACTCTTCCCGCCCCGGTTATCATGCCAAAGGAAGTAGAAGATGCCGACCCAGCGATTGGGCTGGGGCGGTCCTACCTCGTCCGAAAGCGGCAACGTTCGCCCAAGGGCGTCCGTTGCCGGCCAGGGCACTCCTGGGTTGAACGCCGCGGGATTCCCTTGTCCGAGAACCGCGGCCAACGAGCAGGCGGCGGCACAGGCCGAGAGAAAGCGCGGTGTCATGCTATGTTGAGTGCTCCATAGCAGGTGGCGATTGGGGGATGGCGAGTGCGCGGTGGGGGGAACTCACACAATCTCGGGGACAATGAACGGAGCGCGGTAGGGGCGGGTCAGCAAGGCGTTTGCGGCGTCGTTGCCGCGGAACCGTTCCGTGGCCGGGTCCATCTCGAGAAACGCACCGAGGGCTGCCTTATCGAGGTTGAGGTCGATCTTGTGCCTGGCGAGGTGCGCCTGGAAACGCTCGAAGGTCTCAAGTCCGGCCGGATGCGCTTCGAGGGCCTGCTTGATCGATCCCGGGTCCGCCTTTTGGCCCAGGCGATACGAGATGTTCGAGGTATGGCACAAGGCGCTCGACAGATGGCCTTCGAGGATGTCGCTCTTCAGGTCGGCCACGTTGCGGCTTCGCATTGCCTTGATGAAATTGGCGAAGTGATCGTTTTCGCCCCGGGCGTTGAACTTGCGAATCTCCTTGCCGTCGTTGTCGTAAACGGTCGTGCCGGTCAGGTATCCGTTCTCGCACTCGATGACATGCCCGATGCTCTGGCCCCGGTATTTGTCCATCTCCTCGCGCACTTTCTGGCCGGTCTCCTGCGCTGCCGTGGGTTCCGGCGCGCCTGAGGGGAGCCCTCGGACCTCGAAGATCAACAGGGCATCGCCGTAGTCGTGGATGGCGAACTGGGTATTGGGTGTTTCGCCGTCGTCGATGTAGCCGAAGCGTCCTCCGACGCTCAGGATGCGGGGCGAGAGTTCGCCCTTGCCGAGCGCCCAGCGGGCGACGTCCATCTGGTGGATGCCCTGGTTGCCGATGTCGCCATTGCCCGTGTTCCAGACCCAGTGCCAATCGTAGTGCAGGCGCTGGCGCATCAGTGGGAGTTTCAAAGCCGGCCCGCACCACAGGTCGTAGTCGATGCCTTCGGGGATCGGCTGGGGGCCGCTGACCTTGCCGATGCTGGCGCGGCGTTTGTAGCAGAGACCGCGGGCCACTTTGATCTTGCCGAGATTGCCGGCGCGGACCCAATCGAGCGCCTCGCGCAAGCCCTCGTTCGACCGCCCCTGCGTGCCGGCCTGGACGATGCGATTGTACTTGCGCGCCGCAGCCACCGCCTGGCGGCCCTCCCAGACATTGTGCGACACCGGCTTTTCGACGTACACGTCTTTGCCCGCCTGGCACGCCCACACCACAAGCAGCGAATGCCAGTGATTGGGAGTCGCCGTGGCGATCGCGTCGACCTCCTTGTCCTCGAGCAGCTTTCGGACATCAAGGTAGGCCTTCACCGGGTTGCCCTTGTCGGCAAGCCGCTTGGCGCCCGCATCCAGAATCCTCTGGTCGGCGTCGCACAGCGCCACAACCCGCACGCCCGACATTGTCGAGAACGCGTCGATGTGATTGCCGCCGCGCCCGCCGAAGCCGACAACGGCCACTCGGATGGTGTCGTTGGCGCCAGCGACTTGTGCCCATGAGCGGGGCAGAGGCATCAGGGTTGTGGCGGCGGTGGTGAGGAGGGTGGATTGGAGGAAACTCCGGCGATTGATCTGTTTCATAGCTCGACAGGCTTTTATCTGGGTCGATGTTAAGCCGGGCCAGGTGCAAGGGCAAGCCTTGTGAGACTCGAATTGCAGCCAATTTGCCTTGAGTTGGCGCTCCCAACTCCACATTGTCGGGGCACGCGCGAAAAGCGCTGCGCCAATGCTCTGCGCCAATCGACAACACGCCAATCACATCTTATGAACGCTTCAATTCCAGCCCTCGTGCCGTCGTTGCTCGGCATCGTTGCTTTTCTCGGGACCGCCTCGACTCCCGCGGTGGCTGCCGATCTGTCGTACGCCAGGGACGGCTCCGGTGTCTACGGCTACAAGGACACCCCCAAACTCCCGTGGTGCGACTATCTCGTGCACGACTGCGACCGCCCGGCGCCGAAGCGTATCGACACCGGCAAGGCCGGTCCTCCCCAGGCCCCGCCTTCCGACGCCATCGTGCTCTTCGACGGCCGGGGTCTGTCCGCCTGGGAACCGACCGACTGGAAAGTCATCGACGGCTGCCTCGAAACGGTGGGAGCCAGCATGCTCAAGACACGAGCGGAATTCGGCGATTACCAGCTTCACCTCGAATGGATGGCGCCCAACCCGCCCAGCGGCGAATGGTACAATCGGGGCAACAACGGCGTCATGCTCATGGGGGTGTTCGAGATTCAGATCTTCGATTCCTGGACGGAGAAAATCTACCCCGACGGCCAGGCGGCCGCCGTCTACGGGCAGACGCCTCCGCTGGTGAACGCCACGCGCCCGCCCGGGGAATGGCAGGTGTTCGACATCTGCTTCACCGCTCCCGTGTTTGAAGGAAGCAAGTTGATCGCGCCCGCCCGCGTCACGATGTTCCACAATGGCGTGCTGGTGCACCTCAACACGCCCATTTACGGCGAGACCGGACACCGCATCGTGCCAGAGTACAAGCTTAAGGTCAGCCGGGGCCCGCTGGCTCTGGGCGGCCACAATTGTCCTGTTCGCTTCCGGAACATCTGGCTGCGGCCGCTGTCGAATCCGTGAACCTCCCCCCCGCGTGAGGCGATCGATCAAGACCGGAGTCTTGCGGGAGGTCAAGCGGTGGGCAGCGGGCCGGAGGCCGATGTTTGGCGACCCTACGGGGATTCGAACCCCGGCCGCCACCGTGAAAGGGTGGTGTCCTAACCACTAGACGATAGGGTCGTCACGAGACGGTCGACACTATAAGCCACCGGAAGTCGGTGTCACGTAGAAAACACCGGATATAACGCGGGTCTGCCACCATGGTGTCTGTCCCTTTGCAGGCCAGGTGCCCTGACCTGGCGTCTGTGCGGGTCCAGACTTCATGCGTCGCGCCACGTGGGGGCACGCGGCCTGCAACGTTGGTGTTCTGTTGTCCGACGCACCGACGCACCGACGCACCGACGCACCGACGCACCGATCTTCCATCTCACGCTCATCGAGGTTTCAGATCGTAGCAGAGCAGGATATCCTGATCGCGGACGTAGAGGCGGCCGTCGCAGACAACCGGGTGCGGCCAACTGTTTTTGTTGCTGCGATCCGGCGGATCGAAGCGTCCTGTTTCCTGGAAGCCCTCGGGTGTGGCTTTGATCAGGACCATTGTTCCGGGGCCAGACTCGTATCGCAGGATCAGGTGGCTATCGGCGCAGGTCAACGAGCCTTTGCCGAGCTTGCGTCTCTCAGCCCAGAGGGTCGTTCCGGTTTTGAAGTCCTGGCAGATCCAGCCCTTGCCATCCGAGTATCCGTAAAGATGGCCGCCCACCCGCAAGACTCCGCCGTGGTGATTCACCATGTCTCTGTTCGCATAGACCTGTTGAGCGGAGAACGCTGCGCCGGTCTTCGTCACCTTGAACAGGTTGCATCCGACGCCATAGCCCGACGTCACGTAGACATGATCGTCATGCCAGATAGGTGTTGGCACCACCGCCGTCCTACCGGCGCGGGCAGCCCGCCACAGGACCTTGCCGTCAGCCGGCGACACGCCAAAGACGTGGGCGTCGGTGATTTGAACGTACTGGGGTGTCTTCGCGAGTGTGGCGATGACGATCGAGGAATATGCGGCTTGATCGGTGATCTCCTTGGTTTGCCAGACGAGCTTGCCCGATCCCGCTTCAAAAGCCGCCATGGTGCCTTGCGGCCCTCCAGGCGTCACAATGACCCGGCCTCCATCCACCAGGGGCGACTCCGAATAGCCCCAACCCGACATCATCTTGCCGCCGTGATTCTTCACCAGGTCCACCTGCCAGACCAGTTTCCCACCCGCCTTCTCGAGACACGCTAGATTTCCCCCGGCGCTCAGCACGTAAACGTGATCCCCGTCGACGGTCGGAGTGCAGCGCGGGCCTTCGGGATACCCCATCTCTGTGTTGGCCTGTAGGGTCTTGGTGCTCCAGATTTCCTTGCCGTCTTTGGCGTCCAGCGCCCAGACGACCTCGTCGGCCTCCCGGTATCCCAGGCTGTACACGCGACCGCCCGAGATCGCCGGCCCGCTGTAGCCGCCGCCCCGCCCGGCCGATTTCCAGAGGAGCGGGGGCCCGCCCTCGGGCCAGGACTGGAGCAGGCCCGTCTCGGACGACACATTATCGCGATTTGGGCCGTGCCATTGTGGCCAGTCGGCAAGGGCAGAGACCAGCGCGATCAGACAGGCTGCCGGAACCAGGGAACGCATCGACATTTTCATGGGCGGCAGGCTTTCAATTTCGGACGCGAGTGTCGAGCGGCAACTGCTCCGCTTCACGAGAATTGCTTTAACAGTAATCGTTGACGGAGCATCGGGGCAGTCCGCACTATAGCGCCCGCTTATAAACATGACCAAGCAACGCAAAGTCCTGGTGATCATGTCGAACCGGCTGAACCGGTCCCAGAAGTCGCGCTTCCTTGAACTCGATTGCGATCAGAAGGGCAACATTATCAAGGAAACACCGCTCCGCGCCGAGCCGCGGAAGGCCGTTTACGACGAGGTTTGGGAAAACGACGAGGGCCGGACCAGCCTCTCCTCCTGTTACCGGATCAAGCGCCACTATCGGCACCCCCTGGCGAAGACGACACGGTGATCTCGAAGAACGGGTGTGACACATGCGGGCTGCCTGGACATGAAAACGCGCCCGCATGATCCGAGTCGCGCGCTGAACTGGGTCGTTGTTGCATTGTTTGCCCTCGGCATGGCGTGGGTCGAGGCCGCCTGCGTTTTCTACATCCGCTCACTGGTCGACCGGATTGAACCGTACCAGGCGCTTCCATTGCCCGATTCCGCCGCACTGGGGAGCGTGGAACTGGTGCGCGAGTTGGCGACACTCCTGATGCTGGGAACCACCGGCTGGCTCGCCGGCACCACTTGGCGCAGTCGGCTGGCCTTTGCCACCATCGCGTTCGGATTCTGGGACATCTTCTATTATCTGTTCCTGCGTGTCATGGCGCCCTGGCCGCAGTCGATACTGGACTGGGACATCCTGTTCCTGCTGCCCTTGCCGTGGTGGGGGCCCGTTTTGGCGCCGGTTTCGATCGCTCTGCTCATGATCGCGGGTGGAACATTGGTCGTGAGTCGCGATGCCTCCGACCGACCCTGCTGGCCGTCGCGGCTGGCGCTGTCCATCTGCTTCATCGGCACCGGACTCGCCCTGTACGTGTTCATGGGCGATTCGATCCGTGTCGCCGGCCAAGGCATCGGTGCCCTTCGCAGCCTGCTTCCCGTTTCATTCAACTGGCCGCTGTTCCTTGTGGCATGGATTCTGATGGCAACACCCGTCGTGGAGCTTGCTGTGCGACGGCCCGCTGCCCAAGAATAGGCCAGGATCAATGCATGAAGTGGAGTGGCGACGCCAGCCTGCTGACAACCCTCAACCGCTAATACGCGGTCGATATCGACGATTCGGTCAGGCGCATTTCCCTCGGGATGCGGATCGTCTCGCTGCTGGGCGCGTTGGCTTTCTTTGCCGGATTTGTCCTGTTTCTGCATCGAATCTGGGGTCGCTGCCGTGGTCGGCGCAGGTCGGCCTGGTCTCTCGGACGAGCGGTGTCGGACTACTAGCTCGAGGAGTTGGGGTTTGGCTGCCGCGAAGCCGCCACCGCACCCCGTGCCCGGGACTATTACAACTCGATGGCGCCTCGGACCGTGTACCTCGTTCTCGAATTCGAGGGGCAGGCTTGGCAGGAGGCAAGCCGACATCGGAGACCGCGCACACATCTGTATGCCGTTGACGCAGGCCCCGACTCGCGCGCGCTCCGGGAGCGCTATCCGGACTCGAGCCGGCACGCGATCGTGCGCGCCGTGATTCGGCCAATGTTCCAGATGCGGATGCCCGAAGAGGCGCATCCGCCTACGGTCTCGATGCACCGACGCACCGACGCACTGACGCACCGACGCACCGACGCACTGACGCACCGACGCACCGACGCACTGACGCACCGACGCACCGACGCACCGATGTCGCGCACGCATCAGTCCGCACCGAGCTCGCGCAGGCGCGTCTCGAGGAGTTGCCGCAGTTCTTCCCGTTCAGCGGGCGACGCCTCGCGCGGCACGCTGATCAACTCCCCGAGACAGACGTGGCAACTGGAGAACGGAAGCGGGATTTGGAAGCGATCCCAGCTCTTGGCCCGCCATTTCCAGCCCAACCGATAACTGACAGGCACGATCGACAACCCGGTGACTTGGGCCAAGGCGACGACGCCTTGCTGCGCCACGCAACGGGGCCCGCGCGGCCCGTCGGGCGTGACGGCGAGATCGTATCCTTGCTCGGCCCAGCCCACCATTTCGAGCAGGGCCTGGTGACCGCGGCGGCTTGTCGAGCCGCGGACCGGTTGAACCCCAAACAACTCGAGGATGCGGGCAAGCAGACCGCCATCCCTGCTGGCGCTCACCATGGCAGCCAGGCGTTGACCGGGGCGCGCGGAGATGATGAAGCGCTGATACAGGCAGAGCGACAAGGCCAGGCGGTTATGCCAGATCGCGAAGATTATGGGGCCCGACATGATGGTGCGCATCGCATTCGAGGGGTCCGACATGCTGTAGCGCAGCGTTGCGTCCACCGTGCAAATCAGCCGGTAAACGGCCGCCGCACCCAGCCGTCCCCGCCAACCGGGCTGTTGCGGGACGACGGGCATCGAATTGCGAGGTCGTCGCGCCCGGGATTTGACCGGCTCTTCCGGCATCAATTGCCTTGTTTTAGGGCGACTCGCACCAACTCCTCGATGGTGGCTTGCGGGCCGAGCAAGGCCTGGGCGGCGCGCACGGCCTCGTGGGCCTGGGGCGGTTTGACGTCCAGGGCGATCAACGCCAAGACGGCGTCATTGGCGCGCTGGTCTTCGGCGCTCAAGCCTCGTTGGGTGCTGCTGGCCTCCCAGGCGCCCACCGGGCCGATCTTGTCGCGCAGTTCGACGACGATGCGTTCGGCGGTCTTCTTGCCGACGCCCGTGATGCGCGAGAGGGCCTTGACGTCACTGGTGGCGACCGCCCCCCGAAACACCGTCGGTGTCATGCCGCTGAGGACACTGAGGGCGATCTTGGGACCGATCCCGCTCACCGTGTTGATCAGGAGCCGAAACAGGTCGCGCTCTGCCGCTGTCAGAAAGCCGTACAGGACGTGCGCGTCCTCTCGCACCGCAAGGTGGGTCAACAACCGAACCTCGCTGCCCACTTTGGGCAGGCGATCGTAGGAAGAAAGCGGGATGAGAGCCTCGTACCCGACGCCGTGGACGTCCACGGTGACTTGCGTCGGGAGGCTCTCGGTGAGAATGCCATGCAGAAAGGCGATCATACGCGTTGCAGTGGGGTCAGTGAAAACCGCCCGTGCTCCTGAGCCAGCGTCAACGCCAGGGCCAGGGCATCGGCCGCATCGGGTGGCGGAAGTTCAGTCAGATGGAGCAGGCGCTGCACCATCTTGGCAACGGCCGGCTTGCCGGCGGCGCCGTAACCGACAATCGCCTGCTTCACCTTGCGCGGCGCAATCTCGTAGATTTCGAGCCCGCTCTCGGCCGCCGCCAGAAGGCTCGCCCCTCGCGCCTCGCCCATGAGCAGCGCGGTCTGGAGGTTCTGGGCGAAGAACAAGCCCTCGATCGCACACGCATCCGGCTGATGCCGCGCGATCACCTCGCGCAGGACCGTGGCAATCCGCGCCAGACAACGCGAGCGTTGCCACGCGGCCGGGCATCGGATCACTCCCAGCGCAAGCGCTTCCGGTCCCGGACGCGCCGTGCGAATCACCCCGTACCCGGTCCCGCGCAGAGAAGGATCGATCCCCAGGATGACCTGGGGCGGATTCGGTCGAGTGGAGGGCGTTGACGCGGGCATCTGCTCAGCCGCTCGACGGCCCGTAGCCAACCGGTCCTGCATCTGTTCGAATTGCCGTCTGCTGACGCCCACGGCGAGAGCCTGCCAGAATGGCGGGGTTGCTGTCGAGGTCCGGCGTCTGGAATCCGCGGCCAGTTGAAGCCCAACCGCACTTCGCACCTCGAAGGCGCCCGCCCCCAGGGGGGCAACATCGTTTTCCTGGACGGCCACACCGAATGGTGCAGATTCCCCAGGATAGTCGTCCGCACCACCGGCGAGCCGGACTTCTGGTGGTGAGGATATCCCGCGATTCCGGGTGCGGCTCCGAACAGCGCCGGGCAATCGCGCCGAAAACGCTTGTCCAATGTTGCCGCGTCTGCGTGGATAGGCGGGATTGAAGACGCTCGAAACGTGAACCGTACTGACTGCATGGCGGACAGACTGACCCCCGAAAGAGCGCATGCGCCGGGCCTGCTCGCAGAGGCGCAAAAGATAGTCGCCGCCGACGGCGAGGAGCGTTTCGCGGCTCCGAATCTTGGTTTTGCGCTCTTCGAGCGGGCATGGTCGCTGCGGGGATTCGATCTCCTGCTGATGGACATGGTGGACCGGCCCGCTTGGGTGGAAGACCTGTTACGGAAACTTGACTTGTTTAGAACACGTTTCACCGGTCAAGGATTCTGCCTGCCTCTTCACCGTCTTGCGAGTGCGCTGTTGATGTCTCTTGCCGTTTCAACATTCGCCTCCGATCACTTGCGTCCGCCGGCCGTGCCGATCGTGACGCACGATCCGTATTTCAGCATCTGGTCGCCGGCGGACCAACTGACCGACGCGGATACGATCCACTGGACCGGCAAGCCGCGTCGGCTGACGAGCCTCGTGCGGATTGATGGGAAAGCGTTTCGGCTGATGGGCACGAGCCCGACCCACGTGCCCCCGCTGCCCCAGACCTGGCAGCGGGTCAACCCAACACAAACACATTACGTATTTGCCGGGGAGGGAGTCGTCGTCGCGCTTGATTTCATGACACCAGCCCTGCCGGAGGATACCGACTTGCTCGCGCGACCGGTCGGCTACGTGACTTGGCACATCGAATCGACTGATGGCAAGCCCCACGCGGTCCAACTGTACTTCGACGCCGCGGCCGAGATTGTTGTCAACGAGCCTCGGCAAGAAGTCGTTTGGGCGCGGGAAGACATCGGCGATCTGGTCGCCGTCAAGGTGAGGTCCAATGATCAACCGATTCTTGAGAAAAAGGGAGACGATCTTCGCATCGACTGGGGCTGTCTCTATGTCGCGGCTGAGAGGACCAGTGCGGAACCCGTTGTTGCCTCGTAGGAGAATTTCTCGAACGGCTGCATCGGCACGGTCGACGTCCTCTTTCCCCAGGCGCCGTTCTTCCTCGTCTTCAGCCCCGCGCTCACCAAGGCAATGCTGGTGCCGATCCTCGATTATGCCGCGTCGCCGCGCTGGCCCTATCCTTACGCGCCGCATGATCTCGGCACGTACCCGCACGCCACCGGCCAGGTCTATGGCATGGGTGGCAAGGACGGTGACCGCATGCCGGTCGAGGAAAGCGGCAACATGCTCATCATGCTCGCCGCGCTGGCCAGGCACGAAGGCAGCGCCGACTTCGCCAAACCATACTGGCCCATGCTGAACCGGTGGGCGGATTACCTGGTCAGGGAAGGGCTCGATCCGACAAACCAGCTTTGCTCCGCCGACATGTTCGGGCATTTGCCGCGCAACGCGAACCTCGCCCTCAAGGCCGTCATCGGCATCGGCGGCTTCGCGCGACTCTGCGAATTGGCGGGCAAGCCCGACGACGCAGAGAAGTATCGCGCCATCGCTCAGGACTACGCCGTCAGGTGGCAGGACCTCGCCAAGGGTGACGGACGGACGATCCTCGCCTACGGCCAGCCCGACACTTGGGCGATGAAGCACAACCTGATCTGGGACCGCGTGCTCGGGCTGAACCTCTTCCCGCAGTCCATCGGCGACGCCGAGATTGCCTGGTATCTCAAGGTGCAGAAGACATACGGCCTGCCCGTCGACAACCGCACCGACACCAGCCTCATCGATTGGGCGCTCTGGAGCATCGCCCTGGCGCGCAATCACGCGGACTTCCAGGCGTTGCTCGAGCCCATCTGGCGATACGCCAACGAGACGCCGGCGCGCGTGCCGCTGCCGGATTGGTTCGTCACCTCGGACGCAAAGAGGCGAGGCTTCCAGGCGCGTCCGGTAGTCGGTGGCATCTTCATCAAGATGCTCGCCGATTCCGCGATCCGGCAGAAGTGGGCGAAGCGCGGGGCCAACACCAGCGGTCCGTGGGCGCCGATTCCGGTTGGCGGCGAGGCGAAGGAAGTCGTCCCGACCGCCCGGACCGCGCAAGTGAATTGGCGCTACACGCTCGAGGAACCGCCCGCCGATTGGACAGAACCCGGTTTCGACGACTCCGCCTGGAAGGAAGGCCCGGGCGGGTTCGGCACCCAGGGCACGCCCGGCGCCATCATCGGCACCGAATGGAACACGACAGCGATCTGGCTGCGCCGCGAGTTCACCCTGCCCGACCGTCCTCTGAAGAACCCGCGTCTGCTCATCCTCTACGACGAGGCCCCTGAGGTTTATCTGAATGGCGTGCTCGCCAGCGGTTCGATCAGGTCAATGTCGCCATCCGGGCGCGGTATCCGTTCGCCGGCGTGCGAGGCGGCAAGAGGCGACAGCAGAGGGCAAGAGCGAGGGCGCGAAGCGAGGCATTCATGGTTCAACGGGTTCGCAGCAGATTCCATCCATTGAGGACATCCGCGTTCATGCCGTCAGGTAGTCGCTTGGGAACTTCCACGGCGCGCGGTATTCCGGAATCGCCCGACGGGCCGCTTCGTCGTCCGCAACGATGCGCTCGGTGTCCGGGTCGAAGCGGATCGAGCGGCCCAACTGCAGGGAGAGCAGGCTGAGCACGATCGGCACATCCACCTTGACGTGGTGGAACACGCTGCAACTGGGCTGCTGACGCGACTTGATCGAGTCGAGCCACTCGCGTTCCTGGCCGGGGGAAGGAGGGATGGACATTGGCGGAACGGGCTTGCCCTTCAAGGCTTCACCCTCGGGCACCAGTGTCGAGGCGCCGAGGTAATCGGCGTAGAACGTCCCGTTGGCTCCGTGGAAGTAGACGCCAAGGCGCGTCCGCGGCTTGGGGTCGCCTTGCAGATCAAAACCATAACTGTTTGTGAGCGACATCATCCAGGTGAGCGTGAGGTTGGGGTAGCGCCAAAGCACCTCGTGATGATCGTAGGCGTCGCCGTCGTCGCGCACCACGAAACGACCGCCGGAGGCGCTGGTCACCAGCGGGTAACCTAAGTCCAGGGCCGTGATGGGAAGATCGAGCATGTGCGGCCCGTTGCCGGGAGTCCAACCGCCGCTGAAATCCATCCAGGAACAGTGGTGATACGCATCCATGGCCAGCAGCCGGTTGTAAGGCGCAAGCGGCCCGGGTCCGCACCACAGATCCCAGTCCATCCCCTCCGGGACGCTCTGCTGGCCCCCAGACCCGATCCCGCGGGGCGTCTGGTTCATCACGTTGAACGCGCGCGCCACGCCGATCGGTCCGAGGTTCCCGGACCGGACATATTCGATGACACGGTGATGTTCTTCCCGGGCGTGGTGCTGGGTGCCCACCTGGCTGATGCGCGCGTGTTTCCTGACGGCGTTGCGCACCGCCAGGCTCTCGGCCAGGTGCAAGGTCATCGGCTTCTGAATGTAGATGTCCTTCCCCGCCTCGCAGGCGGCGATGGCCTGGAGCGCATGCCAGTGCGGGAGCGTGCCGATGATCACCGCGTCGAGATCCTTCCGCTCGAGCATCTCGCGGTAGTCCCGGTACCCGCGGCATCCCTTGAACCGATCGACAATCGGTTCGAGCCGGTTCTCGTCCACATCACAGACCGCGGTCACCACCACGTCCGGATGCACGGCGCAGTTGCTCAGATTCACACGCCCCATGTTGCCGCAGCCAATCAGACCGACGTGAATCCGGCTGTTTGGACGGGGACTGGCCGAGGGCGTCGGATCGGCCGCCGAGGCCAAATGGGGTGCGGCAAAGCCGATGGCAGTGATGGTGGCGGCCTTCTGGATAAAGGCGCGGCGCGGAACGGAGGAGGCGGTGTTCATAGCAGGGTGCTTGGCTTGTGAATGCTCGAGTTCATCAGGCTGTGCGTGGAGCCTACGCCATCAGTTCGACAGAGCGACATAAAGAATGCAGCGCCGAGGCAGGCAGGGGACCCGACCCGCAAGCCTGCGCGCCGCGTGCCCCCACGCGGCGGGACTTCTGACGCTGTGCATGGATGGCGCATGGGCGTCGCATCGGCCGGCAGTCTCGCGTTCGGCTGTTCTCACCGCAAGCCTCAATGCCCGCGGCCAGCCCGCGGATCGCACTCGATTCCGCCCTCGGTCTGCGCGGCGACGGTTCGGAGGAGCCGCAACTCGGTGAACAGTGAACCGTCGTCCGCGAAGTTCGAGCACGGCAGCTTTGCATTTCCGTGACAAATCGGCTCGGCTGTCGAGGCAGAATCTGTTACCAGTGAAATCGGACATCATGCCGCGGGACGACAACCATGAGCTTGACTGAGACGCTTCTTGCTGCCGAAGAGCGCTCGCCCGGTCGGCGTCGGTTCGCTCGCAGAGCCTCGTTTGTCTGGCAGGCGGCGCTCATCATCCTCCCTGTGGTGATCCTGACTATGCTCGGCCTGCTCTCTCTCCGTCAAGACCGCCTGCTGGCCGAGCAGGCCGCCCGCGAACGCGCAGGACGACTCGCCCAGGAAGTCGCCGACCGGGTTTTCGTGACGCTCTTCGAGTCCGATCCAACGCCGCCAACCAACCGGACAACCGTGAGTCCCGGAATCGACCTCGACCGTCCGGGCTTCGAGATCACGCCGCAACTCGAACTGGTCTGGCCGCGACCGGTGGATTCGCCCCCGCGCCCGCGCCTGCTCAACACCACCGAACTGTCCGAGGCCTCGCGCGCCGCCTGGGAATCCGCCCAGCACGCGACGCTCGACGGAGACACCGCTGCCGTGTCGAAGGGGTGGGAGGATTTCCTCGCCTCCGAACCTCCGGCGGAGTTTGCGGCCTGCGCGCAGTTCGAGTGGGCGCAGACCACGGCTCGGTCAGGACTGACCAATGAAGCCGCGGACCGCTTCGAGCAACTGGCCGCCGCTTACCCCGACGCCACGCTCGAAAGCGGTTTGCCGCTTGCGCCCTTGGCGGCATGGAAGGCGGCGGAGTTGAGGCTGGCCTTGGCGACGAACTCGACCGACCGGATCACCGCGGTGCTGCGCGCCTGCTCGAACCTGGTCTTTCAGCCCAGCGCGCTGAGTCCGGACCTGCTCCGCCGGGTCGAAGAACTCGCAAGCCACCTGAGTGACCAGGGCCTTCAGCCCGCGCAGCGGGAGGACGGCGGTTCGGATCTGCGGGTGTGGCGAGGGCGCGACTCGATTCTCGCCTGGCGGCAACTCTGGGAAACCACGGAACTCTCGCGCGGACTGTTCGGCGCTGCGCGCGACGCCTGGGAAACGCGCGGCCTGATCCATGCCACCGAAGCAGGCGGCATCGAGTTCTCCGGACGAGCTGCCGCGCCGATCTGGGTTGAGTTGCCGGCTCCCCCGCCCACACGCATGCCCGGCCAGGACTGCGCGAGCACGTCCTGGCTCCTCACGCGGTTCCCTCCTGACAGCCTCCGCCTCCACGGTTGGACCGAGTGCCAGGTGACGAATCTGCTGGCCCGCGCCCAGAGCCGACTGGCGGAATGGCCATCGTATTTCGGTCTGGCCGTCACCATCGCCGGCCGCGCGCTGCCGGCGCCGTCGACCCTGCCGTTGTTGGCGGAGCGGGCTGCGGGTGGCCCGGTTGCACCCGGCCTCGATCAACCGGCGGTCAGCGCCGCCGTGTACCTCGCGGACGCCGCGGCTCTGTATGCCCACCAGCGGCAGCGCACCTGGTGGTTCGTGGCGGTGGTGCTGGCCGCCGCGGCAACGGCGGGGATCGGCCTGCTCGCCGCCCATCGCGCCTTCCGACGCCAACTCCGGCTCAGCGAGATGAAGTCGAACTTCGTGTCGAGTGTGTCGCACGAACTGCGCGCGCCCATCGCCTCCGTGCGCCTCCTCGCCGAGAGCCTGGATCGGGGCCGGATCACCGAGGAAACCAAGCGGCGCGAGTACTTCCGGCTGATTGGCCAGGAATGTCGGCGCCTGTCGGCCCTGGTCGAGAATGTGCTCGATTTTTCGCGCATCGACCTCGGGCGCAAGCAATACGAGTTCGAGCCGACGGACCTGATTGCCCTGGTCACCCAAACGGTGAAGCTGATGGAGCCGTACGCCACCGAACGGCAGGTGACGCTGCGCTTCGAACCACCTGGGGTTTTTAACCTGCAACCTTCGCTGGACGGTCGGGCAATCCAGCAGGCGCTGGTCAACCTGATCGACAACGCCGTCAAGCACTCGCCAGCCGGCGCTGAAGTCACCGTGACCCTCCTGGCACCGACCACTGACGCACCGACCACTGACGCACCGACCACTGACGCACCGACCACTGACCACGGTTCACTGATGACTCTCTCCGTGACCGACCAAGGCCCCGGCATTCCCGCCGCCGAACACGCGCGCATTTTCGAGCCGTTCTACCGCCGCGGGTCCGAGTTGCGCCGCGAGACGAGCGGGGTTGGAATCGGGCTGACCATTGTGAAGCACGTCGTCGACGCCCACAGCGGCGTGGTGCGTGTTGAAAGCGAGTTGAGCAAAGGCAGCCGTTTTGTGATCGAACTCCCAGTATGTCGCGCATCCTGATTGTCGAAGACGAGCTGGCCATGCGCACCGCTTTGGCCGATGTGCTCGAAGACGAAGGCTATCGGGTCATCACCGCCGCGGACGGCGCGGCGGGCCTCGAGCGGGCGATCAAGGAGAAGCCCGACCTCGTGCTCCTGGACATCATGATGCCCAAACTCGACGGCTTCGCCGTGTGCGCCGAACTGCGCCGCCTGGGGCACACCGAGCCAATCCTCATGCTCACGGCGAAAGGACAGGTCGAGGACCGCGTCACCGGCCTCGACGTTGGCGCCGACGACTACCTGGTCAAGCCGTTCAGCACCGATGAACTCATGGCCCGGGTCCGGGCCGCGCTGCGCCGCACGCAGCGTCAGGCCAAAACCGTGCGTGAGCTGCAACTCGGCGCGACGCGAATCGATCTCCTCCTCCAGCGCGCCTGGCGCGGCACCGCGGAACTCCATCTCACCGCCAAAGAGTTCGCAATGTTGCGCCTGCTGGCCGAAGCCGAGGGCGAACCGATCACACGCGAGCGTTTCCTCGATTTGGTCTGGGGTTACGGCGCCTTCCCCACCACGCGCACGGTGGACAACCACATCGCCAGCCTCCGCGCCAAGCTCGAACCGGACCCGGCCCAACCGCGCTGGATCAAGACCGTCCACGGTGTGGGCTATCGCCTCGAACTTGCAGAACCGTGACAACTCGCCGCCTTGACCTTTGATAAACCTCACCGCATGAAAACGGTCCTCTCGCTGTTCCTTTCGTGTGTTTCGTGTGTTCCGTGGTTCCTTTCCCTGGTTCCGTGGTTCCTCTCCGCCCTGGCCGCCGACCCATTGACCGAGTCGTTCCAGAAGGGCCTGCTCGAAGAGGACGTGAACCGGGATCTCAAGGCCGCGGCCCAGGCCTACGAAAGCGCCGTCAAACAGGCGGATCTCCAGCGCCGCACCGCGGCCACAGCCCTGTTCCGTCTCGCCGAAGTCTACCGCAAGCTCGGACGCACCAACGAGGCCGCCGCCCAGTACCAACGCGTGCTCCTGGACTTCGCCGACCAGACCAACCTCGTGTCGCTGGCCCGGCAGGGGCTCATCGCCTCGACCGGTTCCGCTGCGTCCACGGCGGCGTCCGAATCGTCCGCAAGCGCCCTGACGCCTGCCGCCCGGCGCCAGATGGAACTGCTCGAACAGGAGCTGGCCCTGGTCGAGCAACAGTTGAAGCAGAAGGAGCTCCTGGTCGAAAGCGGCCGAATCTCTCGGGATGAACTCCTCACCCTGCAACGCGAGGCATTGTCCCTCAAACGGCAAATGGCCGCGCTCGAGTCCCAAGGCCCTCTTTTGGACATCGTGCTGCCCGCGGCTGAGTCGACCGCCGCTCCGACACCCGCGGTCTCGACCGGCATCGCTCCAACCATCGATCCGGCCGATGCCGAATTGCTGCGGCAAGAACTCAAGCTGGTCGAGCAGGAGCTCGAGGTGGCGCGCAAGAAGCTCGAGAACGGCAAGGCCGACGCGGCCGAGGTGCGCCGCGTGCAGCGCGAGGCGTTGCGGCTTCAGCGCAAGCTGCCCGAGAACGCCCTCATCGACCGCCAGATCGCCTTGCTCCAGGAAGAGTTCAAGCTCACCGAAGACAGCCTCACCGAGGTCCTCAAGAAAATCCAGGTGGGGGTCGCGCCGCCGCTCGATGAGATCGCCGCGCGCCGCGAACTGCTCGGGGTGCAGCGGGAACTGGCAGCGGCGGAACGGGCCGCAACCGCGCTCCGTCAGCCCGAAGCGTCCGAGCGCCCGGCCGCTCGAAGCGCAGCGGGCGCCGCACCGGCCACCAACGAAGAAGCCGCTGAAATCCAGCGCATCCAGGCCATCATCAAGAACAGCCCGGACCTGGTGAATGCCCGAAACGCCACCCCGGTCGGCGGCACTCCGCTCCACAGCGCCGCGGCCAACGGGTATCTGGCCGTTGCCGAGTTTCTGCTCGCGAACCAGGCCGACGTCAAGGCTACCGACAACGAAGGCGACACGCCGCTTCACACCGCAGCCGCCGCCGGTCACAAGCGGTTCTGCGAACTCCTCCTCGCCAAGGGTGCCGAGGTCAATGCGCCCAACAAGAACAGCTACACAGCCTTGCATCACGCCGTGCTGGGCGGCTACCGGGCCGTGGCCGAAACCCTCATTGCGGCTGGGGCAGAGGTGAACGCCAAGGGTTACGTCCCACCACTCGAACGTCAGCCGCGGCAAGGCCAGCCCAACTGGAATGAAATGGAGAGCACGCCCCTCCACCTGGCGGCCGACAAAGGCTATCCCGCAGTGGCCGAGTTGCTCGCGCAGCACGGCGCCGATCTCAACGCCCGGGATAGGGGCGGACGGACCCCGCTGGTCCGTGCCATCCTCAGGAGGCAGGCAGCCGTCGCCCGACTCCTGCTCGAGAAGAAGGCCGATCCGAACGTTCTGGATAAGGAGGGGAGTTCAGCGCTTCTCCAAGCCGTCCTCCAGAAACAGGAGTCCCTTGTCGAGTTGCTCCTCGACCACCAGGCAAACGTCGAGGCCCGCCTGCGCGCCCCGGACCCTGAGGGCGATTGGACGGTGTTGTTTCGGACGGTGTGGGACGGGGAAGTGGCCCTGACCCGCCGGTTGCTCGACGCCGGGGCTGACGTCAATGCCCGAGCGGCCAGCGGCATCACGCCCGTGCATTGGGCGGTGATCCGGGATCAGCCTGCCGTGCTCGAACTGCTGCTCGAACGCAAAGCGGACGTGAACGCGTGCGACAGCGGGGACAACACCCCCCTGCATTATGCCCTGAGCCTTGGCCAACCGAATGCCGAGATGATCGAGGCTCTGTTGGTTGCCGGCGCATACCCGAACGCGCTCGGTTGGGGCGGCACCTGGCCCCCGCTCGCGTGCGTCGCCGCATGCGATGCGAACAGCCACCCGGCGACTCTCGCCGTGATCCTGCTCGAACATGGTGCGGCCGTGAACGGCTCACACACCAATGGCTGGACGGCGCTGCACCAGGCGGCCCAGTCCAACCGCCCTGACCTGGCCGAGTTGTTCGTGGCCAACAAGGCGAAGGTCGATGCCCGCGGATCTCGGCCGTCGCAGGAACCGAAGCTCGGCGAGCGCCAAGCCCAGCCGTCTGCCCGTCCGACCTCGACCGCCTGGAAGGCCGCGGCTCCGACACGAGCCGTCCAGACTGCCCAGCCCGGCATACCGATCGCCCCCCAACTCATCCAGATTCCCACCCGCGCCATCCGCTCCGCCCAGCCCGCTCCGCCCGCGCTCCCGGCGCCATTCCAGACGCTGGTCAACCTGGGCGACAAAACCCTCTCCGCCGACAACGACGTGACGCCTCTCCATGTGGCCGTGGCCATCCAGAACCTCGAGATCGCCCGGTTCCTACTTGAACATGGCGCCGACGTGAATGCGCGCGACTCCGAAGGACGCACGCCGCTCCACTTCGCCGTGAACCGCCGCGACCTCGACTTGATGCGGCTTCTTCTCGAGGCAAAAGCCGAGCCGAATGCGAAAGACAATGCGGGTCAGACGCCGTTGGCCCTGGCGACGAGTATTCAGGACCTGAACCAGTGGTACACGGGCGTCTCGACGCCCGACCGGGGCACAGTCATCATGGCCAAGCCCAACGAGATTCTCGCCCTCCTGCGCGACGGCGACCGGATTGAAGTTCCCGACAAGGCGGAGTGAGCTCAGGAAACTCCGGCTGCGGCCCGGGCCCGATCAACGGGTTCAGCTTCATCGGTTCGGGCCGAGGGCGAACCGTTCGGGAGGAAGATTCCGCGCCTGATCGGTGAGTTGGAGGCGCAATTCGCCGAATCGGACAAACTGGAGAAGGCCACCGTCCAAGACCTCGGATCGCTGTGCTCAGGCTGTCTGTCTTCTGGCCCAGGCATCCGCCTCGAGAATCCGATCGAGGGTCGGGTGGGCCACGACCTCGTGCCGGTCCATCACGGCCGCCACGTGCGCGCTGATCTGCGGGAACGTTAGACGCCCTTCACAGAAAAGCGCCACCGCGACTTCATTGGCCGCGTTGAGCACCGCCGGCAACGTGCCGCCCACCTCGCCGGCATGGCGCGCCAACGCCATGGCCGGGAATCGGTCCGAATCCGGCTCCTGAAAAGTCAGGCTTCCGATCTGCGCCAGATTCGTCCGCACGCGCCCGCTGGGCACCCGGTCCGGATACGTCAGTGCGTACTGAATCGGCAAACACATGTCCGGGGTCGAGAGTTGAGCGAGGATCGAGCCGTCGACGAACTCGACCATCGAATGCACGACGCTCTGAGGATGGACCACGACCTGCACCTGATCCATCTCGAGACCGAAGAGCCAGCGCGCTTCAATCATCTCGAGCCCCTTGTTGAACAACGTCGCCGAGTCGATGGTGATCTTCGTTCCCATTACCCACGACGGATGCCGCAGCGCCTGTGCCATCGTGATTCGATCGAATTCCGAGCGCGGCGTGTTTCGGAATGGACCGCCGGAGGCAGTCAGCCAAAGACGCCGGACCGAACTCATCGGGTTGTCTCCAAGGCATTGGGTGATCGCCGAATGCTCGCTGTCCACGGCCAATACACGGACTCCAGAGCGTTGCGCCTCCCGCATCACGATCTCGCCCGCCATCACCAGAATCTCCTTCGAGGCAATGGCGATGTCCTTGCCCGCGCGAATGGCCGCCAGCGCCGGTTGCAGCCCCGCTGTGCCCACAATCGCGATCAGCACGATGTCGGCTGAGGGCAGGGTGGCCAGTTCAATCAGCCCTTCCGCGCCGGCGCAAACGCGGCTCGATGCCCCCAGCATCTCCCGCAGCGCGGCCGCCCGGTCCGGATTGCCGATCGAGACGGCCTCGGGCTGAAACTTGCGGCTCTGCTCGACGAGAAGTTCGGTATTGTTCCCCGCCGCAAGACCCACCAATCGGACATGGTCTGGCAGGTCTTCCGCCACCTTGATGGTGCTGGTCCCGATCGAGCCGGTGCTGCCCAAGACAACGACGTTCTTCATGAATGGCGCCGCTTATCGTAACAGCCCGCCTTTGCCCAAGTCCAGAGCCGCCCGGCTTCAGTTCGCAAGCACATGCCGAAGGTAAAAATACATCAGCGGGGCATTGAACAGGATGCTGTCCAGCAGGTCCAGGATGCCTCCGATGCCTGGAAAAAGCCGGCCCGAGTCCTTCACCCCCGCCTCCCGTTTCAACAGAGACTCGATCAGATCGCCGACGACGGCCGAGACGCCCAGGAGCACGCCGAGAATGACCGCGTGCCCGCTGTTCATGCCGACCAACCGCCCTTGCGCCAGCATGACAAAGACCACGCTCGCCACCGTCGAGGCCAGGAGGGCGCCGGCAAACCCTTCCCAGGTCTTCCCCGGGCTGATGCGGGGGATCATCTTGTGGCGTCCGATCAATGACCCCACAACGTACGCTCCCGTGTCGCTGCACTTGCTGACCAGCACGAAGTAGATCAGAAAAAGCCGCCCGTTCGCTTCCGGATAAAAGTGGATGCGCTGGACGAAACTGAGCAGCCACCCCACATACATCAGGCCAAAAAGTGTCGTCGAAATCGCCGTCAGCCCTGCAGGATTGGATTTGGACACCAACTGACGCACGCACAGGCCCAGGACGAACAGGGCCAGGAACCCGGTCTCGAAGTCGTTCGCCTGCCCGAGGACGTTCTGCGGCCCCCGCCAACCCGAGAGGCAAGCGAATGTGCCGCCGAGCAGCAGCACCCCCCCTGCAGTCCCCCAACGCTTGAAACAGACCAGCCCGCGCTTCTCGATCAACCCGTAAAACTCGATCAACCCCGCCCCTCCTAACAGCAGGATCAGGCCGATAAAACAGACGTCGGCTACAGCCCGATGCGGCGTAAAGAGGGCTGCGAGCACTACCCCCCACAAGAGAACCGTACTCGAGAGCCGGCGCACAAACGTGGCCCTTTTCGACAAGGGCGGCGCGATCGTTGCTGGGACCTCGGTCATCGGCCAAGGGATAACCGATGTCGTCGCTTTGTGTCGAGCGCGCGATCGGAGATCGGAGATCGGAGATCGGAGATGGGAGATCGGAGATCGGAGATGGGAGATCGGAGATGGGAGATCGGGGTCGGAGATGGGAGCTTTCGCATTTCTTAGTTTCGAAGGGGGCAGCCTTCCGGCTAGACTCACGCCATGCGCAAGACAATCCTGCGTTGGCGGGCCAATTTCTTCACTGGTCTGCTGGTGGTGATGCCCGTGGTGGCGTCACTCGCCATTGTCCTCTGGCTCTTCAGCGCGGTCTCCGGGGTGACAAACTCGCTGCTCTTTTTCTTGCCCAAGACCCTGACCCACGCGGGAAACGGACAAGGACAGATGAGCTGGTACTGGAGTGTCCTCGCCCTCCTCATTAGCTTCCTTTTGGTGGCGCTTGTGGGTCGGGCCACCCGGAATTACGTCGGACGGCAGCTCATTCGGGGTGTCGACCGTTTGATGTCGAGCGTCCCGCTGCTCAACAAGATCTATGGGACGCTCAAACAGGTCAACGAGGCCTTCACCTCGACCCAGAAATCCTCGTTCAAGCAGGTCGTGCTCATCGAGTACCCGCGCAAGGGCATCCATTCCATCGGTTTTGTGACAAACGACGAGATTCCCGAAGCCTCGGTCCGGCTGGGCCAGACCATGGTGGGCGTGTTTGTTCCCACAACGCCCAATCCCACAAGCGGATTCCTCATGGTGGTGCCCCACGATCAGATCATCCGGCTGGATATGACCGTGACCGACGCCTTCAAGTACGTCTTCAGCCTCGGATCCATCGCGCCGGAATTGCGCGCTCCGTCCGTTGTGGAGAGCCGCCAGATCCCAGAATGACCATCGAGCGCGCCACGGGCCTCGTCCTCCGCACCCGGCCCCTGACCGAGACAAGTCTGATCGTGCACTGGATCACCCCGGATTACGGTCGCCTGGCCACGGTCGCCAAGGGCGCACGCAGACCCACCTCGCCATTCCGCGGCAAATTGGACATCTTTTATCTCGCTGAGTTCTCGTTTCAGCGCAGCCGCCGCTCCGATCTGCATACGCTTCGCGAGGTCGGCCTGCGCCAAACTCATCCCCATCTCCGCGAAGACTACGCCAGGCTCCGGCAGGCAGCTTACGGAGCCCTGCTTGTCGAGCAGATGACCGAGGCCGACACGCCCTTGCCGGTCATTTACGATCTGCTGGTCCAACTGGTGGACTGCCTCGATTCCGACGGCGCCCGGCCCCAGTACGTGCTGGCCTTCGAACTCAAGCTGCTCGCCGAGGGCGGCCAAGCTCCCGACTGGGGGGCCGCTCGACTTCCTTCAGCCAGCCGCGATCTGGCTCGACAACTCGCAGCAATCGAACTGCACGAGGCCGCGCGGCTCGATCCGCCGTCGAAAGCGCTGGCTGAAGTGGGAACATTTCTCGAGCGATTCCTTGTTTACCATCTGGATCGCGTTCCGCGGGGGCGCGACGAGGCGATTGCAGCGCGTTCGCCTACTGCAAGCCCAACAGACGCCCGCCCTGGAAGGTAAGGAATGCTGCCATCCACGCCAACGCCCCGAGATAGGCCCACTGGAACAACGGCCACTTCCAACTGTTGGTCTCGCGCCGAACGACCACGACGGTGCTGGCGCACTGCAGCGCGAAGACATAGAAGACCATCAGCGAAATCCCCATCAGCATCGTGTACTGGGGCCGGCCGTCCGGGCGAACCTGGCGGCGCAGCGTCAGCGCCAGGCTATCGCCCTCGGTATCCTCGCCGCGGCTCACGTTGTATACAACCGACATTGTGCTCACGAAGACCTCGCGCGCGGCAAACGAGGTGATTATCCCGACGCCGATCTTCCAATCGAATCCCAGCGGGCGAATGATCGGTTCGATCCATCGGCCCATGTGTCCGGCAACACTGTTGCGCAGCCGGGCGCCGGCTTGCTCCACGCCCAGCCGCTCGATCTGTTCGCGAAGGGCGCTGTGCTCCGGTTCCGATCCGCTCTCGGCCAGACGGGCTTCGAGTGTGCGGCGCGCCTCCGCGTATGGCCTCTCGAGGTCGGCGCTGCGCGGGTAACTGGCAAGGAACCAGAGCAGAATGTTGATTCCCAAAATGACCGTCCCCGCCTGTTGCAGAAAGAGCGCGGCGCGGTCCCACATGTGGCGCAGAACTGCCGTCAGCATGGGACGCCTGTAGGGCGGCAACTCCATCATAAGCAACGGCGTGCGGCCCTTGAGCAGGGTCCGCTTGAAGATCCAGGCCGCGGCCAGCGCCGCCACGGTCCCGAGCGCATACATGCTCAAGAGAGTCAGCCCCGGCCACTTGATGAAGCCCAGCGCCCGCGTGTCGGGAATGCAGGCGGAGATCAGCACCGTGTAGACCGGCAGCCGCGCCGAGCAAGTCATCAGCGGGGCGATCAGGATCGTCACCAGCCGGTCCCGCGCATTCTCGATCGTCCGCGTCGCCATGATGCCGGGGATGGCACAGGCGAAGGAACTCAGAAGCGGGATGAAGCTCTTGCCGTGCAGGCCCACCTTGTTCATGAGCCTGTCCATGATGAAGGCCGCCCGGGCCATGTAGCCCGTGTCCTCGAGCAGGCCGATAAACAGAAACAGCAGGCAGATTTGCGGCAGAAAGACCACCACCGCCCCCACACCGGCGATCACCCCATCCACCAAAAGGCTGCGGAGGTCGCCGGGGGGCAGCATGTGGGCCACCCCGCTGCCCAGCCAGGCCACTCCGGCTTCGAGCGCGTTCATCGGCAGCTTCGCGAACGCAAAGATGCTCTGGAACATCAGCGCCATCAGCGCCGTGAAAATGACAAGACCCCAAACCCTGTGCGTCAGCACCCGATCCAGACGATCGCTCGGCGTCTCCTCCGCCACAACGGATTCGCTGACCGCTGCATCGTAAATCGCAGACACCCGGGCGTACCGGGATTCGATCAACAGCGTTCGCCAATCGAGTCCCGCCGCCTGCAATCGTTCCCGGGCCGCAATCACGGAATCGCGCACAACCGGCCCGTAGAGGGCGGGAACGGACACCAGGCTTTTTTCGTCCGAGAGAATCAGCCGCGCCGCCGGGCGCGCGAATCGAGTGCGGTTGGCGAAGGCCTTCTCGGACAGGAGTTGAGCCAGGGCTGCCGCCTCCTGCTCGAAAGGAGCGGGCAGGTTTGCGAAAAGGGGGACCGGCCCCGGAGCGACCTCGCCTCGATGCGCGGAGAGAATCCGCGATCGCAGGGCGACCACCCCCTTTCGCGTGCTGGCGACTGTTGGAAAGACCGGCACACCAAGCTGCTTCTGCAGCTCCGCCGCATCGACCAAATGCCCGTTGTCGCGGGCCACATCCACCATGTTCAACGCCACCAGCGTCGGATAACCCAACTCGACGACCTGCGTCGCGTAGTAGAGATTCCGCTTGAGGTTCGAAGCGTCCACCACAACCACAATCAGGTCCGGCGGCGGCAGGTCCTGCACCCGGTGAAAGAGAACGTCCCCCGCAATCTGCTCGTCCAGCGATTGCGGACTGAGGCTGTAGGCCCCCGGCAGATCGAGAACATGGATCGGCGACGCGGCGTCGGCGCCCGTCAAACGCCCCTCCCTCCGCTCCACAGTGACTCCGGCGTAGTTCCCCACTTTCGCGCGCAATCCCGTCAGGGCATTGAACAACGTCGTCTTCCCGCAATTCGGATTGCCCGTGAGAACCACCAGGAACGGGGCCCCGCTTTTGGCCGAAGCCTCGGCTGGGGCTGGTCTGAAATGACGTATGATACGGCGCACGGCTTCGGAGGCGATCATGGGAGGCGAGGCTGTCTCACCCGGACTCTGGGCACAGATGCATGCTCCCCCGCCGGCAGGCCGGTCGAGGGCAAGAGGATTTTCGCCAGGCGGTTCAGGCCGCTTTCCGCTCCGGTGGAATCGGTTCGACCCAGATGCTGTCGGCCAGCCCGGCGCTGAGGCCGAAGCGGACGTTGCAGACCTGACACACCACGCTGCGATTTCGCAAGAGAAGGCGGACCTGCTGTTCCTCGCAGAAGCCCATCTCGCGCAGCCGCTGACACTGCGCCGGTTCACCAAGCAATCGCTTGATGCGGACGCATGTGCCCGCCCGCACCTTGCTGAGCGGACATGTCATCCGGCTCGAGCAGGGAGGGACGGCTGCGGCATTTGTGCTCACGGGCAGCACCATAGCGGAATTGAGACTTGGTTGCAAGAGGCTTCTCGGCCCGGCGCTTGAGCCAAGTCAATTCCTGCGCCCAAAGACGCCGCCGCCCACGCCGCCGTACCCCCCGCGCGCCAACCCGTCTTTGGGCTCGACCGCTCGTCTCCGATGGCCATCCCGTCCGGGCGTATGAGTCTCCGGATATGCCCGGCTTGGGGGCCTCTGCGGCGCATTGCCCCGCGACTGTCCCTCCTCCTCCTCCCCGCCCTCGTCGCAGTCTTCGCCGCGGTCATCGCCCTCTCGGAAACACCACCCCCATCCGAGCCCAATGGATTTGGTCGCAGGGCGGGGACGTCCACGCCTATAACCAGACTGGCGAAGTCGCTGATCCGGAGTCATTCCGCGACCGGCTGGGCCGCCGGGCGGAGTCGATACAACAAGACGCCATGTTTGTCCGGGATCCGACCTGGCGGTTCCAGCGGTGGCAGGTGGTGGGTGACGCGCACCCCCTGGTCGCCGAGCCTGCCGGGCTCATGTATGATCACGCCGAAGTCACGGTCGTGGAGCCCAGTGCAGAGGGTGACGTCGAGTTCAAAATCAATGAGACTCTCGCCGGCCTCACCCTCATGGTGAACGGGAAGAAGATCAAACCCGCATCGCAGTCATCTCGCGAAGTCTGACCGGCCTGTGCGCTGACGGGCAGCGAAATGTGCGGGTTAGCGCGAGTTGACGCGAGTGTCGTGTGCGCCCGCCCGATCCGACAATCCGTCCGCATGCGACGGATTCCGGATGCTGTGCTGATGCAGATCGTCGTGATCGGTGATGGATTCGAGATGCGTTGTCACCTGGGCGCGGGGTTCGATCGTCTGTTCAATGACCCGCTCGATGGCTGTCGCCTGGCGATGCGCCTCGACAAGCGAAGTCTCCGCCGGGAAAATCAGGTGCACTTCCACCGAATGCGCGTTTCCGATGTTCCGGTGGCGGAGCTGGTGATAGATCAGCCCCCGCTGGGCCGTCTCGCGATCGAGGATTGTTTCGAGCTGCTTCTGCACCGCGGGATCGGCTTGGTCCATCAACCCTCCGAACGCGGAGCGGATCAGGCTGCATCCCGCCCAGAGAATGTTGATCGCCATGAATATGCCGCAGATCGGATCCCACGGCTGCCAGCCCGTGAGCATGGTCAACGCCAATCCCACAAGCACCGCCACGCTGGTCCAGCAGTCGGTCAGCACATGCTTGCCGTTGGCTTCGAGTATCAACGCGTTCTTCCGGCGCCCGATCCAGACCAGATAGCCTCCGAGCAGACCGTTGATCCCGGCCGCCACCGCGGTCAGGAGCGTCCCAAGCCCCAGCCGCTCGAGCGGCTGTCCGAGGATCCACTTGTGGATGGATTCATAGAGGATATAAATCGCGGCCAGCACGATCATCCCTCCCTCGAATCCGGCAGAGAAGAAGGAGATCTTGGCATGGCCGTAGAGGTGCGAATCGTCAGCCGGCTTGAACGTCAGCCGGAGGCTCACAAAAGCGAATACCACCGCCGCCACATGCACCACCGACTCCGCCGCATCGCTCAAAATCCCCGCCGAACCGGTCAGAAGATACGCGCTGACCTTGATGACAAACATCAATACCCCGACCGCAAGCGAGAGGCTCATGGCCATTTGCAGTGCTCTGCGGTCCTGCGCCGAAGCGATAGGGTGGTCCACGGGCCCTGAGCGTACCGGTTTCTCCCCGTTCCGGAAGCCCGAAAAGCGCTTTACAAGGCCCGGCTGACGGATAACCTGATGCCCAACAAACGATCTTTATGCGTAACAAGATTTTTCCCATGGTTGCGGCGCTCACGGTGCTCTTTGCGGCGGGCTGCGCCGGACCGGAAAAGAAACTCGGTCGCGGCATCAACAATCTCACTGAGTTTGCCCGGCTGGGCGAAATCAGCCGTTCGGTCGAGCAGACCTTCCTTTGGGACGGCCCCCAGAGCGCCTACACCACGGGTCTCATTCGCGGCATCAATCGAAGCCTGGTTCGAACCGGAGTTGGCCTGTACGAGGTCGTGACCTTCCCCATCCCCAGCTACGACCCCGTCCTCCGCCCAGGCGGTCCCATCCTGCACGACGCGTCGGTCAATCCGACGCACGCCGCCAGCTACACGCCGCACATGATCTCCTCGTCGACGTTCGAGCCCGATGCCGCCCTCGGCTTCAGCGGCGGCGATATCGCGCCGTTCGTCCCGGGCAGCCGGTTCCGCATTTTCGACTATTAGCCCCAGCATTTCCCCAGGGCGCCAACGCATCTGTTGGCGCCTTTTTTGTTATGTCCGTCGAGCGCCTTTCGCCCTGCAAGGTCAACCTCTGCCTCAACGTTCTGGGGCCGCGCCCCGACGGTTACCACAACCTCGAGACCCTCATGCACCCGCTCGCCCTCTCCGACCGGCTCGAGTGCGAGCGGACCGGCACGCGTGTCGTCCTGACCTGCACCCGCTCCGACTTGCCGGTCGACAGCTCGAACCTCGTCGTCCGAGCGGCAAACGCGTTTCGTGACGAGGCCGGCCTGACGGACGGCATTCGAATGCATCTCGACAAACAGGTGCCCATGGCGGCCGGCCTGGGAGGTGGCAGCGGCAACGCCGCCGCCGCTTTGCTGGCGCTCAACGAGTTGTTCGGCTTCCCACTCAGCCCGCAGCAGTTGGCGCGCCTGGCTGCGCAACTGGGCTCCGACGTCCCCTTCTTCCTCCAGTCCAAACCAGCCCTCGCCACAGGCCGCGGCGAGATCATCGAACCGCTGGATTGGTTTCAGGCCCTCGAGGGCGCGTGGATGTTGTTAGTCCATCCAGGCTTCGGCATCTCGACCGCTTGGGCCTATCAGAGCCTCGAACGATTCCCCGAGGCCCTTCACGGCCAGCCCGGACGCGCCCAACGGTTCGTCGAGAGCCTGCAATCGAGAACGCTCGATGAGGCGTCCGCCGACTTCTACAACAGCTTCGAGGGCCCGGTATTCGAAAAGCACCCGATCCTGGCTTTGTACAAGGAGTTCCTTCGTGAGAGCGGGGCGAACGCCGCCCTGATGTCGGGAAGCGGTTCCGCCGTGTTCGCTCTGACCACGAGCCAGGAGGCCGCGAGGGCCTTGCGCGATCGCTTTCTCGCGCGCTTCGGGACAAGCCCGTGGACCGAGATGTTGCCTGTTGGGCCTTCGTGCTTGTGACGACTCAGGTCCTGTTGTTTCGGAGTTCCTGATCGCCCCCCAAGCGTCGGTGCATCTGAAAGTTGTCGATGGGAATGGAGTTTGCGCTGCGTGGGGGCCTGCCTGCCGCGCCTGCCTGTGCCGTGCCCGACACGGCAGACAGGCCGCTGCGCTTTGCGGAACACGAAGGGCACACGGCCTTGTTTGCTCTGTTCGCGCACACGGAGGTGTTGGAGTGGGGCGTCGCCCCTTCGGCAGTCTCCATCCGTTGCAGTCCCGGCCCCCTCACCGAGCGACAGAATACCGACGACAACCAGATGCACCGCACTTCTGGCTCGCCCCACTTTTGGCTTTGCGCACTCGTCAGCTCGCCGGTAGCTTAACCGCGGGTTGTCCGATGGTGTAAAGGTAGCACAGAGGTCTTTGGAGCCTTTAGTCCAGGTTCGAATCCTGGTCGGACAGCCATAAAAGTAAGAATCCGGTTCAGGGAATCCGTTTCACCTTGCGTGGCCTCTCCGGGCCGTGCAAACTCAGGCCACATCGAACACGCCAATCCCTATTACCAATGTCCCTCACACGCCGTCAATTCCTCCGTCGTTCGTCTGTCGCAGCCGCGACGCTGGCCTTGCCGATGGCCGCCGGCTGGCGCGTCCTGGGAGCCAACGAAGAAATCCGCATCGCCCTGGTTGGCTGCGGAATCCGAGGCGGAACCCACGTCGCGGAGTTCGGCAAGCAGCCGGGCGTGCGTATCGTCGCAGTCTGTGACCCGGACCACGAACGCGTGGCGTCCTTCGCCAAACGGGTCGAATCGGGTTACGGCAATCGTCCGGTCGAGGTGGACGATGTGCGCCGGTTGATGGAGAGGAAGGATTTCGATGTGGTGGCGGTGGCCACGATGCAGTACTGGCACGCGCTGCCGACGATCTGGGCCTGCGAGACGGGCCGGCACGTGTACGTCGAGAAGCCTCTGGCGCATTTCATCTGGGAGGGCCGGCAGATGGTCAACGCGGCCCGCAAGCACAACCGGCTTGTTCAGGTCGGCACACAAGGCCGCTCGCGGGGCACGGACCAGCAACTGGTGCAGTACCTCAAGTCAGGCCAGTTGGGCAAGATCCAGTACATCGTCTGTTTCGCCAACAAGGCGCGGACTGCGATCGGCAAGCGCAGCGAGCCTCTGCCGATTCCCGAGACGCTCGACTACGACCTGTGGTGCGGCCCGGCCCGCAAAGAGCCGATCTACCGCGACCGGATTCAATACGACTGCAGTTTCACCTGGAACATGGGCGACGGCGAATCGTGCAACCAGGGGGTTCACGAGATCGATGTCGCCCGCTGGGTGCTGGGGGAAACGACCTTGCCGCGGCGCGTCATGAGCGTCGGCGGACGGTTCGTCTTCGACGACGCGGGCGACGTGCCGAACACGCAGATCATGTGCTACGATTATCCGTCGGCGCCGATTCTCTACGAAGTGCATAATCTGCGGGCCGGCAAGGACACCCAGACCATGCCATCGTTCCGCGGCTCTGGCGTCGACACGTGCGTCCAGTGTGAGGGAGGGTACGCGATGATGCACGCAGGGGTCGTGCGTGACAACCGAGACAAGGAGATCAGGAAGTTCAGCGGCGGAGAGGATCATTTCGGCAATTTCATCCGCGCGTTGCGGAGCGGGAAACGCGAGGACCTGAACGCAGAGATTCTCGAGGGCCATTTGTCCACCAACATCTGCCACGCGGGCAACATCTCGTATCGCTTGGGGCGACGCGCCTCCGCCGTCGAGGTTCGGGCGCAGATCGGGGACCTACCCCCGTTCGCGGAGATGTTTGACCGCTACCTCGGGCACCTCAAGGCCCACGCCATCGATCCGAGCGAATCGATCCTCGGCCCGTGGCTCGAGTGCGACCCGGCCCGCGAATGCGTCAAGGACAACCCCCGGGCCAACGAGTTTGTCAGAGGCTTCTACCGTAAGCCGTTTGAAGTGCCGGAGGTCACGGCCTGATGTCGGACATCCGCCTCTGCCGCTTGGATGACGAGGCGTCCTTCGCCGCCGTCCGCGAGTTTTTCGAACACGATAACCCCGACCTGCGGCTCACGCGGGTGTCCGTGGATGGGAGCGGCCACCTGCGGTCCGAGTGCGGCGGCATGCGCGTATTCTGGGTCCACCGGGGGCGAGGTGAGGTGTTCCTGCCCCGCGGGTATCGCACGCAGGAAGGCGACGGGGCGCCCCTGCCGGACCAATACCGGGCCGACGCCCTCGCCCCGGCGCTGGCCGAGACGCTCCAGTTGATCGAGAGCGGTCTTTCGTCGCTGTCTCCGGCCGCCCGCGTGCCCGTAGCCGCCATCCTCGGCCGCCGCAGAGAAGGCTCGTTCGTTGGCGACTGCCTGGGCGAACTCTGGAGACTCGACCACGTGCCGGAGCCGTGGTCCACCGACGAACGGGTCGTGACGGCACTGCGTTCGCTTTATCAGGTCTATCGCCAGCACGGCTTCTCGACCAAACAAGTCGACTCCTATGAACCGGTGATGGAAGGCGACCAGATTGTCGCATGCGCCCAGGAGGCGATCCCGGTGCGTGGCTGCTTCCAATGCCTGGCCATGGAGAACGTCAGGCAAACGGCCAGCCCCGTATCGACCGTCCGCCGCCTGCGGTTTCTGGCCGACACCGCGGGCGGCTGCAACCCGGACTTTGATCCCTTCCGTCGCCTGCCGCTGACTTGGTTCTACAACTATCCGGGCGAGACGGGCGACGGGCTGAACTGGGTCAACAGCCACGTGGTGAACATACCCAAGGAGACCTCGCCGGCGCATTTTCATCCGCCCAAGGCCGTCGGCGGCGCCAGTGGAATCCCGCAGCGCGAGATGTATCTCGTGTTGGATCCGATCGCCTACCACCTGAACACCTGGGGCCGTTCGCCTTCGTTGATCGTGTTTCCCGACCTGCGGGACCTCCGCCGTTACGAACAGCATCCACTGGAGCCGGGCCTCTTCATCTACATCCCGCCGGGCACTGGTCACCGCGGCCTGGACGTGTTTGTCAACGTGCTGACCATCCCCGGTTTCAAGCCGCACAACGAGTACTACCTCGACCGCGATATCCGCGATGCCGCGGGCGGCGCGGCGCCGTTCAACGAGAACATGCTCGGCGCCAAGAATTACGAGCGCATTGAAGATCTGTTGCTGACAGACCCTTAGCCAGCCAAAGCCGCCAGGGCCCCGTCGCCGAGAAACACCGTCTTCATTCGCGTTGGCCGGGGGCGAGCCGTCTCCGCTCCGGCCTTTTCGTATTCATGAATTGGCGCTCCGGGCCGCGGACCCTTTGCATCGGGGCTTGCAGGCGGGCCGCGCTTCTGGCGAACTGAGGACATGTCAAGTCCATTCCTTCACCTCTGGGCACAGACGTTGCGGCTCCGGCGGACGACCACGTGCGCAATCGGGCTGGCTCTGGTCCTGGCCGCCGCCGGGAAGGCGGCCAACGCCCCTGCAATTCCGCTGCCCGAGCACCCGCGGCCCGACTTCGAGCGCGCGGAGTGGTTGAATCTGAACGGTTCCTGGCAGTTCCGATTCGACAAGGACAACGCGGGCCTGGCGGGCGGTTGGGCCGCCAGTCAGGAGGCATTCCCGCTGAAGATCACCGTGCCGTTTCCCTGGGGCTCAGCCTTGTCCGGGGTCGGGAACGAGGCAGACATCGGTTGGTATTCCCGGCAAATCCGCGTGCCGGCGGAGTGGCGGGGCAAGCGCGTCTTCCTGGTGGTCGGGGCATCGGATTGGCTCACCCGCGGGTGGCTCGATGGCCAGTCGATCGGCGAACACCGCGGCGGGTACACGCCATTCGAGTGGGATCTGACGCCGGTCGTCAAGTGGGGCGAGGATCAGCGCCTGGTTTTGCGTGTCGATGACACGCCCCATGCCTTCAAGCTCGAGGGCAAACAGGGCTACGGCCCCGCCAAGGGAATCTGGCAGACCCTTTACCTCGAGGCGCGTCCGGAGGCCCATCTGGCGTCCCTGCACTTTCGGCCGGATGTGGACGGGGCGAAGGTCATTGTGAAGGCCGAATTCAACCAGCCGCTGGCAGGCGAAGGGAAGCTGCAGTTGCGTGCTCGCGATCAGGCATTCGCCGACATCACCGTGCCGGTGCCGGACGGTGCGGGCGAGTTCGAGTTTGCGCTGCCAATTCCCCGACCGCGCTTGTGGTCGCTGGAAGATCCGTTCCTGTACGAGGTGGACGCGGTGCTGGCTGCCGGCGGGGCTCAGGACCGCGTGTCGACTTATTTCGGCATGCGCAAGATCAGTGTCATCGACCTGCCGGGTACTGATTTTCCGTACATAGCGCTTAACGACCGACCGGTGTATCTCCAGATGACACTCGATCAGGCCTATCATCCGGAGGGGTTCTATACGTATCCGAGCGACGAGTTCATGCGCGACGAGATTCTGCGGTCGCGGCGGATTGGCCTGAACGCGAACCGTCTGCACGTGAAAATCGACGTGCCCCGCAAGCTGTATTGGGCTGATCGCCTGGGCCTGCTGCTCATGTGCGACGTGCCCAACAGTTGGGGCGAACCGGACGCCGAGATGCGCCGGGAGATCGAGCACGCCCTGCGCGGCATGATCCAGCGCGATTTCAATCACCCGTCCATCTTCTCCTGGGTGCCGTTCAACGAGACGTGGGGGCTGTTCACGAAACAAGGCGACAAGCGCGTTTATCTGCCCGAAACCCAGGAGTGGGTGGCCTCGGTCTATCGCCTGGCCAAGGCGTTGGATCCGACCCGGCTGGTCGAGGACAATTCCCCCTGCAACTACGATCATGTCGAGACCGACATCAACAGTTGGCATGCCTACCTGCCCGGCTATGCATGGCGTGAATCGCTGGCCCAAGTGACCAGAGACACATACCCCGGGTCCGTCTGGAACTTCATCGGCGGACGCAAGCAAGCGCGACAGCCCTTGCTCAACAGCGAGTGTGGAAACGTCTGGGGTTATGAGGGCAGCACCGGCGATGTCGATTGGAGCTGGGACTATCACATCATGATGAATGAGTTTCGACGCCACCCGAAGATTTGCGGCTGGCTCTACACGGAGCACCACGACGTCATCAACGAGTGGAACGGTTACTACCGGTATGATCGCTCCGAGAAAATCACCGGCCTCGAAGACCTGGTGCGCGGCATGAGCCTCAACGACCTTCATGGCCCGTTCTATATCTCGATCGGCAGCGACTTGTGCCGCGATGTCAAACCGGGCGAGGTGGTCGAGGTCCCTCTCTGGGCATCCTTCATGGCCGACCACGCTCCGGGGCAGGCCCTGCAGATTAATGTCCAGACTTTCGGCTGGGACAACCTGGGCCAAAACTGGACCCTCGGGAACGAGGTGCGGCCGGTCCCGTTCCGTCCGTGGATGTCCGAGGCCCTGGCCCCGCTCAAGTTGAATATGCCGGGCGCCGACGGGCTTCTGATTGTGGCGCTCCGGCTCGAAACGGCGACCGGCCTGCCGCTGCATCGCAATTTCACCACCTTCCGCGTCACCAACGGTCCCGCTCCGCGCGATGAGATCCGCCAGGTCCAATCGGCGTCCGTTCGTGTCGTGCGGTTTGCCCCCCAGACCTTCAGCGCGGCGCAGTGGTCGCTCAAGCAATGGAACATCCTCGATGGCCTGAAGGCCAACGGTGCCGGACACGGTTTCTTCGAGTACCGGGTGGCGTGGCCCGCCGGGCTCTCGCCCGCGAAGGTCGGCGGTGTGTCGCTGCTCCTGGAAGCCTCGGCCAAGCAGTTGTTGGGCAAGGACCGCGAGGGGAGCGGACAGCAGGACGGCGATTACATGCGGGGCAAAGGGACGCTCGACCCCAGTCTCAATCCGAACGCTTATCCGATGACAGACATGGTGCGGTTCCCGAGCGCCGTGCGGATGCGTGTCAACGGGGTTGCGGCCGGCCTGTTCGATCTGCCCGATGACCCCGCCGATCACCGGGGCATCCTCTCGTGGCACGCCCAGTTGCGAGACAGGAAACTGCGCGAGGCCGGTTCGTATGGGTACCTCATTCGCGCCGATCTGCCTGCCTCGAGCGTGCGTGCCGCGGCGGAGAGCCGTGAGTTCGTAATTCGACTCGAAGTCGACGCCGGCCTGCCGGGCGGGTTGGCCATTTATGGGGAGCGGTTCGGACGGTACCCAGTGGATCCGAGCCTGGTGTTCGAATTGAAGTGAGCCTTGCGCGCACAGGAGCAGGATCGCCCCTCAACGGCGTGGTCGAGGGCTTCTACGGTCGGCCCTGGACCCTACGCGAGCGGCTAGCCTTGATCGATTGGTTACACGGGGCCGGCTTGAATGCCTATCTGTACGCCCCGAAAGACGATCTGAAGCACCGCGTGCTCTGGCGCGAGCCCTACACGCGATCGGAGGCAGCCGGGTTGCGCGCGGTTGCCGACGCGTGCCGCGAACGCGGGGTGCAGTTCATCTACGCGATCGCTCCAGGCTTGGATCTCGCGGCCGCCAAGCCGAAAGAGACTGCGACTCTCATCGCCAAACTCGATCAGGTCCGCCGGCTCGGCGCATCCCACTGCGCGATTCTCTGGGACGATCTGCCCGCCGGACTCTCCCAGGAGGACCGGCGGCTGTACGGCACCGTGGCCGCCGTTCATTGCGCCGTGGCCAACCGCGTGGCCGACGCGCTCGAGCCAAATCCGGCCTCATGCCGGCTGCTCTTCTGTCCCACCGTCTACTGCGGGCGCATGGCCGAGCCGTCCGTCCGCCAATCGCCCTACCTGCGGGAGATCGGCGAGAAACTCCGACCGAGCATCGAGTTCCTCTGGACCGGCCCGCACATTGTCTCCGAGACGATTCCGACGAACTCGATTCGCGCGTTGCGTCAGATCGTTGGGCGCAAACCGATTCTCTGGGACAATCTTCACGCCAACGATTACGACAGCCGGCGGCTGTTTATGGGTCCGTACGCAGGGCGCGCACCTGCACTGCGGCAGGAGATCGGCGGGGTGTTGCTGAATCCCAACTCCCAGTTCGACGCGAACTTCATACCCATCCGCACCCTGGGCGACTGGTGTCGGTCGGCGCACCCCCCCGCCGCGCGCACCGCCTTCCGCAGGGCGACGGCAGCCTGGCTGCCCGCGTTCACCTGTCGCGGAGGCGCGACTTTCGAGATCGACGACATCGGCCTGCTCGCGGATTTCTTCTATCTCCCGTGCGAGTTGGGGAATCGTGCCAAGGCCTACCTGGCCGACCTGAAACGCTTGCTGGGCGCGGCGCCGGACCGGTGGGGCACAGTCGAGAGGCGTTTCGAGGAGGCGAGCCGGCGGATTCTGGCTCTTTGCGACAAGCTGACGCAGCTCGACGATCGCGATTTGCTCTACGCTCTCTATCCGCGCATGTGGGAACTCAAAGAGACCGTGCTGCTGCTGCTGGCCTGGATCGCCTGGCGCCGTCGCGCACCGAACCCCAAGGCGCGGTTTCGCTCGCCCGACTTTCGCCCCGGCGTCTTTCGTGGCGGATTCGCGGCGATTGTCGAGCGGCTTCTGCCGATGGACGATGCGGGATTTTTCACTCCGGCAGTCTGAGCACACTCCGATGAATGACACGCAGATCGAATCAGGTTTCCGCATCCGCCCATGTCTTCCGACGGATCTCGAGGCTGCGTACGACGTCTGTCTGAAGACGGGCGACTCCGGGGCTGATGGCACGCATCTGTACCAGGACGATCCCGCGGCTTTGGGGAATCTCTACGTGGGGCCGTACATTGTCCTCGAACCCGATCTGGCCTTTGTCCTCGAAGACGGTGCGGGCGTCTGCGGTTATGTGCTGGCGGCCCTGGATTCGGCGCGCTTTTACGAGCGTCTGCAGGCCGAATGGCTGCCGTCCTTGTGCGCCCGGCATCCCGATCCCGAGGGCGACCCGGCGACATGGACGCCGTCTCAACGGCTCTACCACGAATATCACCACTATCAGGTCTATTATCCGCCGTCTTTCCGCGCCTACCCATCTCACCTTCACATCGATCTGGCGCCGCGGGCACAGGGCCGGGGTCAGGGGATGCGGATGATGCACCACCAATTGGAGACGTTGGAGCGGCGCGGTTCGGCCGGCGTTCACCTGTGCATGAGCGCCTTGAATCACCGCGCGTACCGGTTCTATCGCAAGCTGGATTTCGACGAGCTTGCCCGGATTGGGGCTGCAGGCGACGAAGTGATTTATCTGGGCAGGCGGATGGACAGGCGGTGAGGTCCGAACCCGCGTATTCCGTAGCGGTCAGTTCACAGGGCGGTCGGACCTCGCACGATGACCGCCCTGCGGGTTGGAGGCCGTCCTCCCGATTGAGTCTCATCGCGCTCCGGAGCGTGGGCCCCGTCGCCGGCAAATACCGTCTTCACTCGCGTTGGTCGGGGATGAGCCGTCCCCGCTCCGGCCTTTGCGGCTTCGTGAATTGGCGCTGCCCCCTTCGCTGCGGACTTGAATTTCGTTGACGTTCGGAGCCACGGGCTTGAAACTCGGAGCAGTGATCCAAACCAGACCGACGCGAAGGCGTGAATCGCGGCGCGCCCGATTGTGCGGTCGTTTGGATGCTGGAGAGAAGCCGGACGCTGATTCAGAAACACAAACCAAGAACCCCCGCGGAAACACGCCTATGAAATCCCTGACACGCCTGTTGCCGAGCGGTGGCTCGGCCTTGTTCTGCCTTGTCGCCGGGTTGGTGTTCGCCCCTCCTGGCGCAGCCCGTATCCTCGATGACTTCAACGACAATGCAAAGACCGGCTGGACCGACTTCACGTTTATCCCTGGTTTCGGCCTGCCTGTCGAGCAGGGCGGCCAGTTTCAATTCGACCAACCGCCAGCCAACCGGGACATCTTCAGCGCGAGCCAGAAGACCAGCGAACTGTTCGAACTCAAGGAAGGCCGAACCATCGAATTCCGCGTCGATCTCGTCGAGGCCACCGGCGAGGATGCGTTTGCGGTGTTGGCGTTCATCCCAAATACCGGGGGCAATAACCCGGGGACCCTGGCCGGATACGGCCTTGCCAAGGATCCGACCGATGTGCTGATCACCAAGGGCATTCAGAAGTACTTCGTTGCGGACGACGGCGTCACTGCCGAGTTGAAGAACGACAACGTCACGTTGGTCCTGCGACTCGCCGCCAAGGACGGAAACGTCACCATCACCGGCAAGGTCCTGGACAAGGACGCCGGCGACGCCGTGCTGTGGGAACGGACGGTCGTGGACACGCCGGCGGCTGACATCATGGAGGGCGGGACCGATGCGCCGCCCGCGCCTTTCCTGACCACCGGCTATTTCACGTTGTACTGCTATCAGCAATACAGCGGGGACAAGATGTACTCGGTCCATTACGACAACGCCGAAGTCTTTGTCACGGAGGAGACACTGCTCGACGATTTTGACGACAACACCAAGACCGACTGGGCGGATTTCACGTTCCTTCCCGGTTTCGGGATTCCCACCGAGACAAACCAGCAGTTCCACTTTGACTTGCCGCCGGCCAACCGGGACATCTTCACCGCCAGCCAGAAGACCAGCCGCGTGATCGAACTCAAGGATGGCGAGCAGGTGCGTCTGGAAGTCGACCTGGTGGAGGACTCCGGCGAGGACGCGTTCGCGGTCCTGGCGTTCATTCCGAACACCGGCGGCAACAGCCCCGGCACATTGTATGGATACGGTCTCGCCAAGGATCCAACGGACGTGCTCATCACCAAGGGAGTTCAGAAGTACTTCATCGCGGATGACGGCGTCACCGCCGAACTGAAGAACCAAAACGTCACCCTGGCGCTCACCCTCACGGTGCACAACGGCAATGTCGAGGCCTGCGGTCAGGTTCTGGACAAGGACGACAACAATGCCGTGCTCTGGTCACGGACCGTTCTGGACACGCCTGATGCCGATCTAATGCAGAATGGCACCGATGATCCCCCTGCGCCCATCATCACCACCGGCTACTTCACCTTGTACTGCTACCAGCAGTTCAGCGGCGAGAAGCTCTATTCGGTGCACTATGACAATGCCGTCCTCCACGCGCCGCCCGCCGCCGGCAACACCGCGGCCATTCTCTCGGACATCGCGCCCGTCGAATACGCCAACTTCCTGCCGGCCTCGACCCAGATCGCGTTCAAAGTGACCGACGATAAACCACTCGAAAACGAGAAAATCTCGGTCACGCTCAACGGCGCCGTCTTCACCACCGCCAACGGTCTCAGCGTCACTGGGACGGGCAACAGCCGCACTGTCACCCTGGGTGGCCTGGCTGCAAACGTGAACTACGCGGCCGTCCTCTCCGTCGAAGACAGCGACGGCGCCCAGACCTCGCGCAACCTCTTCTTCGATACCTTCGCGGTCGACAGCTTTGTCATCGAAGTTGAGGACTACAATTTCGCCTACGGCCAGTTCATCGACAATCCCGTCGTCGTCGGGGAGGGCGGCTATGATCCGGATGGATATAGCTTGCAAGCAGGAGTGCCGACAGTGGATTTCACAGACACCCGCACCTCGCCCAATTTCACGGACACCAAGTATCGGCCCGAGGACCCCATCCGCATGGCGCATGCCCTCGATCACGAGCGGGCCAAATACACGGCCGCGGGCGGCGCGGCCATGGGCGTGTATGACTACGCTGTCGGCGACATCGCCGCCGGCGAGTGGATGAACTACACGCGCACTTTCCCCGCGGGCCATTACGAGGTCTATCTCCGCCAGGGCCTCGCCAACATGGCAACCGGCGAAAGTGTCCTCGAAGAAGTCACTGGCGATCCCACCCAGCCGGATGCCGCCGTCACGCCGCTCGGCTCGTTCCTTGGCGTGCGAACCGGATTCCAGTTCCGCAACTTCGCGCTCACCGATGGCACGGGGCAAAACAAGATCGTCCTCTCACTCTCGGGCAAGAAGACCTTGCGGTTGCGCCAGGTCACGCCGGATCCCCGTGATGGGGCTCGCTACCTCAATTACTTGGTCTTTGTTCCTACCGGCGGGCCGTCGGAGGATCGGGCGTCCATCACCTCCCTCTCGCCCGCGCCAGGCTCGGAGTTGAACACCGCGCTCCCGGTGATTGACGCGGTGATTCAGAACCGCACCACGTCCGTCAACGTCGGCACTGTGATACTGGAAGTGAACGGCCAGGTCGTCTCCGCCACCGTGACACCGACGCCTACGGGCGCGACGGTGCATTACCCCATCGCGCCTCCTCCTCCCTCAGGCGTGGTCAACAGCGTCAAGATCGCGTTCAAGGACAGCGAGGGTGTCGATATAGCCGCGGAGTGGCAGTTCACCGTCAACTACGTGAGCCTCGATCCCGCCAACCGTCAGCCCGGCCCCGGGAAGGATCGCGGCTTCTACGTCCGGGTGGTCCAAGCCGATCCTGCGTATGGACCGTACGACAACAGCCTCGAACGGGCTGAACTCCAACTGGCGCCCAATTCGACGATCCCAGCCATTCTCGACAAGAGCGTCACTGAGCAGTTGATCGAGATGTCCCAGGACGGCGGGCCCGCCGGTTTCTTCCAAAAGGAGTACGTGGTGCCAGGTCTGGACGAGACCGGTCTGACGGACGACTTCGCCGTCGAGGCAAACGCCTGGCTCGAGTTGGTAGCCGGTGCCTACCGCTTCACCGTGATCAGTGACGACGGCTTCAAAGTCTCGTCCGGCGCCAGTCTCAGCGCCAAGACCCCCGTCCTCGGCGCCCGCAACGGCGGAACCGCCAACGAAGTGACGGGCACGTTTGAGTTCTATGTGCCGGTCTCGGGTCTCTACCCGTTCCGTCTGGTCTGGTACGAGCGTGGCGGCAACGCGCATGTCGAATGGAGCGCGGTGAACATGGCCAGTGGGGTTCGCTCCCTGATCAACGACGCGGAGGTCCAGGGCGCCATTAAGGCCTACCTCGATGTCGTTCCGGCCCCGGCTGTCAAGGTGCAGTCGTCGACCACCGTCGCCGGGGGCTACGCCGACGATGCCGCCGCTGTCATCGATACAAACGCGAAGCGCATCACGCTCCCCTTGAGCGGCGGCACGCGATTCTATCGGCTCGTCGGCGCCTCTGCGTTGACGATCACCTCCGTGCAGGTGCAAGGCGCGAACCTGATCATGACGTACCAATGACCGATTGCCGCCGCGCGTTTCTTTCCCTGGAAATGAAAGGAACCCGGCGGCCGGGAACGTTCGAATATCGGTACTAGACTCGCGGACGCGGCGGGCCCCATCCCGCCGCGTCCACTCGCTTTGGAAAGCCAAACAGCCCCCATGACAATGCCCACCACCACGACCTCCGCGCCGACCCCAGAGCCGCAGCAATGAGCGAGGACAACTTGCTGCTGGTCGCCGACAGCGAGCGGGACGCAAACATGCTGTATGCGGTCAAGATGTTCATCCCGGATCCTTTCGTCTACCTTCGCCGCGAGGGACGAAGCTACATGATCGCCGGCGATCTCGAACTGAATCGCGCCCGCCGCGAGGCAAACGGTTGCCGCGTTCTCTCCTTGAGCCGCTGTCAGCGCAAGTTGAAACGTCCCCGTGACGAGAGCCTCGCCCGCGTCGTGTGGCTGCTTGCACACGAACGAGGAATCGACAAGTTTCTCGTGCCGGAGAACTTCCCGTATGGCCTGGCCCGCGAACTCCGCCGGTTGAAGATTCGACTGAAAGTTCGGCGCGGTGCGCTCTTTTTTCCCGAACGCGAGTTCAAGACCGCTGACGAGGTTAAAAAGGTCAGCGCGGCTCTCATGATGGCCGAGGTCGGGATGGCCGAGGCCATTCAGGCCCTGCGAGGCGCCAGGGTCGGCCCCGGGGGCAAACTCGCCTACCGCGGCGCCTCTCTGACCTCCGAACGTCTGCGCACCATCGCCGAAGTCGCCATTGTCCAGGCGGGCGGCAGCGCCAGCCACACCATCGTCGCTGGCGGACACAGAGCCTGCGATCCCCACGACCCGGGCCACGGCCCCCTCCGCGCCAACCAGCCCATCATCATCGATGTCTTTCCCCGCTCCCAAAAGACCGGGTACCACGGAGATATTACGCGCACCGTCGTCAAAGGCCGAGCCTCCGAAGGCCTTCGACAGCTTTATCACGCTGTCAAAAGCGCCCAGCAACTTGCCCTGCGGATGATGCGTCCCGGCCGCAAGTGCTGCGAGATTCACCGCGCGGTCGCGCGCCAGTTCGAGCGGGAGGGATACCGCACCGGCCGCCGCAATGGACGGTTGGAGGGATTCTTTCACGGGACGGGTCATGGCGTCGGACTCGAACTCCACGAGCCTCCCCAGATCACTGAAGCCAGTGATGCCGTCCTCCGCCCCGGCCACGTCGTTACCGTCGAACCGGGGCTCTACTACGCTTCAATCGGAGGGGTCCGGATCGAGGACATGGTCGTGATCACGGACGCCGGCGCCCACAACCTCACCAAGTTCGAGAAGGTTCTCGAAGTGTGAAGCCTTCGGCAGCGGTTCTCATTTTGGTCACGAGCCGCCTGAAGGCGACACACCGAACACCGCGCCGAAGCGTCGGACGCGGTGGAGTGTCCCGGCTTCAGCCGGTTCTCGTCGGAGGCCCACGCCGAAATGAGAACTGCTGAGCATTCGGCCTTGCGCTTCGCCGTTTTTTGAGACATCTGTTGCCAGCGTGGCGTCTGAGGTGCCGCTCCATGCAAAGAAGGCTGCTCCTCTCTCAACCTCAGATGCAGGCGGATGCGGGCGGGGCTTTTTCGCGAGACCGCGGAGGGAGCCAGGCCGCGACTCGAAGGCACGATTATGTTTTTTGGACCATACGATTGGCTGATCATCCCGGGTTTGCTTCTGGGCCTCTATGCCCAGTTCAGACTTACCTCAACGTACAACCGCTATGTCCGTCAACCTCTCGAGTCGGGTGTGACTGGGGCCCAGGCTGCCCGAGTCATTCTCGACCGCGCCGGTCTTCAGGATGTCGACATTCACCCCGTGCAGGGGCACTTGACCGACCATTACGATCCCCTCAGGCGCGCGCTCTTCCTTTCCGGGGAGAATTACCAGGGCAGTTCGATTGCGGCCGTGGGGGTGGCTGCTCACGAGGCAGGCCATGCCCTCCAGCATCAAGCCGCGTATGGGCCGCTTCAGTTGCGGATGATGCTCGTGCCCGCCACCAATTTCGCGACGAAGGCCGCTTTCTTGATTCTGGGTGCGGGCATGCTGCTGACCTATATCGGCCTCATCAGCGTCAAGCTGTTCGCCGCGCTCCTCCCGTTCGCTATCGGGGCCTACGCGGTCGTCACGTTCTTTCAGCTCGTCACCCTGCCCGTCGAGTACGACGCCAGTCGGCGCGCGAAGGACCAGTTGCTGCGCCACGGGCTTGTCAGCGGGCGCGAACGCGCCGCCCTGAGCCGCGTGCTCAACGCGGCTGCCCTCACGTACGTCGCCGGTCTGATCACTGCTGTGCTCGAAATGTTGCGTATCATCCTGATCGCCCGCAGCCTGGGCGACAACCGGGGCTGACAGATGCGTCGAGACCCGTTCGGGGCGGGCTTGTGGAGTGAAAGACACTGCGCCCACGTCTTCATGGTTGATTCGGGCTCGTGCCTGCCCTCGGGGAATGACAGGCGCCCTCGTCGGGCTGGTGGTGTGGATTGCTGCCGCAGCGGACGATCGGGTGGTTGTCATCTCGCCCCACAACACTTCGATCTGCTCCGAATTCGGTCAGGCTTTCCAGGCCTGGCACCGCGAAACCTATGGCGAGCCTGCCACCGTCGAGTGGCGGAACCTGGGCGGCACGGCGGACGCCCTCAAATTCGTGCAATCCGAGTTTGCCGCCAAGCCCGACGGGATCGGTATCGACTGCTTCTTTGGGGGCGGCCCCGAACCGTATTTGCTTCTGGCCGACAAGGGTCTCACGACGGCCTATCGCGTCCCTGACGAGATTCTGTCGGCCATTCCCCAAAGCGCGAATGGCGTTGAACTCTACGATCCTGCGCACCGATGGTATGGGGTCGCTCTGTCCAGCTTCGGCATTCTGCAAAACACACGTGTCCAACGGCGCATGGGCTTGCCGCTGGCCAGGCGTTGGGCGGACCTGGCCAATCCGGAGTTGCGCGGCTGGGTTGGCATTGCCGACCCGCGGAACAGCGGAACGATGAACAACATGTTCGAGGCATTCCTTCAGGCCTATGGGTGGCGACAGGGATGGCAGTTGCTGACTGAGATTGCCGGAAACACATCCAAGTTCGACCGCCTTTCGTCGAGCACCGCCAAAGACGTCACGCTGGGCGAGATCGCCTACGGCTTCGCCATCGATTTCTACGGCTTCACACAGATCGCCGTCGCTGGCCGCGCCGACATGACCTTCGTGCTTCCCGACGATTTCACCGCGATCAGCCCCGACGGGCTCTGCATCCTCAAAGGCGCGCCGCACCTCGCTGCCGCCCAGCGATTCCTCCATTTCTGCCTCGGCGAACAGGGCCAGCGCCTCTGGTTTCTGCCGCGCGGCCATCCCGAGGGGCCGCGTCACCACTCGATCGAACGCATGGCGGTGCGCCCCGATTTCTACCGACGCTATCGCGACGTCAGCAATATCGCCTTCTCGCCCTTCGACCTCCCACATGTCTTTCGCTATGACGCCCGACTTGCCCGCGAACGCCGGGAGGTTGTCGCTGCTCTCGCCGGCGCGCTGCTGGTTGACACCCACGCCGAGCTCCAGACCGCATGGCGCGCGATGATCCGCCGCGGCCAAATCGAGGTCGAAAGTGCGGAGTTGGGCCGCGTGCCGATCAGCGAGGCGGCAGGACGCGGTCTGTCCCAAGGGCCGTGGAAAGACGCCTCTTTTCGCAACCGAACGAAACAGCAATGGCAGGCCTGGGCGCAAGACAAGTATCGCACACTGGCAGAGCGAGCGCCGGCACCAGTCCCGGCCTCTGCCGGCCACGAGCCGCCGGCAGTGCCTGCAGCTCACATCCGTTACCCCGGGCAAAGCTCGATCGGAACGACCCGAACCCCCTGACCTTCCCCATGCGCGTCTCGATACGAAATCTCACCAAGCGGTTTGGCCCTGCCGTGGTTCTGCGGGATGTCTGCATCGAGGTCCATGACCGTGAGTTGTTCTTTCTGCTGGGGCCCTCCGGTTGCGGAAAGACCACCTTGCTCCGGATTGTCGCTGGATTCTACCAACCCGACGCTGGAGAAATTCTCTTTGCAGACCGTCCAATGATGGGCGTGCCACCCCAACACCGCAACACCGGGATGGTCTTTCAGAACTACGCACTGTGGCCGCATCTGACAGTTGCGCAGAATGTCGCGTATGGGCTGGAGGCCCGCGGCGTCCCGGCTCGGGCTAGGGAACAGCAGGTCCGCGAGGCGCTCGAGAGGGTTCAGATGACGGCCTTCTCGCATCGTTCGCCCGCCGAACTGTCGGGAGGCCAACAGCAACGGGTGGCTTTGGCCCGCGCCCTCGTGGTTCGGCCGGATGTGTTGCTGCTCGATGAGCCGCTCTCCAACCTCGACGCCAAGCTGCGCCTCGAGATGCGCCAGGAAATCCGACGCATTCATGACGAATCGCACGTCACGACAATCTACGTCACCCATGACCAGAAGGAGTCACTGTCGATGGCCGACCGAATCGCCGTCCTCAGAGACGGGACGATCGAGCAGATTGGCACACCCCGACAAATCTACTGCGCTCCAGCCAGCCGATTCGTCGCGGACTTCGTCGGTGAAGCCAACTGGATCGAGGCCAATGTCGTGGCGACATCGCACGCCGGCCTCGAGCTTCGCGCCGATTGCGGTCTGTTTACGGCGTCACCGCGTAACGGGATTGTCCCCGGACAGCCGGTCTGGCTCGGTTTCCGCCCCGAAGCAGTCCGATTCGGGGCCCAGTCGAGCAACATGCTGCAGACTGTCGTCGCCCGGACGCACTACCTGGGCGAGATCGAACAATACCTCCTGGGGCTGCCCAATGGGGCCACAATCAAAGCCTTGGAACAGAATCCCATGCAAACTCGAGCCCCCGGAACTCCGCTGACCGTCCACATCGACCCCGACAACCTGTTTGTCATGCCGCGCGAGATCCAGCACCCTGGCCCGGATGTTTCACAAGGTTCCGCGGAGTCCGCCATCCGGGCTCCGGCAAAACCGCGCCCAGAAAGGGAACCGGGAGCATCCTGTCGGTCCCGAGAGTGGTCTGTCATGGGAACAGTGTGTTGCAGTTCTCGATCTCTCGAACCTGGCGCGGTTCTGCTTCTCTAGCCCGCATAGTGGTCCTCTTGTGAAGAAGGTCACCGCACAAAGGACTTCGTGAAATCCTCATCGCTGACCGCTGCGACCTTCTTTTCGAACTTGGACTGTGTGATCAAGCCCTCGAGCGTCCGCTCGTATGCGGCGCCGTCCAGCGGGAGTTCGACGGTCTGGCCCAGAATCGACGAATAAAGGATCGCGTTGGCAAGTTCGACGGAGCGCAGACCGTCTTCGCCGGGAGCCACCAGGGGCGCACCGTCGAGAATGGAGTCGACGAAGTTCTGCATCAGCGTCGCATGCTGGGCAGGCGCGTTGTCGAACGGGATGTCGATATTCCAGATATCGGGCCGCGCAAAACCCGACTTCGCCGACCGGCTGAACTCGATCATGTCGACCTCGTTGCGTGTGAACCTGAGGCGGTTGTCTTCGAGGACGAGTCGGCCTCGAGTGCCGCAGATCTCGAGCCGGTTGGTGCCGGGCGCTTCACCGGTCGAGGTTACAAACACCCCCGTCGCTCCGTTTGCCCAGGCCCAGTAGGCCGTGACATTGTCCTCGACCTCGATGGCGTGATACCGCCCGAGTTGACAGAAACCGCGCACCGATTGCGGCATGCCGCACAGCCACTGGAGAATGTCCAGGTTGTGCGGGCATTGGTTGAGAAGCACCCCGCCGCCCTCTCCCTTCCACGTGGCGCGCCAGCCGCCGCTGGCGTAATACGCCTCCGTCCGATACCAGTCGGTCATGATCCAGCTTGTCCGCACCAAAGTCCCCAGATCGCCCGCTTCGATCAAACGCTTGATCTTCATGTACCGCGGCTCGGTCCGAAGCTGGAACATGGCGGCAAACACCCGATCTGGCCTGGCCCGGTGCGCCGCAATCAAACGCTCGGCGTCTGCTTTGTGCACCGAAATCGGCTTCTCGACCATCACATGCAGGCCTGCCTCGATCGCGGAAATCCCCAGGGTGGTATGCTGATAGTGGGGCGTCGCGATGACAACCGCATCCACCAAACCGGACCGAATCAGCGCCTCTCCGTCCCTAAACGTCTTCAACGATTCCTGCGCGTAACGATCCAGCGGGGTGGAGGCATCGGCCACAGCGGTCAGGGCGCACCGCGTCACCTTCCGATTGAGCAGGTAGTCGGCGTGGTACTTTCCGATGTTGCCCAGTCCGATGATCCCGAGTCGCACCGTGTTCATGGGACGAGAGCGTAGCGGGCTCGGGCTCGAAAGGCGAGCAAAGACCCGCATCGCTCGATGTGTGCGGCGGCGCCGAGTTTATCGGGTCAACCACCAGAAGAGATACGCTTGAACGGCCGCCAGACCGGCCAGGGCAACCCACGTGGCCGTCTCCCGCGCCCGCAGTCCGCGCTGGTGGGCAGGGCTAAGCCAAAACTGGATTCGCAGATCGCCGCACTCGATGTGATCGCCATTTCGCAGGGGAGCCTGGGAAACGCGCTCGCCGTTGACACATGTGAGGGTCGCCGCATTTGCTGTGAGAAGAAACCCATCCGCCTGAGAGAGGAGGATCTCGAACTGCTCATCCCAGACCCCCGGGGCTTCGATTCGCCAGTCCGCGCTCGAAGCACGCCCCACTCGAAACGGAAAACACCGCGCCTGCGTGATCGCCCCTGCCTGGCTTCCCGTCAGGACGCGCAGAAGGACCATTTTGTTACCTCCCCCGCGCGATCGGCTAATCCCAAAGCACGCGACGCGGGACGTCGATCTTGTCTCCGGGAAAGACGGGCAGATCGTACTTCGAGTTCTTCAGCGCTTTCTTGCAGTCCACTTTGATCTCGGTGCCATCAGCACGGGTGACCTTTACAGCAGTGCGCTTGGCGAATTCGGTGAAGTCGCCGGCGACTTTAATTGCCCCCAAAACCGTCATTTCGCCCAGAAAGACATAGCGATTCGGTGCTCGCACCTGCCCGCCGACGTAGAAAACGCGCTCCTCGAGCCGCACCGCCACGCTCAGTCGCTTGAAGTATTTGGGGACATAGGCGTTGACGATCGCATCCTGCAGCTCAGTCGCCTTCTTGTTGGCCGCCTCGACCCTGACGCCGAGCGGCAACGTGATGCTCCCGTCTTCCCTGACACGCTGGACCATGATGGGGTAGACTTCCGGTATGTCTGAAAACGTGATTTCAACCTTGTCCCCAATCCGCACCGCATCCGCGCTCAAAGACGGCGTTACCCCGGCGCCAGCGCCTTCCGCGGGCACATAGCCGCTGCCGCCCTGACTGGGACTCTCGCACCCGCAGCTCAGCGCCGCGAGCAGCGCCGCCAGCGCGCACCACCATCCCCCTCTGACCAGTTGGACCATCGTCGTCATCATCGCCACATCCTTCAACTCCGCCCGAGCCAAGGCAATCAGTATTTCGTCTTCAACTCCGCTTCCGCCGGCTTCTTGGGGGCTGCCTTGCGAGACTCGTCGTCCTCGCTCGATTTGGATTCACCGTACTCGCCCTTCGAGTAGTAATCGTAGTAATAGCCGCTGTAGTAGTAGTAGTAGGAATCCTGCGAGATGTTGATGTTGTTGAGCACAACACCGAGCATCGTTCCTCCGACCTTCTCAACCATCTGCTTGGCCCGCAAGGTCATCGCCTGCGGATACTTGCGGTATTGGACCACCAGAACCGACAGATCCACCTCGCTCGCCAGAATCGAGGCGTCGCTCACGCCCATGATCGGAGGAGAATCGAAAAACACGAAGTCGTATCGCCGCTGGACATCCTTGATGAACTCCTTCATCCGCGTCGAGTTCAGAATCCCCAGGGAACTGCTGGGCAACTTGCCGCTCGCCAGGAAGTCCATCATCGGCAATTTGGTGGTCTGGATCACCTCCTCGAGCGTGTTCTGCTTCATGAGGTAGTTGGTCAGCCCGATGCTGTTGCTCACCGCCAGGAATTTGTGCAGGCTGGGGCGCCTCAGATCCGAATCCACCACGAGCACGCGCTGGCCGTTCTGCGCAAAGACGGTCGCCAGGTTGAGAATGGTGGTCGACTTGCCCTCGCCCGCCCCGCCGCTGACCACCGTCAGCGTGTTCGCTCCAGGCTCCTTGCGTGAGAAGAGGATATTGGTGCGCAGCACGCGGTAAGCCTCTCCGTGCGGACTGTCAGGCCCTTCATTGACCAGGATGCCCACGTTCTGCGGAATCACACCCAGGACCGGCGCACTCAGCGATCGCTCGACATCGTCGATGGTCTTGACGCTCGTATCGAGGTACTCGATGAAGAACGCCAGGCCGACGCCCATGACCAGGCCCACCATAATGCCCAGGGCGATGTTCAACGGGATATTGGGCCGAACAGGTCGCAGAGCGGGCTCGGCGGGATCGACGATCCGCACCATCGATTCCTTCGGCAACTCGGCATCCACTTCCTCCTGCAGCATGCGCATCAGGATCGCGTCTCTGATCTTCTGCTTATTCTCGAGTTCGCGCTTGCTGCTCCAATACTCGCGGGAACGCTTGGCTTCCTCGACCACCAGCTTCTTGCCGTCGTCCACTGCCTTCTGGAGTTCATCGCGGCGAGCCTTGAGCGAGATCACCTGGTTCTCCAAACCGGTCAGGATGCCCGTCAGCCGCGCCTCGACCTGCTGATCGATTTGCTCGACAAGCGCGAGCTTGCGCTTCATTTCGGGATAATCGTTCGAAAAATCCTCTCGCAGTCGGGCCACTTCCTGCTGTGCCAGAGACAACGCTCCCAAAAGCTCGCCCAACCGCGCTTCCGTGGGCATCGTGACCAGCACCGCCTCCCTCATGGATGTCCGATCGAGCTTCTTCAAATCCTCGAGCTTTGTGAGAAAATACACGTACTCCGAGTGAGCGCGCGTCAGTTCCTGCGCCATGGCGCTGACTTTCTCGCGTTCGAGCGATGTCTGATAGACCGAGGCGTCGTTGATCGAGTCGGGAATATTCAACTCGGCCCGCAGTTGATCCACGTTGTCCTGCAACTTCGCGACGGCCTCCGCCTGCTCATCGAGCTTCGCCCTGAGCTTGGAAATGCCGGCGCTCGTTTGCCGCTGTTTCTCCTCGACCCGCGACTCCTTGTAGACATTGGCGACTTCGTTCGCGATGGCCGAGGCCTCGTCCCGGTTCTCGCTGTAGGCGCGAATCTCGATGAGGCTGGTGTTTCTCGATTGACGCACATCGAGGTTCCGACGCAGCAGCAAATACGCCTCCGGCTCGCTCACAGCGTTCTTGAGTCGCTGTCCCCAGGTCTTGCGCAAGTCCAGCGACTCGATCACCTTGTAGAGAATCGGCTTCGACTGGATCTTCTCGAACTCCGTCTGGATGAAGTAAGGGTCGAACTGATTCTGAACCTGCGGACGCAGGAAAGGGTCGAAATCCGTCGGCTGCTTCTCGACCTCGATGCGGGCCGTGCTCATGAACGTGGGCTTGAGCACGAACGTCACCGCCGTGGTCGTCAGGACGACCAGCAGAAAGACGGCCAAAATGACGGTCTTGCGGATGCGAATAATCCGCCAGTAATCGAGGAAATGCAGTTGGCTGTCAGAAATCGGATTTGGCTTGGTTGCGTCCATGTGTCAAAAAAAAGGAGGCCAGAATCAATGCTCCAGCCTCCCACGTTGTGTCGAATCTGGGGGTGGTCAGGACCTTTAGTAGGTGGCTTTTACGCCCACGTAGAACCGATTGCGATCGTAATCGCGCATGGGGATGTCGGAATCGAGCTTGTCGTAGGCGTAGCCGACCTCGGCCGCGAAGTTGGCCGTGATCTCGTAGGCCAGATTGACGTCGACGGTGTAGAAGTTGTCGCTGTCGCCGTCATACATGCCTTCCTCGAAAGTCCCATGCTGCCAGGAACCTCGCAAGGTCCCGATAAGTTTCGGGAAGATCCGATGCGCCACAAACGCGTAAACGGTCGTCGCTTCCTGTGAAACGGTGAACGAACTCAGATCGTCCGTTCTGGCAATGGCAACATCAGTCGGGCGCAGATCGTGTTTGACACCCACGGACACTTTGCTGCCCTCCATGTACTCGTATGCCAGAGCCGCATCCACAAACGGCGCCGTCACGTCGTCCACATGCGCATTCGGATACCGGGCGTAATTGACGCCGGCCCGAATCTGCGCGGTCAGACCCGGCAGAGCCGTGTAGTCAACCCCCAGAAATCCGTAATGCGACTCCTGATTGCGAGCATCGCTCTCCGGCAATGTCCGATCGGGAGTGTCGGTGTACCAGAGCTGGTCGCCACTCGTATAATCGAAATAGCCGTACTGATAGCCGACCAAGCCGATGATCGCCGGTTGGAACTGCCACCGCAGGTCTGCACTCGCCAAGTGCTCCATACGATCCAACAGGGCCGAGATGCTCCCCGCCCCGTCGTCTTGGTAGTTGTAGTACGTGTTCGAGTAGCCCAGACGCGATCCCAGTTGCTCCGTCAAGCTGGTCGTCAGACCGATGCCGGCGTAATTGCGCCACGCGTTGCCATCGGTGCGAACGTAACTGGCCTGACCGCCGTTGGGTTCGAGAATGCTCGGCTCCTCGGAATAAACGGGGGATTCGAAGAAATCCAACCGGAACCGCTCGGAAAACGCATGCGAGCCCGCGATCTCCGCCCGCACGGTGTGGTCAAATTCCTTGCTGCTCGGCTGGGCCTCGTACCAGCGTAAATCATAATCCAAACTCGCCGTCAGCGTGGTCTGGTCGCGCAGCAGCACGTACTTGATGCCCGGGGCGAAATTGATCCCCCAACTCTCCTTGTCGACGTTCCCAAGATACTCCTTCGCCTCAGGCGTCAGATTGGATGGCGTCGTTCGGTAGTTGTCGTCGTAGAAGCCGCGCAACTTGGCCGATACGCTCCACGGCCGCCCGGACCCGTCGACTGCCTGGCCCTGCAGGCTGAGTGCACCCACTGCCGCTAAGCTCGCAAACGTGATCAGTTTATTCATAAAGCATCTTGCCCTGATTTGGATAGCGCTGCCTCGATCCAGTTCAAATTTAGCTTGAAAGGTTGAGTGCTTTTTAAGGTTTCGACTGAGGGTTGTCAAACATAAATCTCTCAGAATCTGCGTTTCCAGGCTTTTCGGCGTGCCCACGGGCCTGCGCTCCCCACCCAACAACGTCCAGACCACCGCCTTAAATCTCCTGAAGGCACGATCAAGGCTGAGCCAGGGCGGCTCTGAGCAGGTCGGAGGCCGACGCCGCCAGGCCTCATGACGCCCCGAGTGTCGGGCGATGCGCGGCGCGGCTCGCTAACCAATAAACAGCCAACGCGAGCCAGATGATGCCGAAACCCAGGGCGCGCGCGCGTGGGAACGGTTCCCCATACACCGCCACCCCCAGAATCAATCCGCAGGTGGGCGACACATATTGGAGCAAGCCCAGCGTGGAGAGTTTCACCAGGCGTGCAGCCGACGCAAAGAGCAGGAGGGGCAGGGCCGTCACCACGCCCGTGAGAACCAACAGGCTGTCGCCCCAACCGCCGCTCTGTCCGAAACGGCCGATGCCCTGGGTCTCGAGTGCGCCGAGATACCCGGCAGCCGGAAGCCAGAGCAGCGCAGTCTCGATCGTCAGCCCTGGCAGAGCGGGCAGGGGAGCGGTCTTCTTGATCAATCCGTAACATGCGAAGCTCAGCGCCAGAACGACCGCAACCCAGGGGAACGCCCCGTACTGCCAAGTGAGGAACAGCACCCCCAGGGTCGCGATTCCAACCGCCATCCACTGGATGGCTCCCAGCCTTTCCCGCAGCACCACCACGCCCAACGCCACGCTCACGAGCGGATTGATGTAGTACCCAAGACTCGTCTCCACGATCCGATCGTGGTTCACCGCCCAAATGTAGACGAACCAATTCAGTCCCAAGAGCAGCGCTGCGCCAAGGTAAATCGCCAGAGTCCGCCGCTGCGTTGCCGCCGCAAGCAGCGTCCGCCCCTGTCTCGACAGGATGACGAGCAGGGCGAGAAAGCCGAACGACCAGACGATGCGGTGCATGAGAATCTCCGGAGCCGGCACGGTTCGCAGCGCCTTCCAGTACACCGGGAGAAGCCCCCAGAGCAGATAGGCCCCCAGCCCCAGCCAGATTCCTTTGCGCGCGGACGACATCGCCGAGTGCGCCCTTCAGGGCGTGAACAGGATTCGATTCACACCTGGCGGGTGCTTCGCTGGTGTCAGTGACGGAAATGGCGAATCCCCGTGAAGACCATCGCCACGCCCCGCGCATCAGCCGCCGCAATGACCTCGGCGTCGCGCTTCGAGCCGCCCGGCTGAATCGCCGCCGTCGCCCCCGCCTCCGCGGCCGCAACCAGCCCATCGGGGAACGGAAAGAACGCATCGCTGCAGACCACGCTGCCCCGCAAAGACAACCCGGCCTCGCCCGCCTTCCAGACGGCGATGCGACTGGCATCCACCCGGCTCATCTGACCCGCCCCGATCCCCAGCGTGCGATCCGCCGCGGCATACACGATCGCGTTCGACTTGACATGCTTCACCACCCGCCACCCGAACAACAAGGCCTGATACTCATCCTCGCTGGGCGCCCGCTTCGTCACGACCTTGACCTGGTCCCGCGCTCGCACCGTCGCGCGGTCCGGCTGCTGCCAAAGAAACGACTCGAAGCCAACGCCCCGAATCTCCCCCCCCGCGGTGGCGTGCGAGTCCATCGACACCTCGATCAGCCGCAGGTTCCTCTTCTGCTGCAGCACCGCCACCGCCTCCGGCGTAAAGGAGGGGGCCACGACCACCTCGCTGAAGATCTCGGCAATGGCCGTCGCACAGGGGCCGTCCATCGGTTGATTCACAGCGATGATGCCGCCGAAGGGCGCCTGCCGATCCGTGGCCAGCGCCTTCTCCCACGCCTCGCACAGCGACGCTCCCCGGCCGACCCCGCACGGATTGGTATGCTTGAGAATGGCCAGCGTCGGAGCATCGCCCCGAAACTCCGAGATCAAGGTCGCCGCCGACGTCAGATCGAGAATGTTGTTGTAGGAAAGTTCCTTGCCATGAATCTGCCGGAAGTGATCGGCAAACCGCCCGTAGAGAGCCGCCGGCTGATGCGGATTCTCCCCGTACCGCAGCGCTTGCACCCGCGGCGCATCCACGATCAGCCGGTCCGGAGGCGCGCTGCCACCCAACCGCCCGACCGCCGCCAGATCGGTTCCGCCTCCCGCACCGAACCAGTGCGGCAGGTGGGCGGCAATCGCCCCGTCGTACGCCGCGGTGCGCGCATACACCTTCACAGCGAGCCGGCGACGCAACTCCAACGTGGTGCCGCCCCGCGCTTGCACCTGGGCCGCAACCTCTTCGTAATCCGCAGGATCGACGATCGCCGTGACGTGTTCGTGGTTCTTGGCCGCGCTCCGCAGCATGGCCGGGCCGCCGATGTCGATGTTCTCCACCACGTCCGCCCGAGTCACACCGGGCCGGACGACCGTCTCCTCGAACGGGTAGAGGTTCACCGCCACCAGATCGATCGGGCGGATGCCGTGACGATCCGCCGTCGCTTCGTGCTCCGGGTGGCCGCGCAGATACAGCAGCCCGCCATGAACCTTCGGATGAAGAGTCTTGACCCGGCCGTCGAGCATCTCCGGGAACCCGGTGAACTCGCCCAACTCGCTCACCGGCAAACCCGCCTCCCGCAGCGCCCGAGCGGTGCCGCCGGTCGACAACAGCTCGACACCGGCACCGACCAGCACCCGCGCGAAGGGCAGCAGGCCGGTTTTGTCGTACACGGAGAGAAGTGCGCGTCGGATCGGTTGCATAGGCAAAGGGCAAAATGCCGCCCTTGCCAAAGCCGAGTCAATGGACAAATGGGGCTAAAGCAGCCGGGGCTGCAAATCCTCACGCGCAAGAAGCTCCCCGAGACTCTGCACGCGCGCGCGCCGCCGTTGGATGATTTGCTTGTCGAGCGCCAGGTCGTAGCGGACCGGGTAGTCCCCGTCATAGCAGGCCAGGCAGAAGGCCGAGGCTGGCAGGCCGGTCGCCCGCACCATTCCCGCCTGCGAGAGATAGGCCAGCGAATCGGCCTTCAAGTACCGGCATATCTCGTCGACGCTGTGATTGGCGGCCATCAGCTTGCTGCGGTCCGGGAAATCGATCCCGTAGACGCACGGGTTGACGTGCGGCGGACAACTCACCATCACATGCACTTCCCGTGCCCCCGCTTCCTTCAGGTTGGCAACCCGCTGCCGGCAGGTCGTGCCGCGCACGATCGAATCGTCGACGATGATCACGCGCTTGCCGGCCACCACTTCGCGGATCAGGTTTAGCTTCACCCGCACATTGAAATCGCGGATGAGCTGCGAAGGCTGGAGGAAACTCCGCCCCACATAATGGTTGCGAACAAACGCCATCTCGAAGGGAATCCCCGATTCGAGCGAATAGCCCAGCGCGGCGCAATTGCCGCTGTCCGGCACCGGCACGACCAGGTCGGCCTGGCGCGGATACTCGCGAGCCAATTCCCGGCCCATCGCCACGCGCACTCTGTGCACATTACGTCCGGCGATCGTGCTGTCCGGCCGCGCGAAGTAGACGTACTCGAAAATGCAGAAGGCGCGCCGCGGGTGATCGGGAAACGCCTGGATGCTCCGCAGGCCCTCCCTGTTAATCACCAGAATCTCGCCCGGAGCGATGTCACGCACAAACGTGGCCTGGATCAGATCGAACGCGCAGGTCTCGCTCGACAACACCCAGGCGTCCCCCAGCCGCCCGAGCGACAGAGGCCGGAATCCATGCGGATCACGAACCCCGATCAGCTCCTGCTCCGTCTGCAGGATCAGCGAGTAGGCGCCCTCGATTCGACGCAATGTCTGGACCAGGCTGGAGGCAGCCCCCCTCGGGCCGGGGCGGGCCATCAGGTGCAGGATGATCTCACTGTCCACAGTGGTCTGGAAAAGCGTGCCTTGCGCTTCGAGTTCCTCGCGAAGCTGAACGGCGTTGGTCAGATTCCCGTTGTGCGCGATCGCGATCTGTCCGCGCGCCGAATCGGCGGTGAGGGGTTGCGCATTCCGGATATGGGACGAACCCATCGTCGAGTAGCGGGTGTGCCCCATGGCCATGTCCCCCTCGAGATCGCGCAGAATGCGCCCGCTGAAGACCTGCGGCACGAGCCCCATCCCGCGGTGGACCCGGAACTGGCGTCCGTCGCACGAGACGATGCCGGCGCTCTCTTGCCCGCGGTGCTGCAAGGCGTAGAGGCCGTAGTACGTGAGCTCCGCGGCATTCGGATGCCCATAGACGCCGAACACACCGCAATGGTCTTTGGGATGCTGCTGCATAGAACCAGGCTGTCGATCCACCGGCGCGGCCATTCCAGCCCGCCGCACTCCCGGCTGCAAGCTTCAAGTGCGCCTCAGAGCCGCATGCCTCAGACAATGCCTCAGAGCAGCATTGCCAAAGCCGCACCCGGCCGCTACTTTCCGCGTTCGCGTTGAGGTAAAGACCCGGCGGGGCGAGACTGCTGTCGGCCCGGTTCCCAACCTCCGGTGCGGCCATGGCCGAATACAAAGTCCAGTTTGAAGTCTTCGAAGGACCGCTCGACCTCCTGCTCTATCTCGTCAGGAAGGAGGAGGTCGACATCTACCAGGTAAACCTCACCCGCCTGGCCACCCAGTTCCTCGAGTATGTCGACCTGATGCGCCAACTCGACCTGGACATTGCGGGCGAGTTTCTGGTGATGGCGTCGACGCTCATGTATCTCAAGAGCCGCGAACTTCTCCCCGTCGACCAGCAGGCCATCTCCCTCGACGAGGACGAGGACAGCGACGACCCGCGCTGGGAACTGATTCGCAAGCTGGTCGAGTACAGAAAGTTCAAGGACGCCGCCTCCCAGCTGCAGGCGCTCGAGTTGCAGCAGGAGCAAATCTACCCGCGCCAGCCCGCCAAACCGGAATTCGAGCCCGTTCCCGCTCGCATCGAGGTCTCCCTCTTCGACCTCATCGGCGCGGTCAGCGCGATCATGAAGCGCATTCAGGAACGCGAAGAGACCCGCGACATCTTCGAGGACAAGTGGATCGTCAGTGAGAGAATCGACTTCATCCGCACACTCCTGGGTTCCCGCCCCGCCTTCACCTTTGCCGATCTGTTCGGACAGGTGACCAGCCGTTCGGAGGTCGTCGCCACATTCCTCGCCCTCCTCGAACTGATCCGCTTGCACCATGCCGTCGCTTTCCAGCGCGAACCCTTTGGCGAGATCGAAATTGCCGCCGCGCCAACTCCTCCGCCCGGCCCGGCCCCTGGCCCTTCGCTCGACTCCGACCCCGCTGCCGGCGTGTCGGACACCCATGCGGCAGTCTGCCCCGACGACAGCGCGCCCCCCCCGTTTGCATGATCGAGTTGAAGTCCATTCTCGAAGCCGTTCTCTTCTCCGCGCAAAAACCGCTGCGCGCCCTCGAGTTGAAGAACATCCTGACCGCCGCCGCCGAGCAGTCCGACGACGAGGCCGCCCGCGCCCAGAAGCGCGTCAAGACCGCGGACATCGATTCCGCGCTCGAGCAGCTTCGCGAAGAGCACGCCGCCGCCGACCGCAGCTTCAGCCTGGCCTGCATCGCCGACGGCTGGCAATTCGTCAGCAAGCCCGCCTATGCGCCCTGGCTGCGCGTGCTCGCCGGCGAACGCGCCCGCCCCGCCCGCCTCTCCGCGCCCGCGCTCGAGACCCTCACGATCATCGCCTATCGCCAGCCGGTCACCCGCGCCGAAATCGAGCAAATCCGCGGCGTCTCGATCGATGGCGTCATGCAGACCCTCCTGGAACGGAACCTGATCGAGGCCGTGGGGCGCGCCGAGGTTGTCGGGCGGCCCATGCAGTACGGAACAACACGCCTGTTCCTCGAGTATTTCGGGCTCCGATCGCTCGACGACATGCCCACCGCCGATGAGCTGCGACGCATCCCCGTCGACCGTCCGCCCAGCCTCCTCACCGTCGAACCCGGCCTGGCCACAGCGCCTCCCGAGCAACTGACACTGCAACCCCAAGAGCAATCAGAGCCATGCCCTCACGCCACGTCGCAAAATCCGGCCGCAGAGCCCTCGCCGGCCCTCGATCGTCAACCCGCGCACGACGCCCCATCCGAGCCCGTTCCGGCGCCGGGCGGGGAGAATCTGCAGTCCCCGCTTCAAGAATGAGCCTTCTCGAACATCGCACCGCCATTGACCGCACCGACCAACAGATTGTTCGGTTGCTCAACCAACGCACGCGCCACGTGCTGGCCATCGGCTCGATCAAACTGAAAAGCGGCCAGGAAATCTACGCGCCCCATCGCGAGCGGACCGTGCTCGATCGGATCGCCAAAATGAACCGCGGCCCCCTGAGCTCGGAGGCCATTCGCGCCATCTACCGCGAGATCATGTCCAGCGCCCTCGCCGTCGAGAAGCCGATGACCATCGCATACCTGGGGCCGGAGGCGACATTCACCCACCAGGCGGCCATCCAACGGTTCGGCACCAGCCTGCGCTACGCGGCGCTCAAGACTATCGCCGACGTCTTCAGCGAAGTGGCCAAGCGACACGCGGATTTCGGCGTCGTCCCCATCGAGAACTCGACCGAAGGCGTGGTCACCCACACGCTCGACATGTTCATGGACAGCGACCTGAAGATCGTCGCCCAGATCGTCATCCCCATTCAGCACTGCCTCATGGGCCGGGCCCGCCGACAGCAGATTCGCCGCCTTTTCGTCCACCCCCAGTCGCTCGCCCAGTGCCGCGGCTGGCTCCAGCGCAACCTCCCCAACGCCGAGATCATCGAGACCTCCTCGAATGCGCGCTCGGCCGAGCTGGCCGCAGGCGCCAGGAACGCCGTCGCCATCGCCGGCCTGCTCGCCGCCGAGAAATACGGCCTTCCCGTCATCGAACATAACATCCAGGACAACGCCGCCAACGCAACCCGCTTTCTAGTCCTCGGACGTCAATCCCCGCCTCGTTCGGGACGCGATCGCACCAGCCTCATGTTCTGCATCGCCGACCGCGTCGGCGCCCTCCACGGCGCCATCGCTCCTTTCCGCAAATACCGCATCAACATGACCAAAATCGAGTCCCGTCCCAGCAAGCGCAAGGCATGGGAGTACTATTTCTTCGTCGACTGCGACGGCCACATCGAGGATCCGCGTGTCGCCAAGATGCTCGAAGCACTCGGACGACACTGCGTCTTTGTCAAAGTGCTCGGTTCGTACCCGAACACCGATTAGTCCGGGGCCAAAACCCCCGGCCCCGGTCCATCACCCAAAAAACTCGATCTCCCAAACCTTGAATGTCTCAGCCAAAACAACCCGCACAAACCGACTCCTATGCAATCCTCTCTCCCCTCCGTATCGATCCTGCTCGCGGCCCTCACAGCCTCCACCCTCATCGGTCAAGACGTGAAACCTGATTCCCTCCAGCAGGCACGCAGCTTCCAACGGTCCGTCACTCGCACCGTCGGGGCGGACTACCTGTTGTTTTTTCCCCGTGGGTATGACGAGGCCGTGGAAAAGCGGTGGCCGCTGATCCTGTTCCTCCACGGAGCCGGCGAGCGCGGCACCAACATCTGGCTCGTCGCCAAGCACGGTCCTCCCAAGCTCGTGACTGCCAAGCCGGACATGCCGTTCATTATTGCTTCGCCCCAGTGTCCACCGGGCCAAACGTGGTCGAACGACACCGTGCTGGCACTGCTTGACGAATTGCTGGCAAATCACCGTGTCGATCCCGAGCGCGTCTACCTCACCGGCTTGAGCATGGGCGGGTATGGAACCTGGAGCCTGGCGCTGGCCGCTCCGGAGCGTTTCGCCGCCGTCGTGCCCATCTGCGGCGGAGGCGATCCGATCAAGCTGCTCCTCGCCGATCCCCGACGGGCGCAGGCTCTCAAGAGCTTGCCGATCTGGGCCTTCCATGGCGCCAAAGACCCAGTGGTCAAACTCGAGGAATCGGAGCGCATGGTGGACGCGCTCAAGCGATTCGGTTGCAGCGAGGTTCAACTGACAGTCTATCCGGAAGCCGGCCACGATGCCTGGACCCAGACCTATGAGAATCCCAAACTCTACGACTGGCTCCTTGCCCATCGCCGCACTGCATCGTCGAGGTGACTGGAGGGTGACCGTCCTCGGCCGCAGCAATGACGAAATGCACCATGAGATTCATAAGGTGGACGCGCAAGCGCACCCGCAGGAGAGGCCCTGACTGATGACGATGATTGTCTTGAGATCAGCCGGAGCCGGGCGGGCGCTACGGCAACACGGCAATGCGACTCCGAATCGCCCGCACCAACTCTGCCGGATCGGCCTCGTTTAGCCGCCGCAGCACGCATTCCCAACGATAGGAGAAATTGCCCTCGGGATCCGGCGGCATGTGCTTGAACAGCGCATCAAAGGCCCGCCGATGGTCACGGTAATGCCCCTGGATGTGCCGGAACCATACGTCGAATCCCTCCAAATAGGCCAAGGCAAACTCGCGGGGATGGGCCAGCTTGTCGGACCGGTCGTTGACCGGCTTGGCATACGCGGGCGCAAGTTCCAGCAACGTCTGCTGATAGCAGACGAATGATCCTGTGTGGTCGCACACAATCAGTTCCTTGGGCATCCCCTGTTCGTCCTCGACCACGATCTCGTCGCCGACATCGAACACCACCTGCTGGGACATGGGGTCGCCGCGTCCCACAATGAGATTGGCGGCTGCCGCTTTCCCGAACAGGCGCGCGAACGGGTTTGCAAACTCGGGATTCTCGTAGCGCGACCGGGGGAGCTGGTTGGCGGGGAACCCCGAGATGAAATCGCGCTCGAAGTAGGTCACCGGCAGGCGCAGGCCCGCCGAGGCCGCGGCGCTGCCGTCGTAGGGTTCCTGGAGGCGCCGCATGACCATGCACAAAGGCACGTTGACGCCCAAATACCAGCAGCCGAGCCGGCGATTCAGGATGTACTCGATGTAATCCTCGGTTTCCAGCATGGCCCGGCTCAAGTCCTTCCCCTCGGCCAATCGCTCCCGCACCCCGTACTTCTGCATCCGCATGAACCGAGTCCGGGGCCGGTCCTCGGTCACACACTTGATCTGGGCCAGATACACGTCGCGCCGTCCGCCACTGACGGGTCGGGCCTGGGCGCCGTGTTGCGTCTCTTGATGCAGGGGCAGGATGCGTCCCACGTTCACCCATTCGAGCAGGCCGAACTCACGAATCAGGTTGAACACGATGTCTTTGACCTTCTCATCGCACAGGTCGCGGTAGCACGGATTCTCCGGCGCCTGCCGCGCGCTCTCGAACACCTCGTCAAACATCAACTCCCCCTGGACGAAACGCCCGCACGGCAGCCACCGAATGCGCTGCTTGAACTCGATGTTCAGACCCGCCAAAACCACCTCCGTCTCGGTGTCGTCCCGCTGGCTCACCAGTGCCGAGTACATCTCCGTCCGCCACAAATCCAAATCCGGCTCATCGACCTGGTAGTCCGGCGGCACGGCATCGAAGAACTGGACCCTCAATTGTTCGTGGCATGCCGCAAGTTCGTTCGGATTCAGCTCGCCAAACACGAGCCCGTTGAATTGCTTCGCCCCAAAGCGCCCCTGGGCTTTGAAAAAATCCACCTCCAGCCGGCCCAGACGGTTGCGGCGAGACGCGTAGTCGGCAATCTCCTGCAACTGGCGCGCGAGCGCGGGTGGGTCAAGATTCTTGAGCTGCGCAAACTCCTGGCAGGTCAGATAGCGTGTGCCGCTATACAGGTTGAGGTAATAGATGGCCTGCTCGCTGATGCGGGTCTTGGCGTCGGCAATGTGCTGGCTGATTTCGGCGCGGGTGCTCGGCAGGACGCTGATCCGCCATAGCTCGCCCCGCTCTTTGATGGCCCGCTGCACCTCCGGCTGATCGACATCCAGAAACCGCCGTTGAGGCTTCGGATAGAGGTCCCCAAGCAGATCGTCCGCCTCGAACGCCAAATCCATGTGGCCTGGGTCGGGCCGAATCTGGACCAGACCCGGCTTCAGGAACAAATCGACAGACCGCCGGCAGCGCTTGGCCTTCTGCTTCTCCGTCAGTGGCGCCAGACCCTGCTGCGCCCGCTCGAGGTTGAGCGCGTTGAGATAGGCCGCGCGTTGCAGGGCGTGCACCGGCGGTTCCGCGGTCACCAGGACGCGATCGTCGAGGAACAGAGTGGCGGGCCACGCATGACCCGACAGCGTCGTCCTGGCGGCCTGCTCCACCCCCGGTCCCTGGATGACGATAGCCATAATCCGGACGCCATCATGCGCACCCGCGTCGGTTTGTCCACCCCGCTGTGAGCGGAGTGCATCCGGACAGCGCATCCGTCGGCAGGGCCAACTCATGAAGACGAAAAGGCCGGAGTGGGGAACGGCTCGTCCCCCGCCATGTCAAGTGAAGACGGCGTTTCCCTGCGACGGGGCGCTGCCTGCCCTGCCTGCCGCTCCACTTCATGAATTGGCGATGATCTGTCGGTTGTCGGTGGGAATGGAGTTTGACATGCGGAAAGCCTTTCTGGCAGCCTCGACTCAACTTAACCCGTTTTGGTGCCTTGTTTCAGTGATGCTCGGTTCACAGTGGTTTGAATCCGGAGAATGAGCTTATGAAAAGAACCTACCTGCTCGTGGCAGGAATCTGCGCGCTCGGCGCGCAGTGCCTGACCCAGAACATCCACGCCGCCGCCGGCGGCGACTCCATCAAGATCGGCGCCATCTTCTCAGTCACCGGGCCGGCCTCTTTCCTGGGCGCACCGGAGGAGAAGACCGTCCGGTTGTTTGTGGACAAGCTCAACGCGGCCGGCGGCATCCACGGACGCAGAGTCGAGTTGGTGCTCAAGGACAGTGGCGGCAGCCCGGAGAAAGCCGTGTCGTTCGCCAAACAGTTGATCGAGGAGGAGAAGGTGCTGGCCATCATCGGCCCGTCGACCAGCGGCGAAACCATGCAGATCAAGGCGCTCTGCGAAGAGAACGAGATGATCCTGGTCTCGTGCGCCGCGGCGGAGGTGATCGTGAATCCGACGGCCAAGTATGTGTTCAAGACACCGCAAAAGGACAGCCAGGCCGTCACCTGGATCTATCGGACCATGAAGGACAAGGGCGTGCGCAAGATCGCCGTCGTGAGCAGCAACGACGGCTTTGGCGCCGCCGGAAAAAAGCAACTCGAGGATATGGCCCCGGCGGAGGGCATCGAGATTCTCGCCAACGAGGTCTACGACAAACAGGCCACCGACCTGACCGACATCCTCACAAAGATCAAAGGCACGCGCGGCGTTCAGGCGATCGTCAACTGGTCAATCGTCCCGGCGCAGTCCATCGTGGCGAAGAACATGCGGCAGCTCGGCATGGAGATGCCGCTCTTCCAAAGTCATGGCTTCGGCAACCGCAAGTATGTCGAGCAGGCGGGCGTCGCGGCCGAGGGCACGCTCTTCCCGGCCGGGCGCCTTCTCGTTGTGGACGAATTGCCCGACAATCACCCGCAGAAGGCGCTGCTGGCCGCCTACAAGAAGGACTACGAGGAGACCTACAAGGAAGATGTCAGCACGTTTGGCGGACACGCCTATGACGCGATCCTGGTTGTGACCGAGGCCCTGAAGCGGGCGAGACGGCCCGACCGCGCCAGGGTCCGTGACGCCATCGAGAACCTCAAAGGGCTGGCCGGCACGGCGGGGGTGTTCAATTTTTCACCCACCGATCACACCGGTCTCGATCTGACCTCGTTCGAGATGCTGACGGTGAAGGACGGCAAGTTCGCGATCTACCGGAAATAGCCTCCCTCGAGAACAACAAGCCTCACTTCCGGAGCCCCGCCGGCGCATTGGATCGGGGCTGTCTCCCGACGGGACGATCGATGGAAAGCGGGAATCTGGAACTGCAATACTTCCTGTCCGGAATCACCAAGGGCAGCATCTACGCCGTGGTGGCGATCGGCTTTAACCTGATCTACAGCGCCACCGGCGTGTTGAACTTCGCGCAGGGCGAGTTTGTGATGCTTGGCGGAATGGTGGCCGTGACCCTGGCCCGCTTCGTCCCGCTGCCCGTGGCATTGGCCGGGGCGGTGGCCATCGTGGCGCTGGTCGGCTGCCTGCTCGAGATCCTATTCTTCCGGCGTTTGCAGCGGCATTCCATCCTCCACCTCGTCATCATTACCATCGGCCTGTCGATCGTCCTTCAGGAAATCGCGCTGCACCTATGGGACGAAAAAGTCCGGTCGCTCCCCTATTTCACCGGCAACGAGATCTCTTCGTTGAAATTCTTCGGGGCCGCCATCTCGCCGCAGGTGTTCTGGGTCCTGGCGACCGTGGCGGTCACGGTGGTCCTGCTGCACATCTTTCTCAAATACACCTTGCCGGGCCGGGCGATGCGAGCCGGTTCCTCGAACCCGAGCGCCGCAATGCTGGCCGGGATCAACATCGCAAACATGCGCACGCTCGCGTTTGGTCTGAGCGCGGCCATCGGCGCCCTGGCGGGCTGCGTGATCTCGCCCATCACCATGACGCACTACGAGATGGGCGCGCCGCTGGCCATCAAGGGATTCGCAGCCGCCATCCTCGGCGGTCTGGGAAACCCGATGGCCGCGGTGCTTGGCGGGCTGATGGTCGGTGTGCTCGAGGCCTACAGCGTAAGCCGGCTCCCGGCCGCGTACAGCGACGTGACCGTTTTCGCCGTGTTGCTGCTGGTCTTGTTCGCGCGTCCGCATGGGTTCTGGGGCCGACCGGGCGGGGAAAGCGTGAGGGAACATTGAAGCCGAGACTCAAGCCTGGCCTCTCCTTTACCCTGCTCGCGGCGGCCCTGATCGTCGTGCCCTGGATTCTGCGCTGGGCGGATATGGAGTATTGCCTGACACAACTCACGATGTCGCTCTACTACGCCATCGTCGTTTTGGGGCTCTGTCTGGTCATGGGCTACGCCGGCCAGGTCTCGCTGGGGCATGGGGCGTTTTTTGCGATCGGTGGCTACACCTCGGCCGTGCTGACCACGTGCGACGTCTCGAAATGGCAAACGGCGGCATGGCTCGGCTGGATCAAACAGTCGCCTTTCTGCATGGCCAGAGAGGACCTGTTCGGCAATCCGATTCTGACTCTGTCGCCCTGGGTGGCGTTCTTCGCGGCGATGGCCCTCGCCTTCGTCGTCGCCAACCTGATCGGCTACCCCGCGCTTCGGCTTCGAGGGCATTACCTCGCCATGGCCACACTCGGCTTCGGCATGATCGTCAACAAGGTGATCCTCGGCACCGCTTTCACCGGGGCGGCCGACGGCATCAACGGGGTGCCGGAGTGGAACCTGGGCCTGGGCTTGACCGTCTCGGGCAAACGCGCCCTGCGCATCGAGAATTACTTCATCGCAAGCGGGTTGTTGCTGCTGCTGCTCGTCCTCCTGCACAACCTCGTCCGCTCCCGTGTCGGACGCGCCCTCCAGGCCATCCACGATCGCGAAACCGCCGCCAACGCGATGGGGATTAACACCGCGCTCTACAAGCTCAAGGCGTTCGTCCTCAGCGCGCTGATGGCCGCGATGGCCGGCGTGTTCCTCACCCATTACACCGCCGGAATCGGCCCCTCGGAGGCAGGCGCCCTCAAGTCGGTCCGTTATGTGGCGTTGGCCGCGGCGGGCGGCATGTCCAGTCTCTGGGGCGTCACCGGCATGAGCACCCTGCTGAACTACATGTCGCTGCGCGGCCTCTTCGGAAGCTACGACAACGCGGTGTTCGGCCTGCTGCTGATCGGCATCGTGTCGCTCGCCCCGGAAGGACCGCTCAAACCGCTGGCGCGCCTGCTCCGGCGCTTCGTCGGCGCATGCCGTCCACCCAACGCCGTCGGGCCCGATGCGGCGCGACCAGACAACGGGCCGGCGAGGCGCGCCTCAGACCAAACCCAGTGCTTATTTCCATGACAAGTCCTCGTGTTTCCCCGCCTCTGGGTCCCGCGCCTCGCTCGCTGGAATCCTCGACCCCTTGAACGCAGCACAGGAACCTGACTATTCAGCAACATGTTTCACCGGTCATGGATTCTAGAGAGGAGGCCGCGCCATGGCGCTGCTTGAAATCGATAACGTCCGCCACAGCTTCGGCGGCCTCGTCGCAATCGACCGCGTTTCGTTCGAAGTCGCGCCGGGACAGATCAAGTCGGTCATCGGGCCGAACGGAGCGGGCAAGACGACGTTGTTCAACATTGTCTGCGGACTTCTGCGCCCGGAGTCCGGAAGCATCCGGTTCGGGGACCGATCCATCACCGGATTCAAACCTTACCAAATCGCCCGCGCCGGCGTGTCGCGCACGTTTCAGAATCCAAGCCTCTTTCTGCAAATGAACGTGCTCGAGAATGTCATGGTGGGACGGCACTGCCGGACACGCTGGGAGTTCCTCGGCTGCGGCGTTCGCTGGCCCGGCCAGCCGAAGGAGGAAGCCGCCATCCGTGAGGCCGCGCAGACACAACTCGAATACGTCGGCCTGGCGCACCTGGCCGAGTGCCCGGCAGGAGCGCTGGCCTTCGGGGAACGTCGGATGGTCGAACTGGCCCGCGCCCTCGCCACCGAGCCGCAACTCCTGCTCCTGGACGAACCGGGCAGCGGGTTGAACACACGCGAAAAGGCCGACCTGGGCCGGATGATCCGCCGGGTCCGCGAGCGGGGGGTCACGATTCTGCTTGTGGAACACGACATGACCTTGGTGATGGATTTGTCGGATGCCATTCTGGTGCTGCACAACGGCGCCCGCATCGCGGAAGGCACGCCCTCCGAGATCCAGAACGACGACAAGGTCGTGAGGGTCTATCTGGGCGGAGAAATGAACCATGTTGCTGCAAGTTAAAAACCTCCGCTGCGGCTACGGCAGCCTCGAAGTCGTGCATGGCATCAGCCTGCACGTCTGCGCGGGGGAGATCGTCGGCCTCCTCGGCGCCAACGGCGCCGGCAAGACTTCTTTGCTCAAATCCGTTGTCGGCCTGCTCCAGCCATGGCAGGGCGAAATTCATGTGGATGGCCGCCCCACGCGCGGCCAGGCTGCCTGGCGCAGCATCAGCCACTCGATGGTCCTCGTGCCCGAAGGCAAGATGATCTTCGCCGACCTGACCGTGCGCGAGAACCTGCTCATCGGCGGCTACCGCAATCCCGACCGCGCCATGCAGATCGAGATCGTCTTCGACCGGTTCCCGTTGCTGCGCGAGCGGGCCAGCCAATTGGGCGGCACCTTGTCCGGCGGCGAGCAACAGATGCTCGCCCTGGGCCGCGCGCTCATGGCCCGCCCCAAAATCCTCCTGCTCGATGAACCGTCGCTCGGGCTCGCGCCCCTCATGGTCAAGGAGGTCTTTACCGAGATTGTCCGGATGCGGGACCAGGGTTTGACGGTGCTGCTTGTCGAGCAGAATGTGACGGCTACCCTCCAGGTTGCCGATCGGGCCTATGTCATGGAGACCGGCGACATCATCCTCGAGGGAAACGCGGCTGACCTGATGCACAATCCCGAAGTCAAACGCGCTTACTTGGGCAAAGGCGCCAAGGAGATCTGGGAATGAGCTTTTTCGATCGACGCAATGAAATGATGCCCCGCGCCCAACTCGAGCAATTGCAGCTCGAACGCCTCCAGGCATTGCTGGTGCGCCTCAAACGCAATGTGCGCCGCTGCCGCGAAAAGCTCGGCGAGGCCCGGGTCCAATCCCTTGACGAACTCGAACGCCTCCCGTTCACGACGCCCGAGGATCTGGCGCAGTGCTTTCCGTATGGGATGTTCGCCTTCCCGCTGCGCGAGATCATTCGCCTTCACACCGCGGTCGGGGCCGAAGGCAAACCGCTGGTCATTGGCCACACCCGCAACGATCTCCTCGAGTGGGGGCGGCTGGCCGGGCGCCAGCTTGTCGCCGGCGGCGTCACGGCCAATGACGTGGTGCAGATCGGCCTGGGCCCGAGCAATTACCCCGGACTCTCGGGTTACGTTCTGGGCGCCGAACTCATCGAGGCCTCGGTGATCGCCGAAGATCCGCTCCACCTCGATTATCAACTGGCCACCCTGCAAAGCTACCGCCCCACCATCCTCATCACCACTCCGACCAACGCGATCGAACTGACGCGCCTGCTCGAACAACGCCGCGTCGACCCCCAATCGCTCCACCTGCGCACGGTCCTGCTCTCGCGCCAGACGGACACCGAGACCCGCGATCTCATCGCCGCCGGGCTATTCGCCGCCGTCAAATGCAACTTCGGCGTCCGCGAAGTCTCCGATCCCGGGCTCTGCGTCGAGTGCGAATCCGGCCGATTCCACGTCAACGAGGACCACTTCCTCGTCGAAGTCCAGGATGGCGAGTTGGTGGTCACGACCCTCTGTCGGGAGGCGATGCCCATGCTGCGCTACCGGACACGCGTTGCCTGCGAGATCAGCCGCGAGAAATGCCCGTGTGGTCGAACCGGCGCCGTGATCCATCCCGGACCCCGGCTGGATGGGCGGAGGTTGGTCAACGAGACGCCGCTCTACGAACGCCAGGTCGCCGAGGTGCTGGCCCAAACGGAGGCAGCCGGTCATCCGTTCCAGATCGAGGTCTCGGACCGGCACATCGTGGTTCGGATGGACATGTGCGAGGACCTCTTCTCGGACACAATCTGGGTGGTCGAACGCCTCACCCACGTCATCGAGTCGGAATTCCTCGCCCGCCTTGGCATCGAAGCCCGGGTCGTGTTCACGAGCCCGAGACAAAAGCACAAGCCCGAGACAGTTGCCTGATCGGGCAACTGAGCTAATCGCGGCGTACCTGCGCGGTGGCGTTCTCGATGAGTTCCCAAAAGCGCGGGTTGTCCTGCAGCGCCTCGTCTTCTCCCAGAGGCAGATTGGATCGGAACTGAAAATCCTTGAGTGTGTTCCGGCTCAGGATGCGGTGGACCACAAGACCCAGTTCGTGTCGTTCGAAATAGAGGCGGTAATCGCCCAGCCGGAATCGGTGCAGTGTCTTGCCCCCGCGCCGGAGTCTGCCGAAGCGTTCGAGGTCCGTGTGCAATGCCTCCTGAGGCAGGCCTCGAAACTCGCCGAGGATTTCCAGTTGCAGTTCCTTGGGCATCCTGGCTAGTTCCGCCGCGCTCGTCGGATTAAAGATGATCTGAAACGGCTGCATTCAAGGCGGCTCGGGTTTGGTAGCGCGTATGGGAATCGCACCCATCTTTCGGCCTTGAGAGGGCCGCGTCCTAACTGATAGACGAACGCGCCGTTGAAAAGCGGCCCATTGGATAATCGCGCCGCCCGCGATTGTCAACCCACAGTCGAAAAAAAGCGAAGGCCGCTCTCGCGAGCGGCCTTCGTGGAAGAACTATGCCGTGAGCCAGGTTAGCTGCGGCGGCGGATCAGGAACGCGCCCATCCCGAGCAGGCCCAGAGCGAGCACGGAAGGCTCAGGAATGATGATTTCCTTGGTCAGCGCCCCAGCGTAATTCAACTGGCCAGCCGGGCCGGGAGGCGTTAAGTCGTCACCACCCAACGTCGCCTGGTAGGTGCCCCATTTGCCTGCCCACAGGCCGGCGACATCATAGGAAGAGCCCTTGTAGGCACCCACCATGAAGTTGACGGTTGCACCTTGTGCGAACCCGTCGAGCTTCCACGTGGATCCCGCGTTGGCATACCCAGTGACGCCAGTGAAGCCGGCCGTGACCGGTTCAAGAGCGCCAGCGCCACCCACCTTGTAACCCATGACGACCGCACCCGTCTCGGTGAACAAACCGAAGGTCCACCCTGCCGCGGCCGAGACCTCCTCCACCGGGTTCACGACGACCTTCATATTGTTGGCCCCACTGTAGTATCCCTTGAACTGAAGGGTACCACCGGTGGACGTATCAGCAGCCATAACTGCTCCGGCCACCAACACGCTTGCTAGTGCAAGTAACGTTTTCTTCATAGTGTTTTAGTCTTTCGATTCTGTTCTCTATGCTTTCTCTTTTGTCTTCCCGCTACATCCGGCAGTTATTGCACCGTGAACGTCCTTGTCCATGTCTTCGCCGCAGTGCTCAACACCCAGAAGGCCTCGCCAACTTCGATCGTCGGTTCGCCGTTGTCCCAGCCAAACATGTCACTGAACGAATTCGGCAGAGCGTATCCGCCACCTCGTTGGTGCTTGTAGACAGTGTCTCCGTCCTGAATGGGGAACGCCAACGGATCAACCAACCCGCCCGCCTGAGGCACCGGAGAAGACACCATGTTGAAACCCGCCTTCACCGGAACCGACAGAGCGCCCTGGTTGACGTCACCGACAAACGTAACAGTAACGTCCGCAGAGCCAGCCAAAAACACGAACACACCTTCGCCCGGAACGAGGGTTTGACCCGGAGTATCCCAGCCGAACATGTCGCTGAACGCGTTGACCGCCTCATATCCCCCGTTGACGAACTTGTAAACTGCCGAGCCGTCCGGCAACGCAGAGCCGAAGATAGTCCCGACGGTGTTCCCGCCGGTCGCTGTGTTGTTTAGCGGGTTGCTGATCAGGTTGAAGCCAGGCTTCAGCGTCGAGTTCACATAACCCACGACGTTGACCGAATAGACCTGCGCGGACACCGTGGCGGCACCCACAAGGCCTATCGCAGCCGTTACTAATGCTGTTTTAGTTCTCATATGTTGTTTTTGTTGTTTCCGTGTGTGCGCGCAATTTCACAAGTCCGCCAGCCCCTGTCAATGTTTTTTTGGCTTTTTTTGAACGATGCCGGCGCCAATTCATGAAGTCGAAAAGGCCGGAGTTGAGACGGCTCGTCCCCCGCCATGTCAAGTGAAGACGGCGTGTGTCGACGACGGGGCCCTGCCTGCCCTGCCTGCCCTGCCTGCCGACAGGCAGGCGGAACGGTGTAGCCCCGCCCAGTTGCATACCTGCACAGATGCGGCCCGCCAGGTCGAAAGAGGACTCCGCTCCCCCCGCAGACGAGTCCTTGATCGGGGGGGCGGACATATCTTCTCCCGAGACCATATCCGACACGTCTTTGTTCTTGTTTAGCCATTCATTTTCAACATCTTGCATTCTTGTGCCGACCGGTGCCTCTGGAGGTCGTTGTGTTGCTCGTTGGTGCGATGTCGCCCGGCGATGGCACCGCGTGCACCCACTTGACTTGGTATCACGCTTTTCTTTGTCTTGTGGCCGACGCCCAATTACGCTTGAGCCCGTGATCGGGGCTTTGCTCAACGCAGTCGGCATCGTGGTCGGCGGGCTCGCGGGTTCATGGAGCGCTCGCCAGTTGTCGCCTCAGCGTCAGCGCCAGTTGCAGGTCTTGCTCGGCGCCTTCACGGTCTTTTTCGGCCTGAGCATTGTCTGGAGCGGCCTGCGGGGGTCATGGACCCAATTCCTGGGCAAGTTCGCACTGATGCTCGCCGCCCTGATGCTTGGCAAATTGACCGGACACCTGCTGCGCATCCAGCGTTGCGTCAACAAGGCCGGCAGGTTCGCCGGCAACCAACTCAGTCCCGATCAGGCTCAGTCCAACAGGAGTTTCAGTGACGTCTTTGCGGCCTGTGCCGCAGTCTATTGTCTCGCCCCCCTGGCTCTCCTGGGATCGTTGGCCGAGGGTCTTCATGGGGATCTTCGCCCACTGATCATCAAAATGATCATGGACGGCTTGGCGGCCATGTCCTTTGCGCGGATGCTCCCCGGCGCCGTGCTGCTCAGCGCGATTCCAGTGTTCGTCTGGCAGGGGACACTGACGCTTGCGGCGCGCTTTCTCTTGCCCACACTCGAGCGAGCCCTGCTGGTCGACACCCTCACCGCCACCGCGGGCATGCTCATCTTTGCAGTGGCCCTGGTGATCCTGCGCTTGCGCCGGATCGAGTTGGCGGACTACTGGCCCAGCCTCCTCTACGCCCCGCTCCTTACCCTGCTGTTTCGCTAACAAGCCGCGCCACGGGCGACAGCGAAAAAGGCCTCGATGTTCCCGATCGGCGTCTGGGGCGGGATGTCGCATCCCGAGGACAGAACATAGTTGCGGGACGTCCGTGTGGCGTCGAGCAGGGCGCGCGTGGCGGCGCGAACCTGTTCGGGCGTGGACCGGGCGAACACTCCCGAGGGGTCGAGATTGCCGGCCAGGACGACGTCCGAAGGGGCTTTGGCAAGGGCGCCTGGCAAATCCATGGGCGCGCCGAAGTGGAAGACGCGAGCGCCCGCCTGCAGGGCGGCGTCGAGATGAATGAGCTTGGCGGCGCAATTGTGGAGGATCAGGGTGAAGGTGTCGTCGTCGACCGACTCGACGATCCGGCGGATGTATGCCGAGGAAAAGGCGATCATCGCCCGCGGAGAGAGCAGGCCGGCAGTCGGTTCGGCCATCACCAAGCCGTCGGCGCCGGCCGCTTTGAAGGCCTTCGCGTACGCCGCAAGAAACGCAGTGGCCTTTTCCAGGAGCAGGTGTGCCAGGTCCGTGTTCTCGATGGTCAGGCCGAGCGCCTCGCTCACGCCGTACAACCGCGCGGCCAGAGAGAACGGACCCAGCATCGACGCGAGCACCAACGGGCGGCCAGGCAGGGTCCGCAGCCGCCGCGCGGTCTCCAAATACACGCGGGTCCGTCCCGCGCCCGGTTCGGGCACCGCCAGTCGCTCGGCTGCGCCGCGCGTCGTCACCAACCGCCCGACCACCGTCGGGACCTCGTGGTCGGCGAAAGCAACCTCGCACCCGAACGCCTCCGACTCGACGCTCAAATCCATGGCGGTGAGCACAACGGGTGTGGCAAACTTCCGGTGCAGGGCGGCCAGGACCTCGAACAGCGCCTTCGGATCGGTCACCATCTGTCGCACGGTGGCTCCGACCAGCGGAGCTCCGGGATACGTCAGGATGGGCATCGTGAAACGCCCGTCCGAGTGGAACACCAAGTCGATCAACGCACTCATTTGTTTCCGATCCGTTTGCCCGCACGCCTTAGCCCCCATTTCTCATCAACTGTTGATGTCATCTGACCGGTCATCGTCACCTTTCACCTGAAATGCGGGCTCTCGCATGTTTCACACCCCGACGGTGCACGGGGCGATCCGCGGCTCCTCTATCATCTCCGTTTCATCCTCTTCAGCGCGGCCGCCTCCGGTTTGTCCGCGTAATACCTGTCCAGCGGATAGCATCCGCTGATCAGGCCGTTGCGCGGCGCCGTCGTGCAGTCGCTGAACGTGCGGCAGATGCATTTGGTCTGCAACCGCCCCGCCTCGACGGCATCCGCCAACATCCGCGGATAGCTCAACACGGCGCGGCCAACGCCCACGACGTCAACCCATCCCTCCCGCAACACGGCCTGCGCGACGTGCGGCAGGTAATCCTGCAGGTAGCTGTAGGCCGACCCGACGATCAGCAATCCAGCCGGGGCTGCCGCTTTAAGCTGTCGCACGGCCCACAGGTGCCGCGCCACCCCGGCCAACGGGTCTTCGGGCGATCGGTAGGCGTCGCTGGGTGGATACGCCGCCGGGCGCTGGATATGGGGAGAGTAATAGGGCGATCCGGCAGTGAGGTTGAGCACCTTGATTCCCAGCTCGCCGCACAATGCCATGAACCGAAACGCCTCCGATAGATCGGGCTTGAGCGGGTCGAGCGGATCGATCCCGAAACCGTACCGATACGGCAGACACCCGCTGAAATCCTCGGGCACACCCGGCCCCGGCTTGCCCGGCGCGGACCCGGCCGGGTCGGGTTTGAACGGGACACAGTCAAAGGCGCTCAAGCGCACGCCCAGATCGATCCGGGTCCCGCTGGTTCGGATTGCGGCGACCAACTCGCGCAGAATGCGGGTGCGGTTTTCGAAGCTGCCGCCATACCGGCCCGGGCGCATGTGCGCGCCCAGAAACTCGTGCAGCAAATACCCGTGGCAGTGCTTCAAATCCACAAAGTCAGCCCCCGCCTCAGCCGCGATCCGCGCCGCCGCAGCGTACTCCCCAATCAACGACTCGACCTCGGTGTCGGTCATCACCTGCGCATCGACCGAGACACCGAACTTGCGATCGAGCAATGGATGCCGATAAGCGACCCGCGGTTCAGGCGGCTGGTTTTCGCGCGTCCGGCAAAAGCGCCCCGAATGAGTCAATTGAAAGCCAATCACCAGGTCGTCCGCGCCGCCGTACTGTTCCCGGTGCGCGCGTCGGGCGATCCGGCAGAGCTCGGCCAGACCCGCCCGGTGAGCATCGTCGATGACAAGCTGATGCGGATTCGCCCGTCCGTCGGGCCGGACCGCCATGGCCTCGCCGCCGCAGATCAGCTTGGCCCCGCTCTCCCCGAAGCGCCGCCATCTTCGCCGCACCTCATCGGTGACGCCGCCATCCGTGGTGCCGTCCCATCCCTCCATCGGTTGCACGGCCCACCTGTTGGTCAGCCGCTTGCCGTTGATCGCGATGTCCGCAACGGGCTGGGCCAGGGGGGACGCCGACCCGACGAGGATCGCGTCGTCGCACGGCATCTCGAGTCCCAGAGAAGCGGCGTGCCGGCGAAAGTCGCCAACGCCCTTGAGCGAAGGAATCCGGACCAGAGACAACGCCTCTTTCACGATCGGAAAAACACCAGAGGCGGTTCCCCACGGATTTCCCGGAGCAGCAGCAGCGCCAGCTCGCGCGCATGGTAATCGCCCCACATCGAACTTTCGCCGTTGGGCACCTTTTGGCCTCGTGCAATGTGGTCCCATCCGTTGGGACGATGATAAACCGAGTGGAGGATGAGGCCCTGGTGGCGTGGCCGCGTCGAGAGATACGGCTCGTCAAAGAGCGTGCGCGCCACGGTCAGACCGGCCTGGCGATACCGCCGGCCCTCGCGGCACCGTCCAGTCCGGTCGAGGTGCCGTCCCAATCGCAACAGACCCTGGGCGGCGATCGCGGCCGCCGAGCTGTCGACCGGTTCCCACGGGTTGTACGGGTCGGACGGTCGGTCGAGGTAATCGCCCAGCCGATGCAGGTTCGGCGCGCCCGTGTCCCACATCGGAATGCCGTCCGCGCAGCAATTCTCGAGATAGAAGTCGGCGGTGACCGTGGCGGCGCGGGTCATCCAGAAGCGGATTTCGTTTGGCGTCAAGGCCCCGACAGTGAAGAGGCGTCGCGTCCTCTTCAAGCTCGCGAAAGCGCCTTCAACCGCGGGAGGCCTGCCGTGGAAACAGAGCTCCGACTCGAGCGATCGGCCGGGCAGTGCGGCCAGAAACTCGAGTTGCTCGGCAAAACCGAGGATCGCCCACGCCAGGCCGCGCGTCCAGGTGCTGAAAGGCGAGTAGCCCTGCTGCGAGTTGGGGCAGCGGTAAACCCCGTTGGCGGGGTTGAACACGCTTTCATGCGCAACGCGCCCGCACACGTCGTACGGACCATCGCCCTCGCCGTAGAAAACATTGTAGGTCGCCGTGACCTGGGCGTGCCGGATCAGGCGCTCGAGCAGCGAAACCCGGACATCCTGTTCGCCCATGAGCACGTGGCCCAGTTGATGCGCAATGGCCAGCGAACGGAGCGTTCGCATGGTGTCGATGAACAGCGAGTGCGGACCATTGAAACTGTGGATAAAACCGCTGCCGTCCGCGGTCCGGGTCCAGCGCGCCGCCTGGACGGCGCCGCTGACCTTCAAGGCCAACTCATAGGCATCGTTCTCGCGCTGGTCGAACGGGATTCTGCCTTCGCGCATGAGACGCCATAAATTGCCGTACGTCGAGACGTTGTTGAATCCGTGGTCGTGCACGCCCACATGCGACACGTGCGTTGCCATGCGCGCCATGGTCTGCCGACGCCCCAGTTCGAGGAACCGCGTGTCGCCGTCCGCCTCGAACTGCAGCAGAGCCGAGCCGAACTGAAACCCCTGCGTCCACTCCGTCCACCCCCGCGCCGTGTAACGCCCGCGCACGGTGTGCACGGGAGCGCCCGCCTCCGGGCTCGTTCCCCCCTCGATGGACAGAATCTTGGCGGCGGACAGATCGAAGAGACGCTCGATGCGCGCCCGCAACGCGTGCGCCGTTACTTGGGTGTCGATCTTGAGCGACATAGCGCTAGAGACGCCGCAGGTGAAAGCCGCCGTCGACGTTCAGCACCTCGCCCGTGCTGAACGGAAAAGCGCCCTCCGCGATGGCCGCCACGGCCCGGCCCACATCCCCAGGGCTGCCCCAACGCCGGATCGGCGTCACGCCCTCCGCAATCAGCGCGTCGTACTTGGCCTTCACGGGCGCGGTCATGTCGGTCGCAATGATGCCGGGGCGGATTTCATACACGTTGATGCCGTGCTCGGCGAGCCGCGCGGCGAATAGCGGCGTCAACATCGAGAGCGCCGCTTTGGCGACGCAATACTCGCCCCGGTTGGAGGACGCGGTGTAAGCGCTGATCGATGAAATGAACACAATCTGTGGCGGCGCGAACGCCGGGGCGTCCGGCCCGGACGCCTCCGCATCCGCTCGGGCCTGCTCGATCATCCAGCGCGCCGCCAGTTGCGTCAGAAAAAAAGGGCCCTTGACGTTGATCGCCAACACCCGGTCGAAACTGGCCTCGCCCGACTCGAGCAAGTCGGCCCGCACCTCGGGGGCCACACCCGCGTTGTTGACCAGCAAATCGAGACGCCCACACTCCGTCCGGGCGAAATCGATAAGTCTTTGGCGCGCGGCCGGGTCTGCAATGTCGCTCGGGCAAGGCCGCGCCCGAATCGTGTGTCCGCCGGCCGCGGCAAGCGCGACGCAATCCGCCGCCGTCTTCTGTGCCGCTTCGGCGTTCCGCGCGTAGTTGATCACCAGGTCGTGCCCCGCACGCGCCAGGGCGAGCGCAATCCCGCGCCCGATCCCGCGCGACCCGCCGGTAATCAGTGCCACCCGGTTCATGGCATCGAAACTAGTCCGCCGGCCCACACCCGGAAAAGCAGAAAACAGCGCGGCAACAAGGTGAGCCGGGTCAACCCTCGATGAACCGAGCCAATGGGGTCGCATCTAAATAGTTGACAATTCATTCGAAGTTGAATTGGAACGACTGCAAATCACCACCAATGGCGCCAAGGACACGAACGACACGAACGACACGAAGACGGACGGCGTGTCGAAAAGGCGGCTTGCGAGATTGACAACCGCTCCGCGAGCGAAAACCCTGACATCACTCTATGAGAACTCCGGCGGGAATCGCTTTCTTGGTGCTCGGCACGGCTATGTTGACTGCGTTCGCCGGCGAGACGGTGGTCTTTCAGGACCGGTTTGAGGCCCGGCTTGCGGACGGCTGGCGGTGGCTGCGCGAGGACGCGTCCGATTGGCGGATGCGCGAAGGGGCCCTCGAGATTCATGTCCGCCCGGGCGACGCCCACACGGTGCGCAACGCGCTGGTGCGCTCGGCGCACGACCTCCGTCAGGGGCGCCACGCCATCGAGGTGACGGTCACCAGCCTCAAGCGGCCAAAGCAGCAGTTCGAACAAGCCGGCATCACCTGGTACACCGACGGCAAACCCGTCTTCAAACTGGTGAAGGAACTGGTGGACGGACAGCTCATGATCATCCCGGGACGCAAGTCGATGACCAACGACACGGTCCAACTCCGGCTCGTTGTGTCCGGCAATGCCTGGACCGCGCAGTACCGTCCCGACGGCAAAGGCGAGTACCAGACCGCGGCGACGGGCGAACTGCCCGCGCCTCTGAACGACGAGGTCAGCCTGCAGTGCTATCACGGGCCTGCTGACGCAGAGCATTGGATTCGATTCGACGACTTCCGCATTGTCCGGCTGACGGACTAGCCGGGATCAGGTTCAGCGCGGAGCCTGTGAAGGTCCGGCGACGTCATCAACCTCAGCGCCAACACGGACGCCGACGGACGGCAGTGGAACGGCGCTTCCTGGCGACTGGTGCCGCCGCTTCGTTTGCGTGCAGGGGAGTCCGCCCTGGCTGCACCTTGCGACTTTTCGAGCGCGGGTTTCAGCTCCGCGACGGCTGCTTCAGCCTCCTTGACGCGGCGTTCGAGGTCGTCGCGGGTCAAGCATCAAGAGCCGGATGAACGCCGTGCATGCCTGCCATTGAAGTCCGCCAGGCCCAGCTTGGCGACGGTGAAGACGCCGGTCTTCAAGCCCTCCCGAAACAGCTTGCCGCCGACCCGGACTTGGGCAAAGTAAGTGCCGGATGATTTCCAGCGCAGTACCGGAGTCCGCTGCCAAGGGCCGGGTTGTTGCTTGGTCGGGCCTGCGGATTGGCGATCGCCGGACATGGAGGCAGTACGAGAATGCAGTCCGCGATTGTCGAATCTCCTGTTGTTGCGTATATGTAATCGATTGGCAGTCAATTTGATGGGCCCATAGCTCAGGGGTTAGAGCAGGCGACTCATAATCGCTTGGTCGGGGGTTCAAATCCCTCTGGGCCCACCATACTTACGCAAACTGGCCAAGGTCTCTTGGCCTCTTCTTGGCCACTTTTCCAGCGCCCTTGGCGGTCGTCCCGAATCGAACACGCCCGCGCCTCGGCTCCGGCGAGTGGTGCCGGACCAGCAGTTCGTCCTGCAAGGGTCTGTCTATCTCCGATTGCTGCGTGATGAGAGCGGACACCGAAACCCGTTAGCCCGTTACAGTTCCTCGCGCAGCGTATGAAACAACTGGCTAAGCCAGCACCGGATCCGAGCCGTCGATCATCTTGACCTTGTTGTGTTGGAAGTACTCCTTGGTCAGGGCCTTAACCATTCGAGCGCGCTGGTCGTAGAGGCGTCTGTGCTTGCGTCGGGGATGTGTGGCCAGCGCGTAATGCGTGAGAATCGGCATGGCCAGGGTTGTGTCGGTGTAGCACACGACGGCATCGGGCAGGCTCGCCGGGTCGACTTTGCCCCAGCTCACGGCTTCGCTCGGGGTTGCGCCGCTGAGGCCGCCGGTGTCGGGCCGCGCGTCGGTGACCTGGAGGAAGTAGTCCTGGCCGAATTCCTTGATGCGGAGGACTTCCTGGATTTGGGGTTCGGTCTGGAGCATGAAGTTCTTCGGGCTGCCGCCTCCCCAGAGGACGACGGCGCTCTTGCCGCCGCTGCGCTTGGCTGCAAGCACGAAAGCCGTTGTCTCATTCACGTCGATCGAGGGATTGACGCGCAGCTTGTTGCCGCGCAGTTCAACCCCGGCCACGTTCATCCCGATGGTCGAGTCTCCCGGAGACGACGTGTAGCAGGGCACGCCCGCGCGGTAGGCGGCGGCCAGGACCGAGACGTTCCTGAGGCCGTTCTTGCGTTCCCATTCGACGCAGTATTTGCCCAGGAGATAGTGCAGTTCGGCCGTTCCCATCTCCTTTTGGAACTCGGGTTGAATCAGGATGTCACGGAGGATCTCGTCCGTGGCCATGAGGGCGTCGGAGTAAGGGATGATGACGTCGTAGATGCGGACCAGGTCGTTCTCGCGCAGATCGGTGTCGTCGAATTTGAAGCTGCCGACGTGCACCGGGTAGTTCAGGGCGAAGTGCATGTCGTGATACAGATTGGCGCCGGTGGCCACAATCCAATCGACGAACCCGGCATTGATCAGAGGAACCACGCAGGAGCAGCCCAGGCCGGCGGGAGTGAGCGCGCCAGACAACGTCATGCCAATCGTCACATCCGGTTCGAGCATCTTGTCTCTGAACAACTGGCAGCCTTCCTTGAGTCGGGCGCTGTTGTACGCCAGGAAGATGTCATCCACGATCTGCGGAAGCTTTTCCTTCCCGGTCAAGCCCTTGGGAAGGATGCGTTTGCCCGACATGTAGTTCGCCTTGTGCGGGCACTTCTTCTTCATCAACCAATCGGGCGTCTCGGTCAGGTCTTCGCGGTAGCGACGGTGTTGTTTTTTGGGTTTTGCCATAAATTCCAGTTGCTCGGCTCGTTATTGGAATCTGGAGGATACGGGCGCATGCCGGGAAGCCAACCTTTTTTCGTCAATCTCTCTTCGTCAATCCGCCAATCCGCGGTCTGATGCATCTGGTTGTTGTCGGTGTTCTGTCGCCCGGTGAGGGCACCGGGCCGACACGTGGTGGAGACTCCCGGTGTAGACGTCGCCGCGTAGCCTGCCTGCGCCGCAAAGCGCAGCGGCCTGTCTGCCGTGTGGGGCACGGCACAGGCAGGCGCGGCAGGCAGGCCCCACGCGGCGCAAACTCCATTCCAATCGACAAACCCCAGATGCACCGTCGGCAGTCTTGCATGTTGGCGGTCTTGCATTTCCAGCCCGCACATTTGACGCTCTGTCTGTGCACGTGCCGATGAGACTTCGCACGAGGAATGTCTCCTGCATCGGATTGGCTGCCGCAGTTGGCCTCGAACAGTCGGGGCACATCAAGGGGCTTTACGTCGCCGGCATCGGCCTGATTGTCTTCTCCGACACGCTGATATCGTTCAGCGAATTCCTCCGCCGGCGCGAACTCAACGCCTGGATTCTGCCCACGTACTACCTGGCGCACCTGTGCATTACGGCGACCGTTCTTCTGGCGAGGCGCGCCTCAGACCCAATCGAGTCCTCATTTCCATGAGCAGCCTCCGTGTTTCCTCGCCCTAACCCACATACATTACACCCCAATGGTGCACAGGAAAGAGACCATCGAGGGGGCGCGCCCGGTCATGCGCGATTTGCTGGGCCGGTTTCCGGAGCCGGATGCGGTGTTCCCGATCAACGTTCCCTGGGTGCGCGTTTGGATTCGCGGCATCGTGCCGGACGGCCGGCGCCGGGCCGGAATCGTCTCGGGAGCCTGCGTCCGGTCAGGGCTTCGAACTCAATGCCATCGCCGCCGTGGTCGTCGGCGGCACGAGCTTCACCGGCGGGATCGGGACCATGCCCGGAACGCTCATCGGCACTGTCATTATCGGAATCCTCGACAAAGGACTCAACCAGGCCGGCGTCCATTTCTCGCTGCAATACATTGTCAAGGGACTTGTCATTCTGGCCGCCGTCTATCTCGACGTGCAGCGGCCAGGACATGGCACGTTCCAATTGACCGCTCTCGGCGGAGCGGGCAGCCTCAATGCCAAGCATTGGCAACAACCTGGACCACCATCGTGAGCGACTCGATTCAACAGCATATTGGCGCGCTCGGCATTGTGGACGTGCATGAGCATCATCTTCCGGAGATCACCTCGTGTCGGCAGGTGAACCTCCTGCAGTTGTTCCAGCAAAGCTACGCGGGCTGGACTCAGGCGCGTCCGTACCCGCTGCCCTCGGAGAGCCGCGCGGGCGATCCGATGCTCGCGGCGGCCGGGCCGACCACGTGGGAGGCGCTCGCGCCGTACCTCGAGAACAGCGGATCGAGCACGTTTGTGCGCAACCTCGTGCGGGGCGTCACGGAACTGTACGGCCAAGGCGGCGTGCTGACGCGCGGGAACTGGGAGGCTTTGGATGCCGCCGTGCGCGAGCATCATGGCCGTCCGGGTTGGTGCGGGGAGGTGCTGCGGCGGGCCGGGATCGAGCGGGTCATCACCGATTCATACAGCGATCCGCTGCTCGATGCACTCGAGGCCTTCGGCAACAATTACAACTCCGTCCTCCGGATCAATGCCTTCGCGTGCGGGTGGCATCCGGAGTCGCGGGATCACAACGAGAACTCGGCGCACGCCCTGCTGGCCAGATTGGGCTGCAAGCCGGAGTCGTTCGACGATTACCTCGCGGCCCTCGAGAAGCTTGTGGATTCCCTGGCTTCACGCCACCAGGTGGCCCTCAAGAACGCCCTGGCGTACGATCGCGACCTGAGCTTTGACGAACCGGACGAGCCGTCCGCGCGCCGGGCCTGGGGCCAGGTGTCCCCTTCGCCCGCGGAGCGAAAAGCCTTTGGCGACCTGGTTGTCGATCGGCTCTGTCGGCTGGCCGGCGAACGCGATGTGCCGGTGCAGATGCATCTGGGCACGGCGCTCATCCGCGGCTCGCATCCGCTCAATGCGGCCGGGCTGGTCGAGCGTCATCCGCGCACGCGCTTCCTGCTGATGCATCTGGCGTATCCGTGGAGCCGCGAACTGCTGGCGATGGCCTTTGTCTATCGCAACATCTGGCTCGATTTGACCTGGTCGCTCCTGCTGAGTCCGTCCCACTTCAAGCTGGCGCTGCACGAGGCGATCGAGCTGTTGCCCGACGAATCGCGCCTGATGATCGGCGGGGACAACTGGCACGTCGAGGAGACGTACGCCACGATGCGGCTGGCCCGACGACTGATCGGCGAGGTGCTGGCCGAGAAGATCGCCGACGGGTATTTCGGACTCGATGACGCGCGGCGATTGGCGGGCAAAATCCTCAAGGAAAACGCGGCTGCGTTTTTCGGACTGAGCCGGTGACAGCAGGGGCTTTTGCAGCGCGGTCGGTCCGTCTGTTTCGGTCCTTGTCTTCGCCGGAGTGCTCGGGCTTCCTGTCGTCGTTCATCGGCCACACTCCGGACGGTGAGTGGACGCTGTTCCTGGCCGATTTGTCGCCGGTCGGCGAGGCGCGACTCGAATCCTGGGGGCTCGAACTCGAGTATAAGGTCTTCTCTGTGTTCTCTGCGGCTCTGTGGTGAAATCCCGTCGATGACTGTCACCGTCCCGAATTGAACCACAGAGACACAGAGCACACAGAGAAGGCCTCTTCAATGTCGAGCGGGAACATCCGAGGAACCGGCGAGTGTGGTGTGGAACAGGGTTCCCAGGATCGACTGGATTTCAATTGGTCTTCTCTGTGAACTCTGCGGCTCTGTGGTGAATCCCCGTCGATGACAGTCACCGTTCCGAATTGAACCACAGAGACACAGAGCACACAGAGAAGGCCTCTTCAATGTCGAGCGGGAACATCCGATGAACCGGCGAGTGCGGTGTGGAACAGGGTTCCCAGGATCGACTGGATTTCAATTGGTCTTCTCTGTGAACTCTGCGTCTCTGTGGTGAATCCCGTCGATGACAGTCACCGTCCCGAATTGAACCACAGAGACACAGAGCACACAGAGAAGGCTTCTTCAATGTCGAGCGGCAACATCCGAGGAACCGGCGAGTGTGGTGTGGAACAGGGTTCCCAGGATCGACTGGATTTCAATTGGTCTTCTCTGTGAACTCTGCGGCTCTGTGGTGAATCCCGTCGATGACAGTCACCGTCCCGAATTGAACCACAGAGACACAGAGGACACAGAGGACAGCGCATCCAAAAAGCCACAGATGAAATTCTGTGGATTAAGGTCTTCTCTGTGTTCTCTGCGTCTCTGTGGTGAAATCCCGTCGATGACTGTCACCGTCCCGAATTGAACCCACCGACGCACCGACGCACCGACGCACCGACGCACCGACGCACCGACGCACCGACGCACCGACGCACCGACGCACCGGGTCCCTCGCGCTGGGGGACGGCCACGGAGTTCATGAGCAGAACTGCAGGTCTGCGCGCGCTCCCTCTTGCATCGGCGCTGGTGTGGCAGCAAACTCGCAGGGTCAAGCCACGAACAGAGCAACTGTGACAACCCAACAAGACCAGACATGAAAATAGGCTCAACCACAACACGAATGCAGTTTCGAATTCCATTGCTCGCCTGTCTCGGCCTGAGTGCGGCGCTGCTGCTGGGCGCGGTTGCCCGGGCGCAACCGATCGAGGCGCCGGTGCTCGAATCGGTGCGGTTGCAGAGCGCGGTGACGATCCGGGCGACGCTGGGGACGACTAACTGGATCATGGTGGCCGACGCGCTGAACCCGTCGGCGTGGCGGGTGTTGACGAACGTCGTGGTCGAGAGGAGTCCGTATGTGTTCATCGACACCGAGGCGGCGTCCTGGCAGCGGTATTACCAGGTGATGGCCGGCCCCGAGCCGCCCGTGACCACGTGGGATACAAATGAATGGGCCTACATGCCTCCCGGGACCTTCACGATGGGCAGTCCGGAAGGCGAGTCGGACCGCGACGGAGACGAAGGACCGCAGACGGAAGTGACGTTGACGTCGGGGTTTTGGATGGGACGATACGAGGTGACCCAGAGGCAGTACCTGGCCGTGATGGGAACGAACCCGTCATATTACACGGGGGATTTGGACCGGCCCGTCGAGACAGTGACTTGGGACGACGCGGTCAATTACTGCGCGGCGCTGACGGCGCAGGAGCGCGCGACGGGTCGGTTGCCGGACGGTTGGGAATACCGGCTGCCGACGGAGGCCCAATGGGAGTATGCGTGCCGGGCAGGAACGACGACTCAGTTCTCGTACGGAGACGATCCAGCCTACGCGCAACTGGCCGATTACGGCTGGTACGATGCCAACAGCGGATCACAGACGCACCCCGTGGGGCAGAAGCTGCCCAATCCGTGGGGATTGTATGACATGCACGGCAACGTGTGGGAGTGGTGTTTGGACTTCTATGAGGATTCGCTTCCGGGTGGCAGCGTGGCCGATCCGGTCGGTCCGTCGTCCGGATCGAGTCGCGTATACCGCGGGGGCTGTTGGGAATTTCCCGGGCAGATGTGCCGGTCGGCGGACCGGCGCAGGGTCGCGCCGTCGCTCACGGATCGCACCCTCGGTTTCCGTGTCGCCGCCGTTCAGGTGCGGTGAGGTTTCGGGGCCACAGGGCGGACATCCGATCACGCGCAGCCTTGTGAAAAGGCCGGGCTCAGGAGTGGATCGCGCTCTTCCGGCACGAGGCTGTGCTGGAACCGTGGTGCGCGTGTCCGGGGGGTGAACCGCAAAGACACGGCAACGGCCGGATGCCTCGCAGTCATTGACAGGATCAGGGACGCGCGGATTCACAACAGAGCTTGCCTGGATCTGTTTGGAGCGGCATGCTCGCGCGCGGAGCATATGAGGCCGCCCGAGATCGAGACACAAACGCCGCCACCCACTTGTCCGGCTCCTGTCATGGGCGCGCCAGCGCCGTCGAGGCGGCCAGGGGCAAGCGCGCAGGCGAACCGTCAATTCGCCACCACACATTGGAGCGTCGTTGATGCCATTGCGGCGAGCGACAACGAGGCGGCGCGCGAGGCGTGGGAACGAGTCGCCCAGTGGTACTGGTATCCGTTGTATGCGTTTGCCCGCCGAAGCCGCGTGGGGCCCGAGGACGCGGAGGACCTGACGCAATCGTTCTTTGCGCATATACTCGAAAAGAACGTCTTGGCGAAAGCCTCGAAGGAGCGCGGTCGGTTCCGCAGTTACCTCCTGTGCGCCTTCAAATTCCACCTTCGGCACCAACGCCGGCAAGCGCGGACCAAGCGCAAGGGCGGACACGTTGCCGTCGTGCCCCTCGAAATGAAGTCGGCTGAAGAGCGGTACGCCTTCGAGCCGCCGGATTGCCGGGACCCGGAGCGGTTGTACGAGCGGCGCTGCGCGTTGATCGTTCTCGAGCGCGGTGTTGACCGCTTGCGGCAGGAGTTCGTTCAAAAGGAGCGCCGGCTGGTGTGGGAACGGTTGCACCCGCTCCTGGACGGCGATCCACCTTCCGGAGGCTACGCCCAAATCGCGGCGGACCTGGGCCTGACCGAATCGAACGTCAAGGTGACCGTGCATCGGATGCGCCGTCGTTTGGGTGAGTTCGTTCGTGAGGAGCTCTCGCGGACGGTCTCGAACGCCGCCGAACTCGAGGAAGAACTCGAACATCTGAAGGCGGTGTTGAGCGCCGATTAGAATCCTTGACCGGTGAAACCTGCTGCAACCAACGCGGGTTAGACAAGCGAGGACTTCGGCGAACTGAGCCGGGCCGCGCGCCACAGAAATGCGGGGAAACACGGCGACTGCTCATGGAAAGACCGGTTTCTTCTTTGGGCAGCCAAAGTCACCATCCAGGGCCTCGTGTAACTCCGCCCTCCGAGAGGGCGGTGGTTCATGGAGATCGGGACTGTAACCTTCTTGAACGGACGGCAGAGGAAAAGGTGCATCGTGTCCTGAACTCTGGAGTCTGGCATGAAGAGAAAGCCAACCCACTGTCCGCACTGCGGCCGTCGGCTCCCGGCGGATTCGCCTGACGGCCATTGTCCCGCCTGCCTGGCCGCGGCCGCCGTGTCCATGGCTAAAGAGGAGGCCGACGGCGACGTCCGGGACACCGGGTTGGACGGGGAAGCCGTCGAGTCGCTGCGCATATGGATCAAAGGGTACGAACTGTTCGAGGAGTTGGGCAGAGGCGGGATGGGAGTCGTCTACCGGGCGCGCCAGATCGAGGCGCGCCGGCTTGTGGCGCTCAAGGTGCTTGATCGGGGCCTCGTTCCGCCGGGCGACTCGAGCGAGCGCTTTTTCCGGGAAGGCCGGATCGTCGCAAGCCTCGATCATCCCGGCATCGTCCGGCTGCACGACATCGGCAGCGACAGGGGACATCCATTCTTTGCGATGGAACTGATCGAGGGGCGGAGTCTTGACACCGTCGTGCGGGAAGGGCCGTTGCCCGCGGAACCTGCGGCCCGCATTCTGACCCGGATCGCCCGTGCGATCGCCTACGCCCACGAGCGGAAGGTCATCCACCGCGACCTGAAACCGTCGAACGTCATCATCGACGCCAAAGGCGAACCGCATGTGACCGATTTCGGCCTTGCCCGACGGCTGGACGCCAGCGCGGCGCTCACGCGCACCCACCAGAACCTGGGCACGCCCGCCTACATGGCGCCCGAACAGGTCAGCGGCGCTCAGGGGCCGCCGGAGCCGCGCAGCGACATCTATTCACTGGGGGCCATGCTCTACCATCTTCTGACGGGGCATCCGCCTTTCCAGGCCGACACCCTCGAAGCCATCTTGTTGCAGGTGGTCGAACGCGACCCGGTTCCACTCCGCCGCCTCAACCCGAATGTCCCGCGCGATCTCGAGGCCATTTGCTTGAAATGCCTCGAAAAGGAGCCGTCGCATCGCTACCCCGCCGCCTCCGCGCTGGCCGATGACCTCGACCGCTTCCTCGATCACAGCCCAGTTCGCGCACGTCGGCTGACGTTCTTCCATCGGCTCTGGCGACACTCGAGGCGGCGTCCGGCGATTGCCGCGCTCGTGGCGACGTCGATGGCCGCCGTCCTCGCGGGCATTGCGGGGGTGATCTGGCACTGGCATCAAATCGAAAAGGCCCGGGCCGACACCGAGCAGGCCAACGCCCGGCTCCAAACCCTGGTGAGCCGCCTCCGATTCGAACACGCCGACAACCTGGCTCGAGCGGGCGAACTTCGAGCGGCGCTGCCACATCTGGCCTTGCTCCTGCGCGAAGCCCCCCTCCACCCCGTCACCCCGGCGCGCATCCTCAGTCTCCTCAATTCGTTCAACTATTTCCTGCCCTTGTCCCCGCCCATCTCCGTCGCGGCGACACCGAACTCCGCCGACCTGAGTCCGGACGGACGGCTCCTCGCACTGACCGGCGAGGGCCGTGCCGTGCACGTGATCGATCTCGAACGCGGCCTGCCCGTCACGCCCCCTCTGCGCTACGATAAGACAGTGACGCGGTTGGCTTTTTCGCCGGACGGACGTTGGTTGGCTGCGAGTTCCCTGGACGGAACGGCACGGCTTTGGAATTTGACCAACGACCAGCCCGTTTGCCCGCCGATCGAACACCCCGGCAACGTGTTCTTCCTCGATTTCGCCCCCGACGGCCGGCGCCTGGCCACGACGTGCGAAGGACGCGCGGGCGAACTCCCCGGCTGGCACTGGGTCTTTGTCTGGGACCTCCCAGACGGAAAACCCGCCTGCCCGCCCCATACCAATCGCTGTTGGTTCCACACCGTCCGGTTCAGTCCGGACGGTCGCCTGATCGCGGCCGCTTCAACCGACAGAAACGCCCATATCCTCGAAGCCGCCACCGGACGCTCGTTGGGCATGCTCCCCCACGACAGCGCAGTCGTCTCTCTCGCATTCTCGCCCGACGGACAGCGCCTGGCCACGGGCACCCACGATCGCGCCGCGCAGCTTTGGAATGTCCGCACACTCGAACCGCTCGGCCCGGCCCTGCGCCACGGCGATGCGGTCGCAAGCCTCCAGTTCTCGCCCGATGGAGAGGCGCTCTTGACAGCCTCGCTCGATGGTTGCGCCCGCCTCTTCGATGTGGCGACCGGTCAGCTCCGCTTCTCTCCGCTCCGAATCGAGGGGCCGCTGCGCAAGGCCGTCTTCGACCGCGCGGGGCGGCGGATCGTGACGCATGGTGACGATGCCGTGGCGCAGGTCTGGGATGCGCGCACGGGGTCCCCGTGGGCCGTCCCCGTCAAGCACCCCGCGCCCCTCTTGCTGGCCGAGTTCACCCCCGATGACCGCCGCCTGGTCACCGTTGATCTGAACGGTTTGATCCAGGTCTCGGATGCCCAGGCCGGCGCGCGGCAGCCCGTCCGTCTGGCCCACGATGAACCGGTGATCAGAGCCGCCTTCGGCCTGGCCCCGGACGAAGCGGTCGCGGTGACGCGTTCGCATCCCTTCGTGCGGTGGAATGTCCGGACCGGCCAACGGTTGGCGCTCGGCCCGCCTATCGAGAGGCCGATTTCAAAGGCGCTGTTCGCCCCGAATGGGGCGTGTGTCCTCGTTCAGCAGTCCGAACACTGGGCGCAGCTCTGGGACATCGAGCGCGGCAGGCTGCTTCGTCCGGACCTGACCCTGGTGGGCACGGAAACCAACGCCGCGTTCTCGCCCGACGGACGTTGGCTGGCCCTGAAGCAAGCCCGCGTCGGCACCAATGCGCTCGCGATCGAGGTTATCGATGCCGCCACGGGCGGCTTGCTTCCACACAGCCTCAAGACAGCCGACAGGGGCTCGCACACGATCGATCTTCAGTTCAGTCCGGATGGCCGATTCCTCTTCCACAACGAACTCTGGGTGCACGGCCAGCTCTGGCAATTCACCCGCACCGACCAGCCCAGTCCGCGCCTCCCCGCTGCCCCCGAGGACCGCGCCGCGCAATTCAGCCCGGACGGTCGCCGGCTTGCAACGGGCGGCAGTGAGCGAGACGCCCAATTCTTCGACCTCGAAACAGCGGCGCAGGTCGGCCCGACGCTGGCCCATCCGCAACCGGTGCGCGAGGCCCGGTTCACCCCGGACGGCAAGATGTTGGTCACCGCAACCATCGATAACGCCGTCTGGGTTTGGGACGTCGCGTCTGGAAAGCTGCGTCTGCCTCCCATGCGCCTCCGCGGCGCCGTGCAGCGGGTTGACGTCAGCCCCGATGGCCGGTCATTGATGATCCTCTCGGGCGGCGCTTTTCTCAGTGTGTGGGACCTGGCGACCGGAAAGCAGCGGTTCCCGACTGTCCAGATCGCAGGCGACTTGCTCATCGCGCAGTTCATTGGCGCCGGGCAGCGGTGGATCACTGTCAACAAAGACGGTGTCGCCACGCTGCGGGACACCGGAACCGGCCTGGTTATGAATGACCCGTTCCGCCATGGCGCGGCGGTTCACGATGCCCGGGTCAATGCTGATGGCACGCGCCTCCTAATGGTCGGAGCGGACCAGGCGGTCTCGGTTTGGGAGATCGATCAGGTGCCCGTGCCCGCGCCGAGTTGGCTGCCTGACCTGGCGGAGGCGATTGCCGGGGAGCGGACGGATGTGGCTGAGCTGATGCAGCCGGTCCCGGCGACGGCAGCGTACGAACTCAGGCAGCGACTCGAGACTGGCGGCGGAGACGATTTCTACAGCCGTTGGGCTCGCTGGTTCTTCCGGGATCGAGGGCGGGCCGCGGAAGCCACAGGACCGTGAACGCCGTCGATGACTTTCACCGTCCCGAATTGAACCACAGAGACACAGAGCACACAGAGAAGGCTTCTTTTCAACCGGTCTTCTCTGTGTTCTCTGCGTCTCTGTGGTGAATCCCGTCGATGGCTGTCACCGTTCCCGAATTGAACCACAGAGACACAGAGCACGCAGAGAAGGGGTTTGGATGCCCTCGCTCATCCAAACTTCCCGCACTTTTTCTGTAACCTTTCCCTTACGATGGCAGAGGAAAGAGCAAACGGGCGGTGTGTGGCCGCCCGACAGAGACAATCCGTGTATTACGTCCGGAAATCCAAAACCTCGGCTGCCACCGGTCGCAGCACCTTCCCTATGAGAAATCTCATTGTCATATCACTCGCGGCTGTCGCGCTTGGCAGCCTGGTTGCCTCGGCGGCTCTGAACGTTCCGTCCGACGGCAGCGACGGCGTCCTGAACATCACGGCCAACACCGAGATCGACCTGTCTCAGGCCGTCACGGGGACGTGGAGCGACAACAACAGCGCCAACGCTGGCAAAGGCATCTACGATCCTGTGAAATGGGCCGTGGTCTTCAAGTACTCGAACGTGAACATTGCCGCCGGCGCCACCGTCACGTTCAAGAACCACCCCAGCCGCGCACCCGTCGTCTGGCTAGTCAGCGATGATGCGACCATTGACGGGGAGATCAACCTCGACGGGCAGACCTTCGTGCCGCCGCCGGGGTTGTCCGAGGGGGGGCCGGGCGGATTCAGAGGAGGCTCGGGGAACTACGCACCTGGGGCGACTGATGCGGCCGGATTCGGCCCAGGCGGCGGTGGCCGTCGAGTGGGCAGCAACCTTTACGGCTACTATGGCGGCGCCGGCAGTTACGGTTCGGTGGGTTTAAACGGCCGCCCGGTCTACGGCAACCCGTCGTTGATCCCGCTGGTTGGAGGATCGGGCGGAGGTGGAAGGTCTGAATCAATCCCTTTCAGCCAGGGGCGCAGTGGTTGCGGCGGGGGTGGGGCGATCCTGCTCGCCTGCGGCGGGACCCTTACCATCTCAACATCAGGCAAGATTCAAGCCAATGGCGGTAACGGTCTATATGGTTCGTCTGCGCACCACAACTATGATTACCCGAGCGGGAGCGGTGGCGGCATTCGATTGATCGCCCACACGCACGCCGGCAAAGGGATCGTGCAGGCCCTTGGGGGCCCCGGGTACTTTTATGGCGGCATGGGTCGAATCCGTCTCGAACGAGTGGAGAACACAAGCACGCTTCAAGTGACTCCTGATCCGAGCATAGTGCCGCTCGCCGATGGGTCGACGCCGCAGCTTTGGATGCCGGACAACGGCCCGACAGTCCGCATCGTTTCGATTGGCGGCGCGGAGCCTCCGGACGATCCGCGGGCGGAGTTCGGGGCCATTGGTGCGGACGTTGTCCTGCCGCAGGTGACGACCACGCCGGTGGTGATCGAGACCGTGAATGTGGTGGAGGCTTCGGTTGTCTCCGTGCGCGTCACCCCGCGGTCGAACGGCGATTTTACGGAAACAGTGGCGACCGTGACGGAAGTGCTCGATGACGATCCGAAGACTGTGCGTTGGACGGCGAACGTGCCGGTAAAGAACGGGTATGCGGCCATGCAGGTCAAGGTGGTCCGCCCTTAGCGCGCATTAGCCTCAGCGCGGAGGCTGTGATCGATCCGGGCTATGCGGTTTACTGAGGAATCACCGGGATGGGCTACACCCTGACCCTCACCCGCCCCGCAGTTGCAGGAGCACCCTCTCCCACCTGCCTGCGCCCAGGCTTCGGCAGGCAGGTCGGATGGGAGAGGGCCGAGGTGAGGGGGCTGTGTAGCGCATTCAACCGACCAGGCAGTAGCAACTCGTAACATGAAACCAATGCACTGTGGCATGCCGGCCCGGGCACAATCGGAATCGCAATCCGCCCGGCGCTTCTCGATGCGGCTCTGGATGGCGGCGCTGGCCGGGTGGCTGGCCTTGCCGTGCGCCTTCGGGCAAGGGGACCTGCTGCTGCGCGAGACCTTTTCACGCGAGGTCTCGGTTTTTGTCGGCGGGGTGCAATCGCCTCCGGTTCGAGAGATTGCGTCGCGCGAGGTGTCGGTTTTCGTCGGACAGGAACCCGTGCCGCCGTATGCGCAGGCCCTGAGCCGCGAGGTGAGCGTGCTGGTCACCACACCGACCGCCCCGGCGCGGATCACGCAACTGGTCGTCACACCCAGCCCGACGGGCGACACCGTGACGCTCTCATGGGAAGGGTACAACCAATGGGCCGAGCACGATGTGGCGCGCTACGACATTTACATGGGGTCGCAAGCCTTCAGTGACGTGACCGGGTTGACCCCATACAAGACCGTGCCGGGCGAGACCTTCAGCCTCACCCTGACAGGCCTCGAGCCGTGGCAGGACCGCTTCTTCGCCGTCGTGCCGGTGGATGCACTCGAGAACTCCGATCACACCGTCGACTATGCGGCGGCGTATATCATCGCGCGCGAGACGGTGTCGCGCGAGTTTTCGGTCTTTGTGGGCGGGGAACCCGAACCGCCGTACCAGCAGGCCCTCAGCCGCGAGGTGAGCGTGCTGATCACCACACCGACCGCCCCGGCGCGGATCACGCAACTGGTCGTCACACCCAGCCCGACGGGCGACACCGTGACGCTCTCCTGGGAAGGGTACAACCAATGGGCCGAGCACGATGTGGCGCGCTACGACATCTACATGGGAACGCAGCCCTTCAGCGACGTGACCGGGTTGACCCCATACAAGGCCGTGCCGGGCGAGACCTTCAGCCTTACGCTGACCGGCCTCGAGCCGTGGCAGGACCGCTTCTTCGCCGTCGTGCCGGTCGATGCACTCGAGAACTTCGATCACACCGTGGATTATGCGGCGGCGTACATTATTGCGCGGGAGACGTTTTCGAGGGAGTTGTCGTTTTTCGTGGGTGGTGAGCCGGAGTCGCCGTACCAGCAGGCCCTGACGCGTGAGGTCAGCGTGCTGGTTTCTACGGCCGAGATACCCGCGCCGGTGACGGGATTGGGGAGCACGTTCACAGCTGTCATGTCGACGCGTGCGTTTGGGGCGATCGACCTCGATTGGACCGGCTACAACGAGATCGGACAGCACGACGTGGTGCGCTATCGCATCTACGCCGGGCCGGCCTACTTCAACGACGTCACCAACATGGACCCGATCGGTTACGCGCCGGCCGACACCTGGCAGTGGACCTTGAGGGGCCTGACACCGCTGGTCGTCTACCACGTGGCCGTGGTGGCCGAGGACGCCCTCGAGCACTGGAATTCGGAGGTCCGCTCCGTATCGGCCCAGGCATCGATCGGGTCGTTGGGCGAAGTGCGGCAGTTGGCGGCGGCGTGCGGGATCGATTCGCTCCGGTTCACCTGGCTTGCTCCGGAGGGCGCCGACCCGGCGGCGAACGATTTCCTGGCCGAGTACCGGGTTTACTTCGCGGGCGCGACGGCGCCGGTCGTGCTCGACCGGTCTGCAACCGAGTACACTGTCTCGGGGTTGTTGCCCGCGCACGGGTATCCGTTCCGGATCACCACGATGAACAAGTTCGGACAGGAAAGCGGCGGGGCGTCCTTGTTGGCGGCGACCCTGCTCGAGCATCCGGCGAATCTCGAAGCCGAGCCCTTTGACCGCATGGTCCGGTTGACTTGGGATCATGCGCAACCGACCGAGCTGGTCCAGTGGTATGCGGTCTATGCGGCGGACGCGGACTTTGCATCGGTAGCGGGGATGACGCCGATCAGCCTGACCAAGGCGGCGCGGGCGGACCTCAGCGGGCTTGAAAACGGGCGGACCTACTACTTCGCGGTGACCACGGTCAACACGGCCGGCTGCGAAGTGGACGCTGTGCAGACGGTGAGCGCCGTGCCGAACCCGCGGGAGCCGGTCAATCCGCCGGTGGCGATGGACGATGTGGCGGCGACGACTCGAGACCGTGCGGTTGACCTGCCGATTGCGCGGCTTTTGGCGAATGACAGCGATCCGGAAGGGGACACATTGATCCTCAGCCTGCCGGCCCCGGCGTCGGCACAAGGCGGCAGCGTGGCGGTAGCCGGCGAGTACGTACGCTATGTGCCGCCTGCCGGCTTCACGGGCGTGGATACGTTTGACTATGTGGCCAGCGACAGCGAGGGCAATTCGGACTCCGCCACTGTCACGGTGATCGTCCGGGAGGAGGAATCGCTCGGTCTCAACCTCATCTCGGCGGTGTGCAACGGTGATGACAGCATTGGGCTCGTAATGGCCGGAATCCCCGGTCAGTTGTACCAGATCTGGTTCACGGCGGACATGGCCGCGGGCCCGTGGACGCTGATGGCGACCGTGCCGGCCGATCCGAACGGTGTTGTCGCCTACACGGATGCGACGGCCATCGGTGTGCCGGTCCGGTTCTATCGCCTGGCCGAAGCGCCTTAAGACAATCGCAATCAGCTTTGGTTCTTGCTATGAATACGCAACTTTGTGCCGCGCGTCTTGCACCTCGAAATCCTGTGCTCGTCGGATCGGCGGCGAGTCCCGCCCAACCCGGCCCGAAACCGGGCGCGGCCCGAGGAGGGCGCCTGAACCGATTTGCCGCACTTGCAGTTGTCGCGTGCCTGACCCTTGGCGCCGCTTCGGCTCACGCAGCGTTCACATTCTTCCAGACGTTCGACGGTCTCGATCTGACGGTGCCGGACGGCTCGAGTCTGGGGGCAAGCGACACGCGCCAGGTCAGCGTGGGTTATGGTTCGATTCTCGGGGTGCAGGTGACTCTCGAACTGAGCGGAGGCTACATAGGCGACCTGTACGCGCTGCTCATTCACGACGGCGTGTCCGCCGTGTTGCTCAACCGGCCCGGGCGCCGCACCGACGATTCGCTGGGTTATGCCGACAGCGGCTTGTATGTGACCTTCAGCGATGCCGCTGCGCAAGGGGATGTCCATAACTACCGCTTGACCCTGCAAGGCAGCCACAACACCCCACTGGGAGGACCCCTGACGGGCACTTGGCAGCCGGATGGGAGGACGAGCAGTCCCGAGCGGGTGCTCGACACCGATCCGCGCTCGGGCTTCCTGTCGTCGTTCATCAGCCACACTCCGGACGGTGCGTGGACGCTGTTCCTGGCCGATTTGTCGCCGGTCGGCGAGGCGCGACTCGAATCCTGGGGGCTCGAACTCGAGTATGTGCCCGAGCCGGGCGCGTGCGCCGGGTTGGCGGCGTTGGGCTTGCTGGGGTGGGGCACCTGCCGGCGCACCGCGCGTCGAACCGGCGACCACTGAGAGCGATCGAAGCTGAACAGCAACGGGCGGCAGATCAGGAATGAGAGCATCGATGGACCCGATGCAACAGGCCCACAATGCCAGACCCCGAGCATCGGACCATGCGCAGCATCGTGAAATGTTCGATTGGGAGGACAGTGACAGCCATCGAGTAGGGGATTCAACCCACTGACGCACCGACGCACCGACGCACTGACGCACCGACGCACTGACGCACCGGGTCCCTGCGCCTTTGCGTTCGCTCCGGGCCGAGCCGAGTTCAACGCCAAGACGCCAAGACGGCAGAGACCACAGAGGACAGCGCATCCAAAGAGCCACAGATGAAATTCTGAGGATTAAGGTCTTCTCTGTGTTCTCTGCGGCTCTGTGGTGAATCCCGTCGATGACTGTCACCGTCCCGAATTGAACCACAGAGACACAGAGGACACAGAGGACAGCGCATCCAAAGGGCCACAGATGAAATTCTGTGGATTAAGGTGTTCTCTGTGTTCTCTGCGTCTCTGTGGTGAATCCCGTCGATGACTGTCACCGTCCCGAATTGAACCACAGAGACACAGAGACCACAGAGGACACCGCATCCAAAGGGCCACAGATGAAATTCTGTGGATTAAGGTCTTCTCTGTGTTCTCTGCGGCTCTGTGGTGAATCCCGTCGATGACTGTCACCGTCCCGAATTGAACCACAGAGACACAGAG
>MWFF01000036.1 GCA_002071485.1 Verrucomicrobia bacterium ADurb.Bin006 | reverse complement strand
GGCGCCCCCGACGTTACCGGCTCACTGGTGATTTTTAATTGGCAGCACTGGGGAATAATAATTGGCAGTCTACAGTAGAGGGCGAGGAGTTTTTTGCTCATGGGGTTTGGGGAAGGGCCGGCAGGTCGTCCTTGGGCAGGTAAGCCGGGGGCAGACCGGTGGTGGCGTACTGGCGGAGGATTTTCTGGAGTAGGGGTGCCATGCCGGAGGCCGGCTCGGGCAGGGGTGCTTGGGTCAAGGAGGGTTTGGCGGCGCGGTGGCCCTCGGCGTTGCGGGCCTTGTCCAGGGGATAGAGCCGGCACAAGAGCGTGCCGGTGTGCGGATCGACCAGGTGGACCTGGCTCAAATCCCAGGAGGCGTAACGGACCTGGACGCGGGCGAAGTGACGGTACCGGGAGGGGATTTCGAAGCGCTGCCCTAAGAGACTGAGGGTGCCGTCGCTGCGGCGCTGGGTTCGGGTGATCTCCGCCGTGAAGGCCTGGCGCAGCACCTCGGGGTCGGGCGCAGGACGGCCGACGTCACGGCCTTCCACGAAGCATTGAAGAGGGGTGCGCCCGTCCAGTTGGGAGTGAGGCCGGCGGTGGTATTCGACTTCAAGCCAGGCCAGCGTGGCCTCGTTGAGTTGGGCCAGCGTCAGATCTGGGACCCCTTCGAGCATGGGCAGAAGCCGGCCTTCGACCTGGTTCCACCACGATTCCTGCTTGCCGTTGCAGTGGGCCATGATCCAGGAGGGCAGCTTCTGGTCGGCAAACGCGCGGGCAAAGGTCTTATTGCTGGCACCCAGAACCGCAATGAACACCGAAGCCTGGGACACCGCGCCGCCGGCCTCATGCAGCGGCACGGTCTGCCCCGCCCAGTCCACGAACATCTTCTCCCCGGGCGGATGATGGTGGCGCATGACCGGGTCGAGCGTCTCGGCCCAGCGGTGGTAGTATTCGCAGAACTGGGTGTAGGCGTAACCCTCGGGATAGCGCTGGCGGTATTCCCGCCAAAGCAAACGCAGCGTTACCGAACGACGCCCCAGTTCCTTGTGGACCTCGGGCCAATCGGGCAAGGGCCGCGGGGGCTCAGCCGGTGGTGCCGCCTGGGGTTGGCCCCGCGCCCGATTGAGCAGTTGCTCTTGGATCTGCTGCTCGTCCAGTCCCTCGGGCAAGGGCCAGCCCAGGCCCGCGGTTTGGGCGCGCACCAGATAATCGCTGACGGTGCTCGAAGGCAGACCACAGCTGCGGGCGATCTGGCGCACCGAGAGCCGCTGTTCATGTTTGAGTCGGAGGACTTCTTTGATTTGACGCATGGATTTAGGTTTTCGTGCCATTGATGATGCCTCCTCATGAGGCGCCACCCTTCTGGCAGTTTATCCAGCGTCATTCCACTCCTCTGCGGCCGTTTCGGACCATTTCGGACACCCAATTCGGACCTCGGCAAAACTGTCCGACTATTTTCCGAAACGCCTGTCCGAATTGGACCGAAATCAGTGTCCGAAATGATTCCCGAATTCACTGTCCGAATAACTCCGAAATCCCTGTCCGAATAACTCCGAAATTCGCAGCCTCGGCTTCGGCCTCATCCGAGAAGTTTGTGTGGGCTGGCGGAAGTTGTTGGTCCGGAATGCGCAGGAACCAGTCCGAAATCTGGCGCTCCGGTCCCTCCTGCCATGCACGTGGCCGTCCTGGCAGCACCCGGGGCCCGCCCGTGTGGCCCATGGCTGACCATCCACTCAAGTATCCTCGTAACGAAGGTGTTGTGCATGAGAAGCCGGCTCCAGGGCTTGGGGAAACCCGTGAAGAAACGCTACCCCAGACGCTCAAGGAGGTGGAGGTGGGGCGGGGTCTGGGGCAGCGCCCCAGTTGGCTCGCACGGAAGCCGTTGATCCGACGCCACACACAACCCTGTCGTGATGACCTCGGCTTCGCCGTCGCCGTCGGTCGTAACTTGGTGAGGCAAGGTGGTTCGAGCAGAAGGCCGGTTCCTGGGCTTGTAGACGCCAGTAGGGACGGGCATACTCGGGACGATGTTAGCGCTGCCCCTTCTGGTGATTGCGGGCTTTCTTGCTTTTGCCGGTGCGAGTTTTGCATTCGCACTGGCAGAGACGGCCCTCTTCACCCTGGGGAAGTGGCAGACTGAGCAACTGGCCGAGCGGGAGGGGGATCGGGGGCGGGCGGTGGCGCACCTGCTGGCAATGCCGCAGGATTTGCTGGCGACAATCGTTCTGGGAAACACGTTTGCGAGCGCCGGGCTGGTGAGTTTGGGGCTGTGGGTGGTCCTCAACGAGGAGTGGCCGCCTTTGGCGACGTCCTTTGGCGTCTTGGTCTTGATTCTGGTTGGAGGCGAGGTGATTCCGAAGACGCTGGCAGTGCGATCGCCTCAGTTCTGGGCGCTGCGGGTGGCGCGTCCGATGGCGCTGCTGCAGACGCTGACCCGTCCTCTGCATTGGCTGGCCCGTCAATTCAACACTCAGGTGTTGCGATGGACCGTGCCGGAGTCGATGCGGTTGCCCGTAACAGGGGGTGACGAGGAGTACGCCGAGTTGCTCGAACTCGGTTTCCAGCAGGGTGCGTTGGCGCAGTCGGAGAAAGAGATCATCCTGCAGATCATAAATCTGGATCGCCACACGGCGAAGGACGTCATGCGTCCTCGTGCGCAGATGCACGCGCTGCCGGACGACTTGCCGGTTTCCGAGATGATCGCGGCCGCCCGGCGCTACAAGCACCGACGATTGCCCCTTTACGACGAGACGCCTGACACGATTGTCGGGATTCTCAACACGAGGGAGCTGCTGCTCAATCCGGAGGAGGATCTTTCCGAGATGGTTGACTTTCCGTCATTCGTGCCTGAGACCACGAATCTGCTGCGACTGTTGCAGAGCCTACAACGGCAGAGGCGCGGTGTGGCCATCGTGGTAGACGAATACGGGAGCACATCGGGGCTGGTGACGACGGAGGACATTCTCGGGTCGATGGTGGGGCGCATCCAGGGAGAAGGCGAGGCGGAGGGGTTCGTCATGGAACGGCTGGGACCAGGCCGGTGGCGGGTGAACGGCACCATGCGCCTGGAGGATTTCCGTCGGGAGTACCCCGAGTTGGGAGAAGCGCCGGATGTCGACACGATGGGCGGACTTCTTGTGGCGTTGGCCGAGGTGGTGCCGCCTGCCGGGCATGCGGTACAATTCCGCAATCTCAGGCTAAGGGCGACGCAGGTGGACGACCGACGCGTGCGGGAGTTGGTCGTCGAGGATTGCAGGAAGACAGGAGGAGCAGCGATCTAATGGGACACGTGTGGACCATGCTGTTGCTGTTGCTGGTGGCGGCCCTGCTGTTCCTGTTTTCAGGGATGGAAGCGGGTGTATTTGCCCTGAGCCGGCTGCGCATTCGGCAACAGATGCGCGCCGGCAGCACCTCGGCGCGCATATTACATCAGTTTCTAGAGCAACCGGAGCAGTTTCTGTGGACGATTCTGGTTGGCAGCACCCTGGCGGAGTTTCTGCTTGTGGGCCTGACGTTTCTGTATCTGCATCGTTGGCTGGCGGGGGGGGTATGGCTCTGGCTGGCCCTGGCGGCTGCCGTGTTTCTCATTTACGCTCTGGCGGATTTGTTGCCCAAGATGCTGTTTCGTCAATACTCGAACCGGCTTTGCCTGGGCCTGGCTCGGCTCTTCCGCATAACTCATCTCACCTTGGCGCCGCTGGTCGCAATCGTCGCCTGGCTGGCGGAGGTTCTTTTGAAGTCGACCGGCGGCCATCGGTTCACGGGACGGCTTTTTGCCAACCGGGAGGAGCTGCGGTATATGATGCAGGAGAGTTCGCATGCGCTAAGCAAGGAAGAGCGCACGATGGTCAATCGCGTGTTGGATCTTCAGAATCTCACGGTTGGGGCTGTAGGAACTCCGCTGAGCAAGGTGGTCACGGTGACGACGACGACACCGATCGCGGAGGTTTTCAAGGTGTGCCGCGAGACTGGGTTGAATCGGATGCCGGTGAAGGATCCGGCCAATGGGCGGGTTGTTGGGATCGTGACTTTGCGCAACTCACTTTACCAACATGATTTAGACGAACGCAAGCCAGTCGGAGCCTTTCTGCAACCAGCGCTCTACCTCGAGGAGTCGGCGCGGCTCGAAGTGGCTCTCCAGCGTTTGCGGCAGTCGGGCCAGCGCATTGCCATCGTGCTGGATCGGAACCGGAAGGAAGCCGGGATTGTGACGTTGCACGACATCCTTCGCCACATCTTTGGCGAGGTGAGTTGGTGAGATGAACAGCGAGGGATACAGTCTGACATTGCTCAAACTTGTGGCTGTCCTTGGCTTGGTTTGTCTGAACGGTTTTTTCGTCGCGGCCGAGTTTGCGTTCGTGAGGCTGCGAAGGACGCAGTTGGATGCGCTGGTCGCGAAGGGGCATCGTCGAGCCCGCATCGCTCGGCGTTTGGCTACTAACCTGGAATCCTGCATCAGCACCGTTCAGATCGGCATCACGCTGTGCGGGATTGCGACCGGAGCTCTGGTGAAGCCTGTGTTCGAGGCGCTGCTGCGTCCGGTGTTTCAGACGCTGGCGGTCGAGTCGCCGGCGATTCGAACGACAGTCGAGTTTTCGATCGGGTTTTTGGTCAGCACGTTTCTGCTGATTGTGGTGGGCGAACTGGTGCCCAAGTCTCTGGCGATTCGCAAGACCCTGGCGGTCTCACTCTGGACGGCGCGCTGGCTCGAAATGTTTTACTACCTGACACGGCCGTTCATCTGGATTCTGAACCGGTCGCGCGGCTGGATTCTGGGCAAGCTTGGGGTCGCGGCGTCGAGCGAATCGGAGCACGGCCATTCCGAGGAAGAGTTGCGGCTGCTCGTTTCCACGGCAACGTCTCGGAGCGGGGAGACGGCTTTGAGCAGGAACCTGGTGCTCAATGCGCTCGATATCCGCCAGCGCATCGTGCGCGAGGTCATGAGACCGAGGCGCGAAATCACGGCCCTCGATACGCGCGGCAGCCTGACGGAATGCATCGAGATTGCCGAGTGGAGCCGATACTCGAGATTCCCGCTCTGCGAGGATGGAGACTTGGACCGGACAGTAGGTGTTGTTCACATCAAGGATCTCTACGCGTCGCGGCACAAGGCGCGTACCGGAGGCGAATTGCGACCGGTGGCGCGCAGGCTGATCTACGTGCCGGAGACGGCGCGGCTTGAGCGCGTGTTAGGGTTGTTTCTCGAACGGCGGCTGCACCTGGCGATCGTGGTGGACGAGTACGGGAGCACGGTGGGGATGGTGACCTTGGAGAACTTGCTCGAAGAACTGGTCGGGCAGATCCAGGACGAATTCGATCAGGAGAAGCCCCTTTTCATCCAGACGAGCGACCAGACTTGGGAGGTGGACGGGATCCTGCCTTTGCACGAGCTGTCCGATCTGGTCGGAGCGCCGCTGCGAGAGGAGGGGATCACGACCACCAGCGGTCTGGTCACACAACGGTTGGGCGGCTTTCCGAAGCCGGGCGACACTCTCACACTGGGTCATTACGAACTTCGCGTCGAGGAGACCGATGGCCCGCGCGTGAGCAAGCTGCAGTTGACCAAGCGGAGCCCGACGCAATGAGAGGGCGGGCTGAGGATCGGAATTGGCCCGGGGCGGGCCTTGCTAGGTCCGCGCAGTCTCGTCGGGCATCGTCGGAAACGCCGTGCGGGCGCGCCGTGCGAAGAAGACCGCGGCGGCCATTCCTGCCAGAGATGCGGCCATTGCGAGCCAGAGTCCGGCCACGGAGCTTCCGATGAGAAGGCAGAGGTTCAGGAAGAGCCAGACCATCAGGGGGCAAAGATTGCGGGCGGTCGGGATGGCGCGTTTGGCAATGAGCCAAGGGCCGGCGAAGAGGAGGACGAGGAGCGTTAGAGCGATATTCGTGGGAAACACCACCCAGGGAACGCCCAGCCAACTCGAGGCCTCGGGTGAGGTCTCGAATCGCCACCATCCGGCCACGCGGACCGCAAACGGCTGCAACACCAAATCCACGCCCAGGACCAGGACCGCGGCAAGGCCGACCAGCCAGTATCCGTAGTGGGGGTCGCGTCGGTAGGGGCGGAGGATGAGACGGGCGGTCTCGCGGCTGCTGAGCACCAGGGCAAGCCAGAGGAAGGGCAACTGCCACGGCACGATGCCGAGCATTCGGGGGCCGAATCCGTCGGCGTACGTCACTGCGTCCAGGAAGACATGGGACTTGACGGCGAGCATGAGGCCGAGAGAGGCGCTGGCCCAGGAGACGAGCAGAACAGCACACAGGTTTTGCGGAGGCAGGCGGTGGCCGAGGCAACAGAGGATCGCGAAGCTCGAGAAGACGAAAAAGGCGCCCGCAGACCAACGTCCGACGCCGCTGGAGCCATGGCCAGCGAGCGCTGCGCTCAAGCAGACGACGCCGCTCACAATCGACGCGGCGAATGCAATGCGGAAGCAGAGTTGCGCCTGCGGGAGAGGCGCCGTGGCCTGCCGTGCAGGCAGCCTGAGCGCCTCAGGCGCGATCCGCTGGGCATCCAGGGGGTCCATAAAACCCAGACGCTATCGGAAGGGGAGAGGCATGGGAACCTCAAAATGCTAAGGCTCATCGGAGCCGAGCACGACCACGCCGAGCGGCGGGAGCGTCAACCGGGCGGAGAACTGCTGCTGATGAGCCGGGACGGATTCTGCGTGGACGCCGCCGGCATTGCCCTGATTGCTGCCTCCGTAGACTGTCGCGTCGCTGTTGAGCACCTCGGTCCAGAACCCGCCCCGCGGAAGGCCGACGCGGTAGTTTCCGCGCACAACCGGAGTCAGGTTCAAGACGATCACGAACTCGCGGCCCGATCCAAGAGGGCGCCGCAGGAAGGAGAGGACGGAATTCTCGTGGTCAGCGCAATCGATCCACTGGAAGCCGCGGGGATCGTGGTCGCCTTCCCAGAAGGCGGCGTGCTTGCGGTACACGCCATTGAGATCGGCGAGGAAACGCTGCACCCCGACATGGTAGGGGCCCGCTTCGAGCAACCACCAATCCACCTGGCCATTGGCGTCCCACTCGTGCTTCTGACCGATCTCAGCCCCCATGAACACGAGCTTCTTGCCCGGGAAAAGCCATTGGTAAGCGAGGAGCGCGCGGAGATTGGCGAAGCCCCGCCAATCGTCGCCGGGCATGCGTCCGCGGAGGGAGCCCTTGCCGTGCACGACCTCGTCGTGGGAGAGGGGCAGGATGAAATTCTCGTGGTGGTGGTAGAGCATCGCGAACGTCAGATCGTTCTGGTGATACTTGCGGAAGACGGGATCACGACGGAAGTAGTCGAGCGTGTCGTGCATCCAGCCCATGTTCCACTTGAAGCTGAAGCCGAGGCCGCCGAGGTAGGGAGGCCGGGTCACCTGGGGCCAGGCGGTGGATTCCTCGGCAATGGTCAACACGCCCGGGTGTTCGGTATGGATGATGTGGTTGAACTCTCTGAGGAACTCAATCGCTTCGAGGTTTTCCCGTCCTCCGTAGCGGTTAGGAATCCACTCGCCTTCCTTGCGTGAGTAATCGAGGTAGAGCATGGACGCCACGGCATCCACGCGGAGGCCATCGATATGGTATCGCTCGCACCAGAAGAGCGCGTTGGCCGTGAGGAAATTCCGGACTTCGTGGCGGCCGAAGTTAAAGACGTAGGTGCCCCAGTCCTGGTGAGTCCCCTGTCGCGGATCCTCGTGCTCGTACAGGGCGGTTCCGTCGAAACGGGCCAGGGCCCAATCATCGCGTGGGAAATGGGCCGGCACCCAATCCACGATCACACCGATACCGGCCGCGTGCAGAGCGTTGACGAGGTATTGAAAGTCCTCCGGGGCGCCGTAGCGGCTGGTCGGTGCGTAGAAGCCGGTGACCTGGTATCCCCAGCTTGGGTAGTAGGCATGCTCCGCCACGGGAAGGAACTCGACATGCGTGAAGCCCATCCGCTGGACGTAGTCAACGAGGGGGCTGGCCAGGTCGCGGTAGCCGAGCGACTGGCCGACGGCCTGCTTGCGCCACGATCCAAGGTGGACTTCGTAGATCGAGAGGGGCGATTGAAACGGATTGCATTGGCGTCGTCGCTCCATCCAGGCGTCATCGGTCCACGCGAACTTGCGCGTATTCCAGACGAGGCTCGCGTTCTTTGGCGCCACTTCGAAGCGCGTGGCAAACGGGTCGGCCTTGAGCACGGGCAGTCCGTGCGCATTGCGCACCTCGAACTTGTAATGCACGCCCTCGTCCAGGCCCGGGATGAAGAGCTCCCAAACCCCGGATACCCCCAACAAACGCATCGGATGGTAGCGTCCGTCCCAATGGTTGAAATCACCGACCACGCTGACCCTCTGCGCATTCGGAGCCCAGACAGAGAACCCGACGCCCGGCACGCCATCAAGGACGCGCTGATGGGCGCCGAGTTTGTCATACAAGCGTCGCTCGTTTCCCTGGTTGAAGAGGAACAAGTCGATCTCTTCCAAGGTTGGAAGAAATGAATATGCATCGCGCATCTGACGGCGGCGGCCCGCGAAGTCCGTTATGACCAAGTCGTAGGCGTAGATTTCCTTGCTTTTGTCCGAGGCCCCCTCGAACAACCCGGTTTCGTGCAGCCTGGCCAGCGTGAACGACGGTTTATCCTTTTCGATCGTGGGCACGATCTCGACCTGTGCGGCGTCCTGAAGCAGGGCGCGCACCACGATGCCGGAACCGTCCCCTAGCAGGTGCATTCCGAGCAAATCGTGAGGCGTCCGATGCCGGGCATTGACCAGGCTCTCGAGTTCGGCAGGCGTAAGTATCATCGTGTCTGCAATCTGCCACAGGGCTGCACGGAAAAGCACTGAAAAAACCGCAAACCGTGTCGCGATCGCGACACGAAATCTGCACCATGCGCAGGTGGCGGTGTGAGCTGGCGCCGAGCGGACTTCGATCAGTCGGGGGTCAGGGCGCGATAGAAGCGTGCCGGGTGATTGCCGGTGACTGTGTCGAAGAACAGAGTGCTGGGGGTTTGCAGCGTTTCGGTGCCGATCGGTGTCCAAACCTTGAGGTCCTCACTTGCTTCGAGGACGTAGGTGACGCCGCGGCGGCCCTCGAGCTTGATGGTGATCACACCGCCGTTGAAACCTGCGACGGACAGCACGGGCTCGACGGGCGTCGGGTCCGGAATATCCAGCGGGAGGTAGATATCGTCAATGAACGCGGCATCCAGTCCGGAGTTGAAATTGGCATCCTTGACGTAACGCCAGGTGAAGCGGTTGACGCCGGCGGGCACATTGAATTGGTAGCGCTGCCAAGGCAGGTCGCCGGACCAGCGTTGGAGCCGCACGCCGTTGATGTAGACCTCGAAGAAATCCCAATTGGCTTCCGAACTCACCCGGACCATGAAGGACACGGCGCCGGCGCGGGTGCGGGCCGTCAACTCGAGGCGGGTCTCCTGGCTGTTGCCGATCACACCCGAGCGCAGGGCGTAGCGCCCGCCGGCGGCCGAGAGGGACTGCAACTGCCACGGGGCGGTCGTCGAGTTGGCCCAGGGAGGCGAGGCGAGATCGGACGCCCGAAACGGAGGCTCGAAGGAGTAGGTGGTCTTGGTGGGAACGAACCGCGCTGTGAGCGTGTAGTTGCGGTTCATCACGAGCTGGAGCGGATTCGCGGACGTATTGGTCGTCCCTTCCCAGCCGTCGAAACGGTAGTCCTCATCCGGCGTGGCAGTGAGAATCTGGGACGAGCCTGCAGGGTACTGATCCGATCCGGGAGTCACGGAGCCGCCGACCGGCGGCGTGAGGTTGAGGCTGTAGAACTCGACGACCTCGTTCACGATCGACAGCACGGCGTTGCTGAGGGCGCCGAGCACCGCGCCGCTGCCGGCATTGGCGAGGGCCAGAACGAGGGTCTTGGGCTCGTCGGCGATGCTGTTGGTAAGAATCGGCACCGTGAAGGTCTGCAGCATGACGCCTGGGTCGAAGACCAATGTACCGCTGACGGGCAGGTAGTCGATGTTCGCCTGGGCGGTGTCGTCCTGGCTCACGTAGTCGACGCTCGTCGCGTTCGTGCTGGGGCCGGTGCGGACGACGGCGATGGTGGCCTCGCTTTCGGATCTGAGGACGGAGTAATTGGCGCTGCTGAAGGCGAGGACGCTCTCCTTGTCCTCAATGGTCAGGACCGAAGTCAATTGGGCATTGAGCGCGTAGCCCGACGGCAGATTGGTCAAGACAAGCCCGACGGTCACATTGCCGCGGGCGGCGTGATCGTCCATGGCCTGGACCTCGAAGGTCCTTTCCGTCTCTCCTGGCAGGAACAGAAGCGTGCCGTTGGTGGGCTGGTAATTGAGGCCCGGGACGGCGGAGCCGCCGGAGGTGAGGAAATCAACCTGAGCCGACGCGGCGAGGTCGCCGCTGCGGACGACAGTGACGGTGGCCGGCCCCTGGTCTTCAACCACACGATAGGCGGCGGAGGAGAACTGAATCTTGCTGAGGATGAACTTCTCGTCGCCGTGGACGCGACCGACACCCCGTCGCGGTAAGCCGTTGAGCGTGGTGAAGTCGCCGCCGACAACGAGGGCCGTGTCGGACTGGAGCGCCAGACTCCGGATCAACCCGTCGGCCCCTTGGAAGATCAGGAATCCGTCATCCACGGTGCCGTTGGGGTTGAGGCGCGCGTAGCGTGACATGAGCTGGCCTCTCACTTCGGTGAAATTGCCGGCCAGAACAACCTTCCTGTCGGTTTGGACACCGACGCCATACACGGTCTGGTTGGCGCCCGAGCCCGGATCGAAGCTGGCATCGAGAGACCCGTCCGCGTTGAGCCGGGCGATGCGCGCACGGTTCACATTGTTGAACTTCACAAAGGCCCCTCCGATGATGACCTTGCCATCCGCGCCCACCGCGATGGATCGTACAGCCCCATCGGGCCCGGTCCCCGTGTTGAAGGACCGGTCAACAGTTCCGTCCGCATTGAAACGGGCCAGGAAGGGGTAATTGGCCCCGCCGGCACTCGAGAAGCCACCACCGGCCAACACCTTCCCGTCCGACTGGATGGCGACCGTGAAGACGCCTCCGGGCGCGCCCGCACCCGGATCGAATGTCCGATCGAGGGAGCCGTCGGCAATCAGACGGGCTATCCCGGGCCGGCTGACGCCGCCGACCGTGAGAAAATCGCCGCCGAGGACAATGGCGCCGTTGGCTCCCACAGCCAGTGCGCGGACAGTGCGATTTGCACCCGCACCCGGATTGAAGCTGGAATCGATGAAGCCGTCAGCCGCCAAGCGGGCGATGCGTGGCGTGTTGTCGTCGCTGTAGGTGGTGAATTCTCCGCCCAGCAGGATGCGGCCATCCGGTTGGACGGCGACGGCATGCACGGTGTCGTTTGGACCTGCGCCTGGATTGAAGAAGCTATCGAGATAGCCATCCTCGTGCAGGCGGGCGACGCGCGGCATGACCGTGCCATCGACGGTGGCGAATGCGCCGGCCAGGACGATCTTGCCATCCGGTTGCACGGCGACGGCGTTGACCGGCCCATCGGCGCCCAAGCCTGGATTGAAGGCGAAATCGACGCTGCCGGGCAATTCGTCGTCGACGATGGTGACGATGGTGTTCGCTTGCTCGCCCAGGATCGTCGAGCCAGGCAATGCCCCGGTGGCCGGGCCTCGGGGATTGCTGAGGAGGACTCCAAAACTCCGGTTGCCTTCCCCGGCGGAATTGTCGATGACTCGGACCTGGAACTGCTTGTTCGTTTCGCCGGGTTCGAGGACAAAGTTGCCCGAGCCGCCCTGGAGCACGACGTTTGTTTCGCCAGCGAATCGGAGTGTGCCTGCGGTTGCGACGTAATCCTTTGTCGCCTGGGCGGTCCCGTTTGTCGTTGTGTAATCGACCGAAACGGCGTTGACCGTGCCTCCGATGCGGCGCACGTCCAGCGTGACGACGCGCGCGAACTCATCCACGCTGTATTCGCTCGAGGCGAATTCGAGAGCGCAGTCGTCGTTTACGATTTCGAGCAAGGCCGTGGCCTGAGGCCCGACCAACCCGCCGCTGACGGCGTTGGTCGCGAGCGCCAAGTGGACGGTCTTGTTCGTCTCGATTAGCGTGTTGTCGAGGATGCGCACCAGGACGGTTGCGTTGGTGACACCCGGAGCGAACGCGACCGGATAATTCGTGGCCACGAACTCGATGCCATCGGTCGCCGTGCCGTTGGTGGCGGCAAAGTCGACTTCGATCGGATTGTCGACCGCCCCGATCCTGTGCAGCGCGATGATGGCGTTCGTCCCGTTTTCGGTTACGCGGTAATTGGCTGCGGCGAATTCGACATAGGAGTCGTCATCGAGAATGGTCAAGGTGGCGTAGGTCTGCCCCCCGATTGGGGCGCCGCTGCCCAGACTGGTAAGGATCAGCCGCACCGTTTCGGCGGGTTCAACCACATGGTCATCCAGGATGATGACAGGCAGGTCGAAAACAGTCTCGCCCGGGGCGAACGTGAACGTGCCGTTGGTCGCCACGAAATCGGCTCCGGGCGTGGCACTCACGCCGAGGACGGAGTAATTGACGACCAGAGGGGTGTCGTTGTGACCGGTGCGCCGAACCGGCACGCGGGCTGTGCCAACGTTTTCGGACACGGTGTAGGCGGTTTGAGTGAACTCGACCGTGCCATCGTTATCAACGATCTGGATCGTGGCACTGCTTTGGCCGCCGATTGTGCCGCCGGGCACGTCGACCAGCGTCACCGTCACGTCTTCCATGAATTCCTGAACCGGGTCGTCGACCGGCAAGAGCGGAACATCGATCCATGCCTCGCCAATCGGGATTTCGACCGTCGATGGGATAGGCTGGTAATCGCTGCCGTTGCTGGCGAACCCGGAGGTTTGGAGGACGACTTTCTGAACTCGGTTCGTGGGGCCCTCGCGTCGGATGCGGAAGTAGGTGCCCACGGGATCTCCCTCGTCAACCTGGGGCGCTCCCGCCTCGATCGTCACGATTGCGGAATCGTCATCGAGGATGGTGAGAGTATGCGTCTTATAGACATCGAACTGGGCGTTGAAGGGGATCGGGACGAACATGTAATTCGTGACGACTTCATTGGTGGTGACCGGCTCACCCACTTCGTTGGTGAGTGTGATATCGTTGGTCGTCAGCCAGTTGCTGAGCCATGACGGAGGTTCGAGGAGCGTGACCACAATCGTCCGGTCCGGCTCGATAAGCTGGTTATCGTTGATCGGCAGGGCGATCAGCTTGGTCCGCTCGACCCATCGACTGTCCTCGGCGCCGTTGGGATTGTGCGGAAAAACCACCAGGCCCGTCGAGCTCGCCAGCGGATAATCAACGTCGGGGATTGCGGTGCCGCCGGTGACCTTATACTGAACCGTGACGTCCTGATCCTGGGCAGGATTCCCGGTAACGGTGACTGCCAGATAGGCTTCGCCGGCGCTGGTGCCTTCGAACACGCTCGATGTCAGGAAGTCGAAGCCGACGGCGAGCGCTGAACCGCCGTCGTCGTCGTTCAGAACAATCACGGCCTGACCCTGAGCACCCACGTTGTATTCGGTTCCAGGCAGGATTGTCACCACGATGTACTCGGGATCCTCGCGCAACCGGTCATCCACTGGGGACACCGAGACAACCACCCGATTCTGGGCCGCCGGGAATCGAATCCGCGAAATCGGGATGTAATCCGCAAAGGGCTTGGCGTTGCCTCCCCACTTGAGGTTGACCACCAACTCGCGGCTGACATCCCCCGTCCGGGTGAAGGTCAGTTCGCCAGCGTCCGAAGGCTCGGCTGCGGTATCGTCGGAAGCGATGACGGTTACCACCGGCAAGGCGCGATCGGCGATGAAGAGCTTGGCGGTGTTGGGAGTGCCGATATTGTAGGTCGGACGGTCTGCGAGATAGACCTCGACCGTGTTGCCTCCATCCCGGACGCCATTGTCGCGCGGCGTGATGAGAATCGAGGCCGACGGCTGTCCGGCCGGTATTGTCACACTCCCGGAGAGAGCGCGGTAATCCCGTCCGCTGACTGCCGATCCCCCGACGAGGTAACTCACCAGCAGTTCGCTGTTCATATCGCCCTCGCGAGTGATGAGCATGGTGCCCGTATCGGGTCCGGATTCCGAGGCCACGGCGTCCGTGGCGACGATGGTGATCCTGGGCATGTCGTTATCGACGATGGTGACGGACGCGGCATCGGGGCGGGCGGTATAGGCCGAACTCTCGAGCACCTTAAGCGTGACGGTTTCATTGCCCTCGATGTAGAGGTCTTCGAGCGCGATGACTGGGAGATTGACGAAGGCAGACCCGGCGGGGATGACGATCGTGGTGGGCAGATCGAGGTAGTCTGACACCGGGGTGGCCGTTCCTCCGACTTCGAGTGTGACAGAGAGCGGCTGGGTTGTGGGACCTGAACGCACGACGGTGAACATGGCGCCGTCATTCAGGTTCTCCGTGGTGGTTGGGACGAGGGCGAAGACCGACACAGTCGGAAGGGCGGGCTGGACGCCCTTGAGAGCAAGGCGGGCTTCGCCGGGCCAGGCGGGCAGGTACTCGGAATAGGTCTGGAACCAGGTATCGACGCCGTTGACCGAGCGCAACTCCCATCCGCTGTAATTGAAGACATTGGTGTTGGTGGCCAGAGTTCCTTCGGGGACGCCGTTGGTGATCAGAAGCTGGATGAACTGGAGCGGGTACATCAGTGTCAGAGCAACTTCCTTGTCGACGGCCGTGGCCGGGTCGCCCAGCGGCGTAATCTCGATCTGGGCGGTGACGATCCCCGTGGGGAACTCGATCGCATAGAAATCATGCGGGGTCTCGACGTCGCCGAAGGGATTTGGAGTGACATTGGTCTGCGTGACGATGTTGGTCCAGTCCGCGTAATCGGCCCCGGCGACAGCCGAGCCGCCCAGAAGGAAGACAGCCTGCAGTGCGGTGTTGGTATCGCCTGTTCGCGTCAGCTCGAAGAGACCGGGCGTTGCGGAGGCGACCACGGCGTCGCTGACTCGCTTGACCGTCACGACGGGTCTGCGCGTCGCCATGAACAAGACGCCCTCGGCGTCCTTGTCCGCAATCGTGATCGAGGTTTCGAAATTGAGCGGTCGGGTGATGTAGCCCTCGATGTGGGCGGCGATCGAGTAGGTGCGATTGCTCAGATTCACAAGCGTGAAACCCCCATCCGCATCAGTGTATGTCCACTGATAGTCTTCGGCGTAGTCGTATGAACCTTCGGTCAGGGACCCATTCGAAACGCAGACCCGTTGCAGAGGCAGGCCGTCGGTGCTGACGACCTGGCCGCTGATGCGGAAGGTGCCGGGCGAGCCGACGGTGATGACCGTGTGTTTGCTGACAAGGCCGCCTTTCATGTCGCTGACTTCGACGCGAACGACGTACTGGCCGGCATTGGCGAAGAGGCGGGTCAAACTCGGACTGTTGGGCGCCACGGCACCGTCACTCATGTCCCAGTAATAGGCGAGCGCATCGCCGTTATCATCGGTGGCACTGACGGTGAACGTCACGCTCCCCCCGGGGCGGACGAAGTTCGTGGACACAGTCAATTCCATCGCGGGAGGGACGTTGTCGGGCTGGGGTCCTTTGTGGACGACAATGTCGTACCAGGTGTTGGTGCCCGTGCCGCCTTTGGCTGTGGGCGTGATGTAGACCTTGGATTCCTCATCCGCGTAAGTCCGTCCGACTGCGATTGGAGCGTCCTGGCGCCCCGGCTTCGAGCCCGGGGTTGTGTCGAGAAGCTGGCTGTATCCCAGGGCCTGCTGCCACGCGCTGAAGTGCAGTTCGACGCCGTTGGTTGTGTACGGTGTCTGGACCTTTCCGCGCGCGCTGACCCAATAGGTGCGCTGCGCGTCCTTGGCCACCTTGAGGGCATACTGTCGGCCCTCGACCAACCTGGGCGTATCGTGGACGTAGATCCGGTTGGTGCCCCCCTCCGTCACGTCGGCAATGTAGGGGTCGGGAAGCCAGCCCAGGAGATTCTTGCCGATGGCATTGAAGTGGCCCGCGAAAGCAGATACCTGCTGGTTGGTGGTAGCCGCGGGGCCCTCGCCGCCCCCGCCGCCCATGACATCGAAAACGTCGCCATACTCGACATCGTCGCCTACGCCGAAGACGCTGTCGTGGCCGACCAGGCTATCGATGTCGAACGGGTTGTTGTTCGGGTTATTCGGCAGCGCCGCCCGCCGCGTGTCGTAGAAATTGGCGTGGCCCAAGCCGAACACGTGCCCGAGTTCGTGGATGATCAAGCCAACCCCGTTGCCCTGGAGCCAAGCGACTCCTCCCCCTCCCAGCCCGCCCCACGTGAATCCGGGAACCTTGGGATGGCGCATGACGATGAAGTCGTAATTACCGGCCACGAATCCCGCCTTGCGGGCCTCCTCGATCGCAGCGCCGAGGATCAGGCCGGGGCCTTCGGCGGAGCAAGCGAGTTTTGGATACGGCAGCGTGAGGACTGGAGTGACGGTCGTGACCAGACTGGCCTTATTGTATGAGGCCTCGACATAGAAGTCATTGACTTCATGCATCACCTGGGCCGCCTCAGACTCGGAAATCGGCACCTCGGTGTCGTCGCGAAATACCAGGCGCATGAAGAGAACCCGTTTGCTGCCCCACGACCCGACCGGATTGCGGGGGGGCGGATTGGTCCAAGCACCATTGCCACCCGAGGGCGCCCCTCCGCCGGAGGCCAACGCCACGCGGCGCGCCTCGATCTCAGCGGCGGCGAGTATGCCATTCAATTCAACAGCATGGCTGAGCCCGCAGACGACAAGGCGCTGCCCCCCGTAGTCCAACACGCGCCTCTCTTCGTTCAGGGCCGCGCCGCAGATCGAGCATGTCGAAGCGGTTTGGATCCCGTCAATCGCCAGGCGAGCGGCTCCCTCGTCGGCATCGAGGAGCCGTGCGGGGTCCTCGTGCAAAGCAAGCAGGTTGCCCACGGCGATGCCGTGGATGGCAATGTCATCCTGGCTCATCTGCAGCAGACGCCGCCCGTAAACGTACGTGCTATAGGTGCGGCCCGAGCCGGCCATCGTCACATACCGCATCTTGCCTCCGGGAAACTCTCGGTAATCCGCCCCGGGCAGGGGAGAGGCGAAATAGACCTGCATTCTGCCGCGCCCGACGACCACTTCTTCGAGGTACGCGGCGATCTCGGACGGCAGGCGTTGCCGCCAACTCCACGACACCGCGCGCTGGAGGGCGCGCCTTGGATTCACTTTGATCTCGCGCGCCAGAGCTTCACGGCGGGCGATGGCCAATCGGCGGCCTTCCTCGATCTGGCTTGTTGCCGTGGATGGATGCGTCAGAAAGGCGTTCGCCCAGGTATCGAACGAGGCGAAGACGGTCTCGGGCCGGGCGTCTGGCTGAACCGGGGCGGTTTCGACGCGCGGGGCACCCGGCGCGCCCGGCGCGGGGCTCAACGTTCCACTCTCGATCGCTTGCACCGCCAGCAGGCCGGTTGAGGCCGTTGCAGTCGACTGAACAGCGGAACGGGCTATCTCCGGTCCTCGGGCGGCGAGGCTGGACCTCGAACTGGTCCGAGGCCAAGAAATCAGGGCGAGAACCAACGCGCAACCGCCAAGAATCCAGATCGTTTTTTTCATGAGACCAGTTTTTCCGTTTCAATTCTAACGGATGCCGACAGAGAGTGTAAATTCAATTGTCTCAGGATGCGGCGCACCTGCTCGATCGTGGTGTCCAGACATCCTTCGGACCAGACCACATAGTTCGAGCGGGCGATCTTCTGGGCGATCGGCCACTGGGCGTCGAGGCGCGCCTCGAGTTGCTCGGGCGTCCAACCGCGGGCGAGGCATCGCTGGCGCTGGGAAGCCGGTGTGCAGGCGACACAAACCACCGCATCGAACTCGCCCTCTGCCCCTGTCTCGAACAGGAGCGGGATGACGACCACGGCAGCCTCGCGTCCGGCCATTCTCGACTCGGCGACCTGCTGCTGCCAGAGCTGGCGGATGCGGGGATGGAGAATTCCTTCCAACCGACGCCGTGCGGCCACATCGGAAAAGACCAGGCGCGCCATTTCCGCGCGGCGCAATCGGCCGGCGCCGTCACACAGGCCGGGTCCGAAAACCTCGATGATATCGGCCAACGCCGTCGAGCCCGGCTCGACGAGTTGGCGCGCCAGCAAATCCGTGTCGATCACTGTGCAGCCATGATCGCAGAGCATCCGGGCCACCGTCGACTTGCCCATGCCGATTCCGCCGGTCAATCCAAGAACCTTCATGCCGTGAATGGCGCAGGATGCGCCTTGGACTTCAGGACGAAGTTCGAGGCTGGGATGATACGCGCGTTCCGGACGCGGCGATCGGGCATCCGCTCAGATGTGGGATTCGAACAGTCTGCTGCCCGATGTGACACGGCGTTGGGAACAACTACTGGGCGAACGCGCGGAAGTAGGTGTTCGACTGACCCAGCGTCTGCGCATCGAGCATGATTCGGACTTGACCGTTCACCGCCACGTTTGTCGCAAAGGGTTGCCAGGCGGTCCCACGGCCTGGCAGAAGCTCGAACGCTCTTTGCAGCGTGTAGACCTGATTGGCCTGGCCCGTCAACTGCAACTGGTATTCTCCCTGCGGCATCAATCGCACGGCGAGTCTCGCCGGAGTGGATGAATTCACGGGCGGCACGATGATGGCATTGAAGTTGTCCACAAACACCGCGTCGAGCCCGGAAGACACCGCGTTGTCTTTGACGTAACGCCATTCGAGGGTGTGCGTTCCCGTCGTGATCGGGAAACTGTAGCGGGTCCACTCGACATCTCCGGACCACTTCATCTGCTGGACGCCATCTATCAGGAACTCGGCATAGTCCCAGTTGGCCTCCGAACTGATGCGCAGATCGAACGAGACAGAGCCCGCGAAGAATCGGTCGGTGAGGCTCAGCGTCGAGGTTTGCCCGTCTTGAATGACACCGGAACGCGCGGCGTACTTGCCCGCGGCGACGCTCGCCGTCGTCACGGTCCAGGGTTTGGCCCCGCCGGGCACCCACTTCAGCTTCGACAGGGTGCCCGTCTCGAAGTCGTCGGCGTAGACGATTGCGCGGAATGTCGGGCGCACGGTCAAATTCGAGTTCACCTGGAACGTCACGGGATTGGCGGTCGAGACGACGTCGCCCTCCCATCCGGCGAATTCGTATTGGGCATCGGGCACGGCAGTCAGCGTCTGACTCGAGTAAGTCAGAACATCCACCGCGCCGGAGTCGTGCTCGGCGACACTGCCGCCGGTGGCGGCTTGGAGATTGACGGTAAAGAGCGTGCCGGGGGTGAAGAGGTAGGCCAACTCGACCTTGCCAGTCAGCCCGTTGAAGCCATCGACCGCCCAGTGATAGGTATGGTTCATCCGGACACATTCCTGCAGTTTGCTGTAGAGCGAGCCATCGAAGGCATCGTCGTTGCTCGCCACCCTGCGGAGGGCGTTGACTCGAGGACCTGTGTAGAGGCCCAGGGTGGTGTCGAATGAGCTTCCCTCGGTCGAAAGCAGCAGCGCTCCATCAGCAGGCGCAGTCCATTTCCACCACACGGAGTGGCCGCCGGGCTTGCCGGCGTGCATCGGTTCGCCAGGCTGCTGGGTCGCGAGCCTGGTGTCGACCGTATCCCTCCCCTCGATCCCGGTGACAAGCGTTGCCGCGTCGAAGTTGTCGTTTGGCGGCGGCGGAACCCGGTAATGCACCGTGACGCGGTATTCGTCGGAGATGAGTCCGGCGAGGTTGACGGAGCGTGCGACGATCTGGTTCGCACCCACCTGGAGCAAGGCGGGTCTCATCCAATTGGTCGTGCCGACCGCGGAACCCGCCAGTCCCCCGTTGACACTCACCAGAACTTCGGCGATGCCGGAGGCTTGCGGGCCGACATCCTCGGCCGTGCCGGTGACGGTAATGCTATTCGTTGCGGACACCAAACCGCTGATCGGGTCCTGGATCGAGACGCGCGGAGGCTGCTTCTGCAATTGGCCGCCCGGCATGATCCGCAAGCGGATGGATCCGAGGCTGTTTGTCGCCAGACCGGCCACGGCAATCGAGTAGGATATGCTCTTTTGGGCCTGGAAGAACAGGTTCGTGCCCCGTGTGCCCGGCAGGTTGGCCGCCGTGGCTACGGACTTCAGGTTGGTGAGAGCGTTGCCAGTGTAGACGGCCAGGATAGTGCCGATGCTGCTTCCCGCCGCATCGACGAGGATGTTGGTCTCCCAGTCGCCGGTCCAACGCCACCACAAGGAGCCGGCCGCAGAGGCGTTGCCGGCGTGCCGCGGTTCATTGGGTTGAAGCGTCGCGTAAAGATTGTTCGCCAGGTACGACGCGCCGCCACGCGGCACTTTGGTCGCCAATTCGAAATGGTCGTTTGGCGGCGGCGGGATAATTGCGTAGTTGAGCAGGTTCGTGAGGGTCCCTTTGCCGGGAGCGGTGACAGTCAAGGCAATCGAAATCGAATCGCCCAGCGCAGGCACTTGAAGATTCGCCGTATAGATGGGGTCTTGAGCCACAAGGTCGGGGGCCACGCCATCGTTCCCGAATGCCAGCGTGCCGCCGCCGACGATGGCGCCGGTGACCGTAGCGTCGCGGATGCCGAAGCGATCGCGCACCTTGACGTAGATGGGTTGGGTGGTGCCGGCGAGCAGGACCGATCCCGAGGGCGGGTCCACGCTGACCTGCATCACGCCGCTCCCGGTCAAGGTCAGTGAATTGTAGGCATTGACCCGGCCGCCAGTCGTGGTCCGGCCTGCCAGGGCGGTAATCGGCACAGCCCCGGAGAGAATGCGGTCCTTCATTTCGCTATGATCCGAGCCCGGGTAGAGGCCGAGGATGAGGGCGGCGACGCCGGCGACATGGGGCGTGGCCATGCTCGTTCCGTCGATTGTCTCGTAGTCCGCGTCAAATCCCGCCCAACATGAGAAGATTTCGACGCCCGGCGCGCCCACATGGACCGTGGTGGCTCCGTAGTTCGAGAAGCCGGCGAGATAATCGCTGCGATCGACAGCGGCGACCGAGATCACGTTCTCGAGTTGGAAGCTCGCCGGATACGCAGGGAAAAAATCGTTGTCGTTGGCCTCGTTGCCGGCGGCGGCGACGAACAGCACGCCACGGTCCCCCGCCCGCTCGATGGTATCGAAGAGGGCTTGCGAGAAACCGTATCCGCCCCAACTGGCGCTGATGATCTGGGCTCCCATGTGGACGGCATAATCGATCGAGGTGATTTCATCGCTGGTCGAAGCCGTTCCCTGGGCCGAGAATGCCTTGCACCCCATCAACCGGACTTCCCAGGCGACTCCGACATGCCGGTTGCCGTCATTGGCCGCGGCGCCGATGGTCCCGCTGCAATGGGTGCCGTGGCCATGATCGTCCATTGGATCGCCCGTCCCGGCCAGGGCATTGATCCCGTAGATATCGTCGATGAAGCCATTGCCGTCGTCATCGATGCCGTTGTCGGGAATCTCGTTTGCGTTGATCCACATCTGGCTGGCCAGGTCGAGGTGGGTGTAGCGGATGCCCGTGTCGACGACGGCCACGACGACGTTGGTCGAGCCGGTGGTCAGGTCCCAGGCCCTCTCGGCGGCGATATCCGCGCCGGGCATGCCACCATACTGCCCGTAATTCCAGAGGCCCCAGAGCGAGCCATCCACGAACGCCCTGTCATTGGGCGCGAGCATCAGATGCATGATATGATCCGGCTCGACGTATTCGAAGAGACCCGAGTCCCTCAGTGCATGCAACCGGTCGAGGAGGCGTTGGCGTGCGGCCGACTCATCGCCGGCGGGGAGCCCCGCCGGACGCGCCTGGCCCGCTTCGTCGAGGAGCACCAGGCCGGGAACCAACCGATAACGCCGCGCGATGGCGGACCCGTACTGGCTGACCGATGCCGGGCCGATGGCATCGGCGACAGTCGCCTTGAATTTACCGATCAGGCGGGTGGCATGGACCTCTTGAGAATCGAGCCTGAGGGTTTCGGCCTGGGCCATACCCAAGAAGGCAATCGCGCACACGAGAGAGCCGACAGTCAACGCGAGCGATGCGAGCGATGCCGGGCGGCGCTCGCGGGGCATCGCATGCGCCGAAGCTGTCGCGGGAAGGTCATTCCCGCGACTGGCGAATCGCCTTTGGATCAAGGCTGCTTCGAACGCCGCGATGCGCATCGCAGCCCATCCTTGACACTGTGCCATCAGAGTACCCCTCTTCATGAGTCATTAGTAAAACTAGGCGGCGACCACACGCGGCCGCCCGCCGATCCGCATCAACCTGCCATTCCGGATTCTGGGCCATTCGGATCGCCGAACGGCTTCCGATCGGCGCCCGTGGTTCACGGGTCGTAACGGACCCTGTAGAAGCTTCTCTGGTTGCTTCCAGCCGGGATGGCATCTGTAATTGTCAAAACCTGCACTGATGCCGCGGAGTTGGTGACAACGGAATGCGCCGTCCAGTTGGCCGGCGTGAGACCCACCGTCTTCTCGACGCGGTAGACGGTTTCGGCTGCGGCATCCCATGAAATCCGCACTTGATTTGCCGGATGGCCAAGAACCTCGGCGGTTCGCAAGGTGACACCGTCGAAAGGCCATGTGTCGTATGCGTTGGCGACACCATCGCCATCGGAATCGATCGTGGTGCTGTCCAGGAGTGCGGCATTCACCACGATCGTCTTGATCTCGAATCCGTTCTGTCGGGAGGCGACCGGCGTGCCGCTTGTCGGGCCGGAGTATGACTTCACCCAGCGGAGGCGGCCATCAAACATGCCGTCCAGTTCCTCGGCAGGGACATTGGAGGTCCCGAAGTAGATGGTCAGGCCGGGATAGACATACATCACGGACTCGGGATCGGCCTCGACAGCGGGCTGCAACTGGAGGTAATCGACATAGAGTGCGTACTTGCCGGGCCGGGGGTTGCCGAGCCAGTCGACCGGGCCGCTGAAGCGCAGTTCTCCGCCCGAGTAGACATCGAGCACCAGCCGCCCGATGGCGGCATTATCCTTGAATCCGGCGGCAGTGGGGCCGAGGTCCTTGCCGGCCCAGGTGTGCAGCACGCTGGCGAACTTGGAGGCCGTCGTTTGGAATGTCGTTCCCAGCAGATCGCCTGTGGCGGGCTTGGCGAGCAGGTGGAAACCATCCGAGACGCTCACCGTACTCGGCGAGCCCACGCCAGCGTCGCTCAAGTTGTCCGTGACATCGAGGAACAGTCCCTCATCCGCCCGGATCGAGTGATTCCTGAGCTTGAGGTCATTCGCCTTGATATGCAGCGAGCCGCGGATCACGTCGCGCCCGCCTTCGAGCCTGCCGGCCCCGAGCTCGAGAGTGAGGCGGTTGTCGATGTTGAGAGTGCCGCTGTTCGCATAGGAGGAAGCGGCCACGTTGGCGCTGAAGGTGTTGAGAGTCCCCGTGTTTACGAAAGTCTGCAAGGCACCGCCGCTGTCCGAGCCGAAGTACCCCACATTCGGCACGGTCAGGGTGCCATTGTTCGTGAAGAACTTGACGCCGGGCATGTTGGTGCGGACCCAATTCGGGAGGCCATTGGTGGTGTCGAGGTTGGTGAGGGTGAGGGTGCCGTTGAGCGTGAAGGCCTCGCCGTTCAGGATCAGTTTGCGGGAGACCGTGATCGGGTCGTTGACGACGATCTGTTTGCTCTTGGCGACGAAGTCGTGCACCACGACCCTCTGGGTCGAGTCGAGGAAATCGGCGCTGAGGATCACGACGTGGATGCCGACATCGACGGGGTTGGTGATGGGGTTGTAATAGTTAGTCGTGTCGTCGATGTAGTAGTTCGTGTAGATAGTCGCCATTTGGTTTGTCCAAAGGCCGCTCCACATCTCGATGTTGCCGGCCATCCGGATCACACCGGCTTTGGCGAGGTTCTGGACGGTGAGGAGGCCGCTGCTCGAGCCGAGGTTGTAGAGGAGGTTGGGCGCGTCGACTACGGTGTTCGAGGTGCTGACGAGGTTCTTGGCATCGATCGAGATGATCCCCATCCCCCGGAAGCGCGCCTTGGTGAGGTCGACCTCGTTGCCGATGATCTCGATGCGTCCGGGTTGGTCGAGGGGTCCCATGCCCGCGACGATCGGCGGGCGCACGGTCAGGTAGTCGATGTACGCCGAGTAACCGGCGTAGAGATTGGTGACAAAACGATTCGAGAATCCGCGGTCGTAGACGAAATTCGTCGTAATCAACGCGTTGCCGTTAAAACCGAACCTGAACTCCGGCGGCGGCGAACGCCAGACCTCGTACGGGTACGGACGGAGCGTGGGGACCGGGGTGATGTCGATGTTCGTGCCGAACGCGAGGTTCGTTTCGGAGGCCAACCGATCGACAAAGTAGATCGCATTGGTCTCGCCGGTCGCGGTCACGACGTTCGTGTTGGAAAGCCGCAACTCGATGGCCACGGTCGCGTGCGCGACATCCGGCACGGTGCTGGGGAAGAACCGGGCGCGCGCGGCGAAGTTGTTCGTGTCGCTCACGCCCACGAACACCGCCTGTCGGATGATGTTGGTCGGGGCGAAGATATTCGTTGTTGTGCCGTCGACGTTGGTGATCGTCAGGCCGATGCCCCCCGTCACGTTCGTCAGGCCGGTGAAATACGTTGCGATTGTGCCGACGCGCACGAAACCCGATGCGTTGTTATCGGACACGAAGTGCGACGGCGAGACCGCCTGCCAGGAGGTGCCCCCGCCCAGCGGCCGCGCAATCGAGGAACTGTCCTGACCGGGCCATCCGCTCGCGTTGGTGGGCCCGGAACCGACGCCCCACCAAAGGTCGTAAACACCGGGCTCCGGGCGAAAATCGTAGCCGCCGGGGATATAGCCCGCCCCGAAATCCGGTTGGACGGAGCCCACCGAGAGACCGCCCCGGGTCAGGTCGATCTTGTTCCCTTCGAGACGGAGGATTCCGGAGTTTTCGACCGAGAGCGTTCCTTCGTTGACGATTTTGGAGGCGGAGACGGTGATGTAGGTCGGGTAGTAGACCGTGTTCGAGGCGATGAAGCTGAAGCGCTCGACCGTCCGGATGACGCCGCCGCGCTGGTTGACAAAGGTGGCCGCAGGCCCGCGGACGCCCTCCCTTGTGACGTTGTCGAAGGTGAAACCGACGCCGCCCGTCATGGTCCCCCGGTTCGTATAGTTCATCACCCGGGTGAAATCGTAAGGGAGAGGCGCGGACCAGACTGTGAAGGTGCCCGCGTTGTAGAACGCGAGGGCATCGATCTGCGGGGCCTCGCCGTAGGCGTAATTGAGTTCGCCTTCGTTAATGAAAATGTCGGCGGCGCGGGCGACTTGGGTTGTCCAGGCCATCCCCGCCACCAGAGCCCAAAGTGTAAGATGCTTCATATCGCGATGGACCGTGCGCGCGGCCTAGCGGCCACTCAAAACTTGAGCTTCGATCGCCTCGATGGACGTGCCGACGGGGTAGACCACAGGCGCGTTGGTGGTTCCGTCAAACGAACCCCAGAGGAGGAACTGGTTGGGTCCGATGGCATCGGCCTGACTCAAGAAATTGGGCCATTGATTGTACCAGATCGGCCCGACCGAGTTGAACGTGAGAACATATGCCGGCGTGGTGCCCACGGATGGAACCATGGTTCCGGGGCCAATCTGGCCGGCCAGGCCGTTGATGGCGTCGTTATTCTGCCAGTCGGTCATGACCTGTGCGGTCCCGATGACCGTATCGGTTGCCTCGCCGCCCTGGAGATCGGCCGCATCGAAGATGATATCGGGCACTTCGACCACGCGCACAATGGTCTGTGGTACCCGGCGTCCGTTGAGGATGACCCGCTCGGTATAGACGTTGGTGGTTGGGGTGAAGAAGTTGCCCAGCACGGAGTCGTATTCGAGCCGACGCCAGAGAACCTTGTCGATGCCGCTGCGCAGGGCAGGCTCGATGAACGAGTTGGTTCCCGTCACATCGTTGGTGCCTGTCACATTGGTGAGGCTGGGGGGGGCGTCCCAAGGATAGCCCGGGTACCACGGAAGATTGGTCGAATACCCGTTCGTCAGGAGATAGGGAGGAACGCCCCATGGAGACGAATTCGTCGCCCCGAAGATGTAGTTGGTGCCACCAATGACTCCCGCGGGGATGGTCTCGACGTTGTAGTTGTTGGTGCGGTAAATGTACTGAAGGGCGGCCACATCGTCGCGGGTCAGCGTGGTCACGAAGCCTCCGTTGATGCTGCCAGCCGCGAAGTATGAACTGGCCGGCATGTGGCGGTAGCCAAGCAGGGCCATCGGGTCCACCGGTTCGGGCGCCAGGAATGCGTAGTCGGGCGGAGGGGTGCAGGTGTCGATGATGGTCGTGTAGGTCCAAAGATCGCCGTTGATGTAGGCGCTGTGCCGGAGGGTCTTGGGATCGAAATTGCGCTGGATGACATGATAGAGGATCGGGGGACAGGAGCCGGGCGTCCAACGGTTTCGAATGCAGAAGACGTAGCGGGTCGGATCGCCTATGCCCAGCAGGTAGAGCATTTCCCGGAGCGCGAAGGATTTCAAGTCGGTCAGGCCGGCGGCCTGCGCGCGGTGATTGATTCGAAGCGAACCCGCGGGGAAGTCGTCGATGTTCAGCGACGAGGCGGGCGGGAGGTTGTTGATCATCGCGATCGCCTTGTCGATCTCGTTGGCCCCGTATTCCCCGAAGTAATTCAGAAAGTCCGAGGTGAAGGCGTAGTAGAGGATCGGGACGTTCCAGCGATATTCCTCGCCCAGGTTCATCGGCCCGTAAGTCGTGAGCGGCGCGGACACGTCGTAACCCAATTGATGGGTCATCCAAGTGGCTGGAGGGCCGAGGAGCGTGAAGGCGCGCCCCGGCAGCCACGCGCCGTAGAGACACCCTCCAACCAGAAGCAGTCGAAGCAGACGCATCATAAAATCACCTCACTCGGATCACCCGGTACATCGCCTTGCGATCGGCGCGGTCGACAGGTACTGCATCGGTTGTCCCGGCGGCGAACCGGGGCGATCCGATGTTCTCCCATTGGTTGAGGTCCTTGGAGACCTGGACCTGATAGATGCAACCGGCCTGGGCATTCCATTCGAGGCTGGTGCCCGCGCCGTCGGCGCGCCAATTGAGCCGCAGCACCTTGAGGGGGTCTGTCGGATCAGTGCCGGCGAGGAATTCCTGCCTGTTGCTGGCGCCATCGCCGTCGCTGTCGGCATCGGGAGACGGCCACGAGGCCGAGTCGTCGCCCCAGAACGCGGCCTGCCAATCGTCAGGCAACCCGTCGAAGTTGGCGTCGTCGCCCCAGGTTTGGCCGCTGGCCGGGTCGGAGAGCGGGGAACGATCTCCGTTCTGATTGACATAGGCGAGGCGATACTCATGCGTGCTGCCGGCGGCAAGCTTTGACGCCACATAGTAGTTCTCGGTCACCGAAACAGGCGTGCTCGATCCGTTCGCATACACCAGGTAGGACACCGCCCCCAGATTCTCGAGCGAGGGCCAGGTCACGCTGAGTTTGGACGCGCTGAGTGCAAGCACCATCGGCTTGGCGGGGGCAACTAACTCGGCGTCGCTGGCGTATCTCTGGGCGTACAAGTCGAAGCTGGCCAGCCCCCCACGCGCTCGGGACCAGACCACGAAAGCCCGTCCTTTGCCGTTCGAGACGACCGCTGGGAGTTTCTGAGCTCCGGGAGTGAAGCTGTTAACCCGGAACTCGGCATCGAGCGGGGCGCCATTCTCGGCGACGACCCGCCCGTAGACACCCTCCCTGGACCCATCCTGGCCGAGGCTGATCCAGGCTACTAAATGATTGCTGCCCACGCTGGCGGCGCTTGGCAGAAACTGATCGCCGAAAGTACGCTCGTTCAACTCCGTCTCCTCTCCGGACGGAGTGCCATCCGGGGCGAAAGCCCGCGACCGGATGTCCCAACCGCGCGCGCTGGTGACTCCACTGACTTCGACTCGGCCGACATGCGAACTCCAGGCCACGAGGAAACCGCCGAGGGCATCGACGCTGACAACGGGATTCGCGCAGACATAGGCGGAGGTGTTGATTTTGAACTCGGAGCCCAGCGGCCCCGAGGCGTCGAAGACACGTCCAAAGAGGCTGACATCGTAAGGCTGCACGACCCGGCCGGGGCCGACGGTGGCGACCCCCTCCTGGCCGGCGACCGGCTCCCCGGCCGCATTTTGTTTCTCGGAGACCCAGACAACGACGAACCGTCCGTCCGGCATCGCCGCAACGGACGGACTCCGCTGGCTGAGGAAAACAGTCTCGTTCACAAGGAACTCGCCGCCGATCTTCTTGCCTCGCGCGTCGAGCCGCTGTCCGTACACGCCGTAGTGGCTGCCGTCCTGGCCGTAGCTGGCCCACACAACCACCGCGGTATCGCCTTTGAGAACGGCGACCTGGGGACGCTCCTGGCGATCCTGGGTATAGGAATTGGAATTCACCCGGATATCGCCGGTGGCAAACGTCCCATCCGCGGCCAGATAACGCGCGAAGACATCGGGGAAGCCGACCGCACCGCCCTGCCAGACAACGATCGCGGCGCCGTCGGAGAACATGGCGACCTGCGGATGCTCCTGATCGCCGGCGACGGTCTTATTGACGCGGAAGGCGCCAAGCCCAGCCACGAAGTTTTGATCCAGGCGACGGGCGCCGATCCCATAGCCGGCTCCGTCCATGACGTTGTCATGCCAGACCAGATAGCCTCCGTTGGGCCCGACCGCCGCGCGTGCGAACACCTGATCGCCCGGCATGGAGCCACCCACGGCGTATTCCTCACCCAGCGCGACGAGGGAGGACCGGGCATGAACGCCCCAGGGAACGAAGGCAGCCAGACACCACAAAACGGGCCGCCGTTTGGCACGCAACAACGAAAACATAAAGTCACGGCTTTCTAGCAAAGCACACTTTCTTTGTCCACGCTTTCTTCCGAAAAACTGACTTCAGGCCAACTGGCAGCACAACCCTTGCCAGAGTTGGGCCGCGCTGCCATGGGCATTCGGTTTTCAGGCAGTCTCAAACCCGCAGAGCAGACACCTGCAATATCCGACTGCCCAGTGTGCTGACGCAGTGCAACGATGCGGGTTAGGCCGATCGAATCGGCCAGCCGCTTTCATAGATCCAAAGTCCCTTGGGCCGAATCCGCCGCCTCGGTCTCGGCGAGCAACGAGCGAAAACCCCACTGCCGATACAGCGTGGCGAGGCGGCCCCGGTCGGGCGGCGACGCCTTCAAGTGGTCCAGTGCGACCTGCAAATCCAAATCGTCTTTCAACCGAATGATCTCCCGATTTCGAAGCAAATTGGACGCCCCTTCGACCAGGCTGGTCCGGATCCGATCCGACGTGATGTTTTCGACTTGTTCGAGGAGGCGGCGGCAACTGCCGAATTGGCGGAGCAGTTCGGCGGCTGTTTTCGCTCCGACACCCGGGATGCCCGGGATATTATCCACGGCGTCGCCGACAAGGCAGAGCCAATCGACGATTTGCTCGGGCCGCACCCCGGTCTTGGCGACGACATCCTCGGCCGACCAGATGCGACCGGTCTTATCATTCGGGTTAATGATGCCGACGCGCGGCGAAACCAACTGCAGAAAGTCCTTGTCCGTGCTGGCGATCACAACGTCGACCCCCGAACCTGCAGCGTGGCTGGCCAGGGACGCGATTGCGTCGTCGGCCTCGACACCGTCCCGGCAGAGCGAGAATATCCCAGACGCCGCCAGCCAGGACACCATGCCGTCGAGCTGCGCCTCGAGAGCGTCGGGCATGGGCGGGCGTTGAGCCTTGTACTCGGGCAGCAAAGCAAGCCGATCGGCTGCAAGCCCGCCATCCCAGACGACGGCCAGGTGCGTGGGCGCGAGGCTCGATTCGAGGGTCTTCAGGGCCTTGACGAATCCGAAGATGGCGTTGGTGGGGTGTCCGGAAGGCGATGACAGGTTGCGGATTGCGTGGAAGGAGCGATAGGCATACGCATGTCCGTCCACGAGCAACAGTGAGGGCCGGGGGGCATGGGCGCCAGGCGCGGTCATCCGAAAAAGAGCGGCGGACGGGCGTTAAGTCCTGTTCGCGCCTGGGAGACGCGTGACCGGAGGCAATCGGTCGCCATGATTCGCACCACACCACTACGAGAGTCCAACGTTCGAAATCGGAAATCCCTGATCTCAAACTTGGAATCGACACCCTGCCCCGAGGCGCCGGTCACTGCGGCGCGAATGGCACCTGGGCTGGGATTCTGTTGGGATCGTAGGGGAGGTTGTCTTCCGTGTGAATTCGGTTGCCGGCGGGATCGATGATCGTCGGAGTGACGAAGATGACCAGATTCTTCTTCTGCGTGGACGAGCTTTCGCTTCGGAAAAGACGTCCGAACAATGGCAGGTCACCCAGGACGGGCACCTTGTCCTTGACCTTGTTGACTTTTTCGCTGATCAGACCGCCGAGCATGATGGTCTGCCCGTCCCAAACAATCGCCGTGGTGGTAACCTGTCGGACCCGGAAGGATGGCAGCGGGTACGGCAGTGTTTCGATGGTCCCCACCTGTGCGGTGTAGGGGGTTTGTTCGTATCCCAGGAATTCCGTCATCGTCGGAATCAGGTTCATCTGAATCGTGTACCCATCGGCCGAAACGTGGGGCAACACATCCAGAGTGGGACCAAGCGGAACCGGGACGGTCGTGGGTTGAACCGTCTCGAAACCTTGGGGCTGATTCACCACCTGAGCGTGCATTTCAAATGCGCCTTCCAACCCGCAGAGGGCCAATGCGGCGAACAGAATGTGTCTCGTGTACATGTGCATATGGACAGTAGAATTGGAGAATGAAGTGCCTATTGAGTGACGGTGCCGGTGGTGCCTGCGCCGGTGGTGCTGATGGTGCCTCCGGTTCCGGAAGCGCCTACGTTGAGCCCAGTCACAATCTGACGGATGTCGACACTCTGAATCTGCGCTTGCCGCCCGCTCACAGTCGTCACCTTGGGCGCGGCCAACATGTCGACGCCGGATCGCTGTTCGAGCGCCCGGATCACCACGCGGAATTGCGGATCGGTCAGAATGCCCGTGATGGTGCCGAGCGCCGGTATGGGCGAACCTTCGGCATCGCTGTTGCGCAGGCCCTTGGTAATAATCTGGTCCGTCCCGGCATTGGGAAGGGCCGAAGGTATCCCGAAGACTCCTGGGAAGACGCCCGACGGGTTGGCCGGCGAGGGCTCGCCAGCAACGGAGGGATAGGTGCCACCAGAAGCCCCAATGGCTCCTCCCCTCATCAGGAAGTTGCCCAGAAGCCAATCGAACCCGAGGGCCTTCGCGTCGTCCTGCCCAATCTCGACGAACTTCGCCTCGATCGTGATCTGATCGGGCGTGAGGTTGAGGACCTGGATGGCCGCTTCGATGATGTCCAGATCCTGGAGCGTGGCACGGACCAGGAGGAGCCCGAGGCGGTCATTGTAAAAGACCGACTTGCCCGCCGCGTTCTGAAAGCCGCCGCCGGTGAATCCGCCGCCCATGCCGCCCATCATTCCGCCGCCAGCCAGCAGGTTCGAGCCGCCCAGGTTCACGCCTGCAGCGCTGAAGTAGGCGACGACCATCTGGTTGACCACGGACATGTCGGTCATGCGGTTGACACCCATGAGCGAACCGCCAGTGGACATGTAGCCCATTGGCGAGCCGCCGCCGTAGCCGCCCATGCCGCCCATCCCGCCCATGCCGCCCATCATTCCGCCGCCCATGCCGCCCATCATTCCACCGCCCATGCCGCCCATCATTCCGCCGCCCATGCCGCCCATGCCACCCATGCCGCCATAACCGGTGACGTCGACGCGCGGAATGATGAACCCGCCTCCGCCGCCATAGCCACCGCCGTAGCCACCGCCCATCCCGCCCATCATTCCGCCGCCCATACCGCCCGTGGTTGTTCCGGTGCCGCTGGAGTCCGAGCCGATGGAGGCCCCGACGAACTGCTCGCCGATCACGCCTTCGAGGCCCTGCACGAACGTGTTCGGGTTTACGCGGAACTGGCGGGTAAAGAGCTGTTCCTGCTCGGGAATCTTGCGCGTGAACACGATCGCGTACTCTTCGACCGAGTATTTGATCTGCTTGTTCGACACCTTGATGATCGTATCGAGCACGTCCTTGAGGCTCACGTCTTTCAAGGGAGGCTCGATCTTGATCAAGACATCGGATCCCAGGTCGAACTGCTCCTGCTGGGGCGCCGTGCCGATCGGTTGACCGGTCATTGGATCGATCTGCCCGGGCACCATCGGCAGGGCCGAAGGGACCTGAATGTCAACGTACGGAGCCAGGATGAAGTTGAGGCCTTTCTTGTCGGGATCGCGCTGCTTCACCTCCTCATCCAAATCCTTCACCACCACGCTCAGCGGGACGCCGGGCATATCGCCGCTCACGGGGTACTGATTAAACCGAATCTTCTCGAGCTTGCTGAAGATGACGCGCCGACCGGCCCCGGTATAGATCGTGTTCGTGCGGGCGAAGGGGTTCGTGGTATTCGTGATGTCGCCCCATTTCACCGGCGGATTCCATGCGCGCTCAACCTCGACCATCTTCGACTTCGCCATCGCCTCGCGCTTGCGCGCCTCGATCGAATACACGGCCTCCTCGACCAATCGCGCGTAGTAGAACGCGCCCTGGTTTTCGGGATCGAGCTTCACGGCCGCCCGCAACTTCGCGGCGGCCTCTTCAAGCTTCCCCATCTCATAGAGCAACTTGCCATCCTGCACGAGAGTGGCCGCCGTGGTCTTTTCCTCTTGCACCTCGGGCATAAGCGCCAGGGTCTCCTTGCTGGGAACCCGCCCTGCCTGATCTCTGAGGGCCTTGTCAACTCTCGCCGCGAGGTTCAGGGCGTCCCGGTTCTTCGGATCAATCCGCAGCACGCGGGAGACCTGGCTCCTGGCTTCGTTATACTGTCCGCGGGAGAAGGATCTCTTCGCGAGTTCGAGGTAGACGTGGCTGAAACCCTGGACCGTCTCGCGATGCTCTTTTTCGATGACCTTCTCGCCGATTTTCTGGACGTAGCTCCAGGCCTCCTCGTAAAGCTTGGCCGCCGTTCCGTAGTCGCCGAGTTTCTGCTCGGCTTGGGCGTCGGCCAGCGTCTTGCGGAGGATGATGCTCATTTCCTGCCTTCGCACCGCCTCCTCCGTGACGGGATCCGCCGGAGCGACTTGAGCGAACGCGGAAGGCGCGCTGCCAACCAGCAGCGCGAGGATGAGGAGGGTAAGAGCGGAACGGATCATGGATTTCTCTTCAGTTGGGACAGGAAACATAAAGTCGCATTGCCTACGGCGCAGCTTTGAGGCTGATGGTTGTCTGCTTTTGAGTCCGGCTGTCTCGGAGTGTAACGTCGCTCTCGCTGATGGCAATAATAATGTAGGTCTCGCCGCCGAAGGAAATCTTCTGTCCCTGACGCTGTCGAAGGAAGACCTTGTTTTCGGTCTTGTGCCACAAATCGGCCATGTAACCCTGCACCTCGGTGTACGGTTTGTCGCGAGTCACGACCACCGGCTGCCGCGAGTCGGCCAGTTCGAGGATGAGCCCCTGCGGATTCTCCTTCGGTCCATCGACGTCCCTGACGGTAAAGAGGTCGGTTCTGGCGCCCACGGCGAGCGTGTTGGGCAATGGGCCGCGCGCCGCGCTGTTGGTGGCGGCCTCGCGTGTGACCATGAAGTCATAGCGAACGTCGCTGCCGTAATCGCGCACGCCCCGGAACTGGATTCTCAGATAGAGCGGCGTGATGTTCGTCACCACCAGAGCGCTTAATCCGAACTGCTCGCTGGGCACCGGAGTGCCGTCCGGCTTCTTCTTCCACTGGATGGGGTTGAACAGGTTGTGACCGGGAGCATCGAGGGTCAGTCGGCCCGGGGTACGGACCCGTCGCAAGAGGGCGTTGTTGGTGGAGAGGTCCAACTCCGGGAGAGGCTTGATGCGGGCCCGTTCGATATTGAGGGTCGCCTGCTGGAGTTCTTGTCGCACCTGGCTGACCTTGAGCGGCAGGAGCGCGGCGGCGATGGCCATTCCCAGCAACACCACGCTGAGAATCAGCTTCTCGTAATGCTTCTTAAGAAACTCCATGGTGGAATGCGGCTAAGGAACGGGGGCAGCGTCTGGAGCGGGTTCGGCAGGGGTCTCGCCCCCAGTTGCGGTCGGGGCCGCGCCCGGCTCTTCCCCTTCGGGAGTCACGGTGCGGACGGGCCGGCTTGTGCGCGCGGCCGCCTTTGCTGCCTTGATTTCCTCGGGATCCAGAAGACGAATCGACTCAACCCACAGAACGGCGCGGAACGGCTTCTCGTCGAGCAAGGGGGTCAAACCGCCACGGGCTGTGGGCGGAGGCACCTCCTGGGGTGGCGGAGTGGCATAGCGCATCATGCCGCGCCCCCCGTAGCGCAGCATCATCTGCAGTTGCGCCAGATTCATGCTGGGCATCATCATGGGACCCATCGGATCGAGTGAGCCGTCGGCCGGTCTTTCGAGCAGTTGAGAGGGCGATGTGTCCACCACAACACTCTTGAGAAGAAAGGCGTGCGGACTGCGGTAGAGAGTTTCGACCACGCGGTTGAGTTCAGGAGTGAAGCAATGGAACGTGAACTCGTACGGGGTCAGCACGGCGCCGTACGTGTCGTTGGTCGTCGGCTTCTTGTTCCAGAACTCCGGACCGGGAGTGTCCAGGCTGCTGACCGTGCAACGGCGAATCCCATCGAGAGCGAGGATGCGGGCGTCGAAGAGCATCGTGGCGATCGTCTTGATGTCGATCATCATGCGGGCGGTCGGGAGGATATCCTTCTGGTCGAAGTACATCTGTGTGCGTTGCGCGCCGAACGTGAACGCGTATTTCGGGTCTGTGTGCAGCTTCACACCCATGCCGTCCGCCTTCCGGTGCAATTCGTCGATGACGGTATCGAGCAGAAGCTTCAACTGACCGCTGTCGAGATTGGTAGGATAATCGATGGGGACGAACGTCTTGCGGGCCTCGGCCACGAATTCCTGGAGCTTCTTGTCCTGCTCCTTTGCGGCTTCGATATTCTTGACTTTCTCGTTTCCGGGGTGGGGATCCGAGTTGGACAACTGGTTCAACTCGCTGGTCTGCATCGCGAGGTCTGCTGTGACCCGCGCCTCGAGCGCGTTCTTGGACCACAGGAAATACCCCGCAACGCCCAGGAGCACGAGCGTCACGGCCCCGCTCACGACCAGCAGCAAATTCTTCTTGACCCAGTCCATATTAGAATTTGATGGGCTTCGCGAGCTTCAGTTTGACGTCGAACTTGAACGTGCTGGTGGTCTCGTCCTGTTCCATCTGCCCAGCCAATTGCGTCCCGTTGGTTCCAGCCATGAACTGCGAGTTGGCTTCCAACTCCCTGAGCAGCGTGTAGGCCAGCTCGTTGTCAGCCGTCGCAAACAGCTTGTTCCAGCTCAGTCCGCGACAGGTAAGATTGATCACTGAAATCTCGTTGGTTGTGGCCTGTTTGGTCTGGGTTTCGGAGCTCCCGCGCTGTGCGGAGGCCAGAGCGGACGCGAGATCCATCTTCTCCCCGCCTTCGGTTGTAAGCTTCAACCCCCTGGGCAGCAACCCGTAGCGCATGAGCATGCGGATGTCCATCATCGGGCGGGGGCGATTCTCTTCTTCCTCCTGGGCCTCCGCCTCGGGGACCTCGGCGTTCTCCGCCGCCATCTTCTCGATCCAAACCGCCGTGCGCATGTTGGGACGGCGGGTCCTGTTCTCGGTGTTCCGGAGCGCCTGGTCCAACGCGGTCATGATATCGGCCCAGCGGAAGCGCTCGGACATCCACTCGGCATACTGCTCGGCCTCCTTGAACGACTTGTCCTTGCTCGAGATGGCCGTATCGAGGGCTTGCTTCTTCATCCGCAGCCCCTCGACCTTCGGGGCGCGGGCATCGATGGCCCCCTGTTTTTCCTTGGCCAGCTTGTCGAAGAACCAGCCAAAAATGAAGACGACGATGATCAGGCTTGCGGCGGCGGCGATGAAATACGGCTTTTTCTGGTTGAGTTCCTGCCGCTTGAGGATGCTCTTGGGGATGAGATTGAGTTCGACGGGGCACTGGGTCGGATTGCGCAATCCGAGTCCCACGACCTCGCCGTAGGCGTGCGCGACCTTGGCCAACTCCTCGAGGTTGACGCCCGGATCGATCTCGATATTGCGGAATGGGTTGAAATACTCGACGGTGAGGTTGAGCTTTTCCTGAAAGAACTCGCGCGTGTAGGGCATGATCGACGCGCCGCCTGCCAGGTAGACTCGCTGAGGGGCCGTACCGCCCTGTTGGCTGCGGAAGAACTGGATCGTCTGATTGACCTGGATATGAAGACGGGTCATCACCTGCCGGGCAATCTTCGAGATGGCGGCCTGGCGCGGGTTGTCGGGCTCCTCGTACGCGCCACCCAGACTGACAAAGCCCTCCGCGATCTTAAGTTTCTCCGCCTCGACGAACGGGAGCTTGGCCTCGGCCGCAAACTCCTGAGTGATCGAGTTGGCGCCGATGTTAATGCAGCGTGAGAAGACCTTGCCCTTGTCGAAGAACAGCACGTTGCTGGTCTTTGCCCCGATGTCCAGCAGCATCGAGCAGCCTTCCAGGTCGCCGTAGTTGTAACGGAAGGCGTTGCACAAGGCCGCCGGCGAGACATCCACCAATTCAAGCCGCAGGCCCACCCCTTCCGCCGACCGAAAGAGGGACTCGACAACGTCCGACTTGATGGCGACCAGGAGCACTTCGAGTTCGCCCGACGGCAATGTGCCCAGGATCTGGTAATCCCAGACCACTTCCTCGAGCGGGAAGGGGACGTTCTGCTGCGCCTCGTACTGGATGATCTGGCCGATCTTGGACGAATCGACCGGGGGGAGCTTGACGAACTTCGAAAAGACATGGAAACCCGGGGCGCAGACGTTGCATGTCCGGGCCGCAATCGCCTTGTCGGACAACAGTTCCTGGAGGCCTCGCAACACGACACCCTCGCGCGCGGCGTCCTGAGCGCCGGCCAACCCGAGCGGCTTGAGGGCATAACGGACCAGACGCAGCGCGCCGGAGTCACCCACATCGAATTCGGCCAGCTTCAGGCTGCCCGCGCCGAAATCGATACAGAGGAATGATTTCGCACCTAACATGTGATTCCGTCGATCATGGTTCCATCGATTCCGGGTTTATGACAGCCAGTATCGAGCCAAAACCGAGAAAGCGCGCTGTGGTTACTGGAAATGATGAAGCCGGTCAAACACAAAAGTCGTCTTCATGATCATTTTGCCCCCGCGGCGGTCAGAACCGCGGGTATGGTCCGAAGCAGAATGTTGAGGTCCAGCCATAGTGACCAGTTGTCGATATACTCGAGATCGAGCCGCACCCAATCCCGGAAATCCCGGACCTCGCTGCGCCCGCTCACCTGCCAAAGACACGTGATCCCCGGCCGCACGCTCAAGCGCCGCCGGTGGGCCAGGTCGTCGAACCGGGCGACTTCGGCAACCGGCAGGGGGCGTGGGCCCACCAGGCTCATCTCGCCCCGGAGCACGTTGATGAGTTGCGGCAGTTCGTCGATGCTCCACTTGCGGATGAAACGCCCCACCGGTGTCACGCGGGGATCATTCGTGACTTTGAAGACCGGGCCGCTCATTTCGTTGAGCAACGCCAGCTCCTGCTTGCGTTGCTCGGCATCGGTCACCATCGATCGGAATTTCAGCATCGTGAACGGTCGCCCGTTGAGCCCGCTGCGTTGCTGTCGAAACAGGGCGGAGCCCGGGGAGCCGAGCTTGATGATCAGGCCGACCAGGAGCATCGGGACTCCCAGCAGGACCAGGAGCAGGAGCGCCCCCCAGAAATCGATGAGCCTCTTGACCGCCAGGGGCCATGAGGTGTCGGGCCCGGAACGGAAGACGAGCATGGGACGTCCGTAGAAATCATCCACACCCGTGCGGGAAATCTGGGTCTTGAAGAAGTCGGCGAGCAACCAGACCTCGACGCCTTCGCGCTCGCACAACTCGATCGCCTGCTCGATTTGTCCAAGGTAGGTGTGCTTGGCCGTCAGGACCACGCCGTTGGCCGAATGCACGTGCATGAGCTCGACCAGGTCGCTCACGGGACGTTCGTTGATGCTCAATTGCGCCACAATGTTCAGCTCCTCGCGCTGACTGCGCGAGAGGTCCTGGCGCAGGCGCACGGTATCCTCGGTCGTCCCCACCAGGATCAGTCGCTTCTCCATCGGGGCGCCTCCCAAACGCCCCATGCGCCACTGCAGAACGATCTCCTCCTTGATCGAGATAACCCCGAAGCTGATCAACCCGAAAAGAATGATGACCGAGCGGCCAATCTCACCCCCCTGTCGCACCACGAAAATCACGATGACCAGCCCAATGGTTGCGTACACGCAGCCCTTGATCAACTGCCACGCCGTCAACCGGCGCGACGGCAGAAAGGGACGGTTGTAGAAACCGATCGATCTGAGCAGGAACGGCCCGCCGACCATCACGAGCGGGAACAGCCACATGTAGGATTCGAGACTCCGGATGTCCCTGGTTCCGCCGAACACCTCGAAGCGCCAATGGGTGCGCAACTGGTGAGCCAGGTAGAGGCTCAGCCCTAAAAGAACCGCGTCCAGCACGATCTGGATCTGGGTTCGAAGGCGTGTGTGGCGGCTCAACATGAGGCTTCCTCGCTAACGGTCCGCGCCTCCTCCCGCCAGAGCAGGAGGCACGGCAGTCTGAAAATCGGGCACCGAGGCGGTCAAAAACTGCCGCATGCGCCGGAAGGTCGCCTCCTCCTGCCCCGGCGGACAGGCCGCGAAGCAGCCGATGTAGGCCCACCGCGGCAGCACGCCGCGCCTGAGCAGTTCGCGCGTGATCCATCCCACCCGCACCCAATGGCTGGCGGTCAGCTTGTTTTCAGCTACAAACCAAAAAACGTACACACCGCTCCAGGGCACTCGACGCCCTCCTTCCTGCTCCCACTCCGCCTTGGTCGTGTAACGCTGGACCGGGAGATCGTACCGATGCGGCCGATAGACTGGCAGCATGTCCGTCTCCTGCCGCTCGATCCGCCATCCCTGCGCCGTCAAACAGAACTCCGGCTTATGGATGCTCGTGCGGTCGGTTCCCATCATCACGACGTTCATCATGATCTGAAATCCGTCGGCGGCACGATACAGACGCTTGGCAAAGGTCGTATCCTCAGGCAACATCTCGAGCTCGGCGCGCGTCGGCTCCATGCCCGTCGACTCGTAGAGCGGCACGCGCTCCGGCAACTCGATCCGGAGCCGATCGCTCCCCTCGATCGGGCTGACCTTGATCCCCGGCGCCCCAAGCCGCTGAATCGACTTGAGCCGCACCAGAAGGCCGCCGCCGCCCACGATCACCGCCAGGGCCAGGGCGAAAAGGATGTATTGGCGCGCCTTCATGCGGCTTGGGGCAATCCTCCCGGAACCCGGGCCGACGCCGGCTCGCGCAGCCAGTTCCCGACGCCGAAGAGCACCAGAAGCGCGAGTCCGAACGTGACGAATCCGAACCAATCGTGCACGAACTCCCCCGCGCTCCGTCCGAACGCCTCGGACGCGATCACGATGCAGACCAGCCGCAGGATGTTGCCCGCCAGGGTCAGGGGAACAACGAGCAGGATAACCAGCAGACGCTTCCAGAGGCGCGTGAATGTCAGAAACCCGTAAATCGTGGTCAGGGCGAACAGGGCGATCAGACTCCGAATGCCGCTGCATGCGGCGGCGACTTCGTAAGTGTACGCGCCGCGCGGATCGCTGATCTGCACCCCCTGCTGAATCACCGGTATGCCCAACACATCCCGCACAATCACCACCGAAACGTCCGTCGAAACCTGCCGGAGCGGAACGGTGATCGGATCGCTGACCGTCCCCAGGGGAACACAGAAGACAAGCAGCACATAGGGGAAGAACACGCCGGCGGCGAACCGCCACCCCCAGACCAATGCGATCAGCGCGTACCCGCCCCCCAGAAACGCCACGAGCGAAACTCGAGGCTGCTGCACAAGGTAGCCCAACACGTGCAGCACCGTGGCCAATGCCAGCCCGACCAAGCCCGGCCACCACGTCTCCCGGTGAATTGCCAGCCATTGTTGACGCCTCGACCAGAACAGACCAAGCACGAGGAACGGGATCAGGACGCAGTATCCGTCGTCAGCGTTGAGGAGCTTCACAATCGGTCCGCCGGGAAACGAACTCGAACTGTACGCGCCCCAGAGCCAGCCGAACAGGGAAGGACTGTCGACGTAGCCAAAAGTCGAGTTGCCCAGGAAATGGAACAGGGCAAACCATGCGGCCGCCAGGCTCAGGAGCAGCCCCTTGTCGGACATCTGCCGCCAAACACAGGCGAGTTCCCGCCGGAACTCACCCCGTTCGTCGGTCTGGCTCTCTGTTGTTGTCGTCATCCCGGAATGCCGCTCGCGTCCCGCCGCGCGCATTGCCCGTTCCTCTCGTCGTGCGCGCAGACGCGATTCACCCCATCTGACACCACTCCCCCGCATCGCTCAACCAAATTATCGCAATCAAAATTATCGCGGAACTCAACGCGGCAACGCGCGGACGGACGGAAGCATATAAATCGCAGCAGCCGGAGACGAGGCGGCTTTGCCTGGAAGCGCGGGCGAACTCGATGAAGACTTCGAAGAAAGAAGAGGCAAGAAATCAGTTGCCTGAATGCGCCAAATCGCGCCGAATGGCCTCCAGTACGCTATGAATTTGGACGACGCCCAGAAACAACAGGTCATCGCGTGGCTTCAGGAAGGCGCCACCTTGGCGGAACTGCAGAAACGACTCGAGGCGACGTTCGGCCTGCGCCTCACCTACCGGGACGTCAAGTTCCTTGTCAGCGACCTCGAGGTCCTCCCCAAGGATGTCGAGCCGACGGCGCCGACCGACTTGACCAGCAGGGATCTCAAGGCACCCGGGGCGCTCCATGCGCCGGCCAAAGGCGGCGCCGGGGAGCCCGAGACGGCCCCGACGCCCCCGGCCGCCCGCGTCCGGATCAGCGTGGATCAGTTGACCCGGACGGGGGCCGTCGTCAGCGGCAACGTCACCTTCAGCGATGGCAAGAGTGCGGTCTGGTCCATCGACCAGATGGGCCGCCTCGGTATCGCGCCGCAAGAGAAGGGCTACCGGCCGTCGTCGGGCGATCTCCAGGAATTCCAGATGCTACTGGAGCAGGAACTGGCGCGCCACGGCTTCTGAATCCGGGCCGCGCGGTCTCTACCCCGCCTAATTCCGCACCCCTTCGGCGCACAGAACGGTCAGAGCTCGCAGGACGACTGCGATGCGGGTTAGACCCCGGCTGCGTAACCGTTTGACTTGTCCAGCGCACAACTCTAGATTCCCGGCCAACGTGCTGGCTGCTCAATCCACAGCGGCGGGAGCCGCGGTCAGAGCCGCTCCCGCCCCCGTCTCGCCCCATTCCTGGCGGCGCATTGTCGGTCCCGCCGACGGCTTCCTCAAATCCGTGGCCCGGCGATTGGAGGACCAGGTCAGCGGCTTTGAGCCCGACATCGCCGGCTATGTCCGCTACGCTTTGGCGAGCCAGGGCAAGCAGCTCCGCCCGGCCCTCCTCGCCCTGAGCGCCAAACCGATCGGCGCTCTCACCGACGATCTGATCACCGTGGCCACCATCATCGAGATGGTCCACTTGGCCACGCTGGTCCACGACGATGTCATGGACGAAGCCCGGGTCCGGCGGCGACGCCCCACCCTGTCCGTCCGATGCGGCAATGCGATCTCGGTGCTTGCCGGGGATTGCCTGTTCGCGCACGCCCTGGAACTGGCTGCCAGCTTTCCCACGCCCGATATCTGCCGAGCGGTCGCCGCGGCCACCAAGACGGTCTGCACGGGGGAGACCCTCCAAACCTTGCTCTCTCAGCGCAGAGCCATACTCGGACGCGAAGAGTACTTCCGCATCCTGCGCATGAAGACCGGCGAACTCTTCGCCCTCTCGTGCAGGCTGGGCGGACGGCTGACCGGGGCGAGTGACGCCGAGGAGCAGGCGCTGCACGAGTACGGTATGGCCCTCGGCACGGCCTACCAGATTTACGACGATTGCCTCGATTTGTACGGACTCGAGCGGGACGCCGGTAAGTCGCTCGGCACGGACCTGGCTGCCGGCAAAGTCACGCTCCCCATCATCGTCGCGTACGAAAGGGCCGATCCGGCCCAACGCAGGCAACTCGACCGCCTGCTCGCCGACTGGCACCCGGAACGGCTCGCCCCTTTGTGCGCGGTGTTAGACCAGACCGATGCCCTCGCCGAATCGGTGTCCGCCATCCGCGCCCTCTGCCACTCCGCCCGCGAGTCCGTATCGGTCCCGGATCGCCCCGCCCTCGCCGAGGCCGCGGAGTTCGTCGAGCAGCTCACTGGCTCGCTGGGAGTTCCGTCCTGGAAGATGCCCTCCTAAGATGCCGGCCGCCTTGCATCCCAGTCCGCCCGCGTCAGACAAGTCCAGACTCCCCGTGGCGGATGCCGTGCTGGTGCGCGATGCGCAGCACGGGAACATCGAGGCGTTCGACGAACTGGTGCGGCGTCACCAGGAGCGCATTTACGCCACCGTCTACCATATGACGTCGTCTCATGAAGATGCGGACGACCTCACTCAGGAGAGCTTCATCAAGGCCTATCGCGCCCTGAAATCCTTCAAGGGCGACTCGAGCTTCTTCACCTGGCTCTACCGCATCGCGATCAACAAGACGATCAACTTTCTCAAGCAGCGCAAACACCGCGGCAGCCAGATGAGCCTCAACGATCTGGATTTCAACGCCGAACACGATCCGGACCTAGTCGCGCTGGTGTCCGAACGCACGCCCCGGCGGGAAATCAATCTGGCCGAACTCCAGGAGAGATTGAACGAGGCGATGCAGAAGCTGTCCGAAGTGCATAGACTGGTGGTGACCTTGCACGACATCCAAGGCCTCTCCCACGAGGAAATCGGGCGCATTATGGATTGCAATGTCGGCACGGTCAGGTCGCGTTTGTTCTATGCACGCCAGCAGTTGCAGGCCTATTTGTCGGACTATTTGAACTAGAATCAGCATGCATCCGGATCACGATCGCGAGTCCTTTGTGGCCCTGCGCAGGGCGGTCGCTCTCAAGCGCCATGAACAGCCACCCCCGGGCTACTTCGATCGCCTCCACAGACGGGTCCTCGACCGCCTTCCCCTCGAGCGGGAGGTCGAGCCCGAGGACTGGTTTGAAGCCCTCTTCGAGAGATTCCGGCTGCGCCCAGCCCTGGCCGGATTCTTCAGCTTAGCCTTGGGCGCCTTCTACCTCGCCGGCCTCGGGTACTCGGGACGCGTCGCTCAACAACACCAGGACGCCCCGGCGCGGATCGAGATCGCCAGCGGTTTCCAACGCCGGCCCTTCTCGGCCTTCGAACCTCGAGTGACCTCCGTCTTGACCCGGGATGACCGTCCGTCGCGCCCCAGCGTCACGCCCGTCATCCCCGCGGGATTGTCCGCCCCGGGACTGCCGCTCTGGCATCCCTCGGCGGCCGGCAATCTCACGCCGGTGGGCTACATTGTCCCGTCCCGGTAGAATCCTTGACCGCTGAAAGGTGTTGCAGACGAGTCAAAGTCCCCGTGCTCTGTTAAACAGGTCAAGCATTCTACTGAGCGAGGCGCGGGAGAGAAGGACGGGGAGACACGGGGACTCCTCAAGGGAAGGAGGACTGGATTTGGGCAGGCGTGCCTCGCTAGCGCTCCCGCGGCTTCCGCCATTCGCTGCGCGGCGGCTCGGCTAATCCCCGCGCCCGGAACGCAGTGCGGAAATGCACCTTCGCCACCGCCGCGAGCGCGTTCGCCCCGTGCGCCTTCACGAACACCGCAGCTGCGGCGTCCACAGCCGACGAAGCCCCCTTGGGAAACTCCATCGCATAGTCCTTTTCGAGACCGGCCAGCCGCCGGATGAACTCGTCGCGGGCGAGAATCGACGCCGCCGCCACGGCCAGGTCGGATTCGGCTTTGTGGCGTTGAACCAGTTCGATCTGGCGGCCCAGACTCATCAAGGCCTTGGCCACAGTCGCCTTGTTGGCCGCGAACTGATCGCTGATGGCCCGCACGGGCAGCGGATTCATCCGATGGCGCTCCAGCATCAGATTCTCGATGGCGCGCGCGTGCCCCCACGCCAGAATCCGATTCACGTTCCCCATGCTCGCGTAAAGGCGGTTGTAGGCCGTATTCCCGATCGGCACGACAGACGTGATGCAGCCCGGCGTCTCGCGAATGAGCCGAGCCAACTCGCCGATCCGCTTCGCGCTCCCGATCGACTTCGAGTCCTTGACTCCAGCCCCCTCCCACGCCCGGACGATGGCCTCGTTCACGTACACCCCCGCGACGCACAGCGGACCGAAAAAGTCCCCCTTGCCGCTCTCATCGACACCGACGCGCGGCAGGAGCAGATCGGGGTTCAGCACCGCCTCGTAGCCCAGGCGCGCCTCCTTCAATATCACCGGTTCGAGAACGAACTCGACAAACTCGCGCGTCTCCTTCCCCTGCACCACCAGCTTTCCGCTCTTGTACTGGACAAGGTTCACCCGCCCCTTCTCCGCCGCAAAACGGGCATGCGCCACATCGCGCCATGTCCAATCCTGCTCCCGCAGCCACGCCTCGAGCGCAGCGGCCTGGGGATCGGTCAGTTCGCAGGTGTAAGTCGCCAGGGCCGTCGCCATGGGCCTGCACCGTACCGCCCGGCCGCGGCACTGTCCAGCCGCCGCCCTCTCCTCCCTCTCGCCACGCAACTCACAGCAGGCCCTTGCGCTGAGCATGAGCGCCATCGGGTGCGCTCTGGATTCCGCAGGCACCCGAGGAGGTGGATCCCCCGAAACGCGGCTTGTGTGTGTACTGTAATCGTGCGATATGGAGTGCCAGAAGATGGCAAATTCAGCACTCAGAAACCAGCCACACCAAGTGAACCAGGAGGCGAGGCTCTTCCACTCGACCGAGTGCGGGCGGATGTTCCTCGGTGACTCGCTGACACTGTTCCGCAACGAAATCCCAGACGGCTCAATCGACCTCATCATGACCAGTCCTCCTTTCGGACTTGTTCGGAAGAAGGACTACGGGAACGCGGATGCCCACGAATACCTGGAGTGGTTCAAACCTTTCGCCGCCGCCTTCCACCGCGCCCTCAAAGCGCAAGGCTCGCTGGTGATTGACATTGGCGGTTCCTGGATTCCAGGACAACCAACGCGGAGCCTCTACCATTATGAACTACTCCTCATGCTGTGCCGGGAGTTCGGCTTTCACTTGGCGCAAGAGTTCTTCTGGTGGAATCCGGCGCGTCTTCCAACTCCGGCAGAATGGGTGACCGTGCGCCGAATCCGGGTCAAAGATGCCATCGATTGCATTTGGTGGCTTTCCCCCACACCGTGGCCGAAAGCCAGCAACCGCCGGGTACTTCAACCCTATTCCGACAGCATGAAGGTCTTGCTGGAGAAGGGATATACACCACGTTTGCGACCCTCAGGGCACGACATTTCAGACAAATTCGGAACCAATAACGGGGCAGCGATTCCTCCCAACCTGATCGCGCTGGCTCACACGGAAAGCAACTCCACTTACATCCGCTATTGCGTCGAGCAGAGTCTCAAGCCCCACCCAGCTAGATTCCCAGTGGAGATCCCCGAGTTTTTTATCAGGATGTTGACGGATGAAGATGATCTTGTTGTTGACCCGTTTGGAGGCAGTTGCGCCACCGGCGAAGCGGCTGAGCGGACGCTACGTCAGTGGATTTGCTGCGACATGGTCGAAGCCTACCTCAAAGGTGCGTTAGGGCGGTTCCAGCATCCGCCGCGCGTTCGGTATGAATTGACGCCTGACACCGCCAATGCCAATGACTCTTTCTACAAAGCGTTCAAGCCCAATCTTGTCAGGAATCAAATGAACCTCGAGCCTCTGCCGGCAGACGGCGGTGCGAAGCGCCCCGCTCCCAGATCGTGCCCTAATCGGGAGTTGGTCCATGCCCCCGCCAATCGTCCGAATCAGATGACGCTGTTGGAGCCAGCGAGGCGCCGCAAGCGGCGTGCTGAATAACGACACTCGTCAGAACTATGCCGAGCCGTATCCCCAAACGCGCGATACTCACCCGCGTTCTTGAAGCCATTCGTGCCTCTGGGTGGAACTGCATAATCCTGTCCGACTCCCACCCCTTCCGCTTGGCTGTCTCCCGAGGCGAGACACGTGAGAGAGTGCTCTGTTACAGTTGGAATCTGACTCATGGCGGCTACCCAAGGGATCCGAACGAGCTGCGAATCCAAGTGACCGGCGTGGAGAGGTTTAAGATCGAGGAGGGCGCGAAGACATTGGTGCTCGGATGGAGTGAAGAGAACCGCTTGTTCGCCGGCTTCGATGTCACCAAGCACATGATATCGATGTCGGGCCGGTCACCGTCTCTGCAGATTCGTCGCGAAACCCTGGCCGCTGCCGCTGCAAGTGGATTCAGTGTGCAACCGCGAGGCAATGAGGAAATCGCAATCGCCTTTCGTCCTGATTTCTTCTGCACGTACGTTCACGAACTGCACAACCTGCACCGGACAGCGGGCCAACCGGAGGACTTGGCGGTCCTGCGACAACTCGCCGAGGAACCTACGGCGGAGGCGATTCGCGACATTCCACCGAGTCCCCGGCGAACGGTTCTCCAGCAGATTCAGCGCAAAGTTCGCGATCAGCGGTTCCGAAGAAGCATTCTGGTCGCCTATGATTACCGATGCGCGATGAGCGGGATTCAGTTGGACCTACTCGAAGCTGCGCACATCATCCCGGTCGAGCACGAGCGCGGCACCGACGAGATCAAGAACGGCATTTGCCTAAGCGCGATCCACCACCGGGCTTTTGACCAGGGACTTCTGGGCATCCGGCCGGACTACTCTGTGACAATGAACCAGCGACGCCTCGGACAACTCAGGTCACTCGGCTGGGACGGGGGCATCGAATTGTTCAAGACTACGCTGCGCGACCAGATCATCCTGCCCGCACGGCGAGAACTCTACCCCGATCCCGATTATCTGACCTTTGGCCAAGTCCTTCGCGGTTGGCCAGAACGGTCCGTCGCCTAACCCGCATACTTGGCAGCGAGGCAAAGCCGCAACCAAACTGTGCAATGCCTGGCGGCCTTTGCGGCATGATACTTCTTTCAAAGAGAAAAGAAGATGAAGCGTTTGATCCACCCGACCGACGTACGTCTCCCCGGTGCGCAATGAGTCGTGCTCGAGCCGAAGTGCCTCGCGGCTGCAAATCGCTCTTGCCAAGCCGCTTGGCAAGCATAGCCTCCCAACGTGATGCAAAAGATTGCGTCACTTCGGATGTCCATTACTTGTCGCCCGAGCCAGCCTCGGCACCGCCGATCAGCAGAACGAGTTGCCACCAGACCGCCGGACGGACAACCACGAGCAGTCGGCAGTGTTCCCCTTATCCGTGTGATCCGTGTGATCCGTGGCTCATTCTTGGCTTGTTCTTGGCTTGTTCTTGGGCCACCGATTACACGGATTTCACGGATGGGCGGGGCGCCGGGGACGGGACGTTGGGCCGGAAAGGGCGAATCAGACGGTGGAGGCAACGGCGACCCAGCCACTGGCTTTGATGGCTGGACCCGGTGACGTCCGTGGTGTCTGGGGTCGCCGTGCCTCACCTGGTCGTTCGGCGGCAAGTGGTCACGGACCGATGATCAGAATCCCCTCGCACCAGACCGCCGTGCCGACGGCCACAAACCGTTTGCGGGTTGCTTTGGATTCGTGTCATTCGTGTCATTCGTGGTCCAGTTCCTGGGGGGAAAGGAGAACCACGAATCACACGAATGGCAGAGACGAACTCTGGCGGCTCCGTGGTCCCTGGGCAGGACTGTCGAAGCAGCGAGGAGCCCGATTGCTGCACCGAGACCGATGCCGCTTGGGACGCGGAGATTGGCTGCCGGATTGCCGGCTTCGACGTCACCACACACATGATATTGATGTCGAGCCGATCGCCATCTCCGCAGCTTCGCCTTTCTGCCGGACTTCAGCGTCCAACAGCCCGCACTCGGAGACGGCCATCCAGTCCAACCTCGATTTGCCGCACATCGGGGGGAATGGTGGACACCGTCTCGCGCCCGCCCGGCCACCGCACCTTGATCTGGGCCGGCATGGTCCCGAACGTTCGAGGTGAAGCCATCACCTGCACCGCACCGTCCTGCGACCAGTAGCCCGACCCGGCATGCATCTCCCGCGCCGGCCCCCAACGACCGCCCGTTCCCAGTCGGACGACCGCCCCGACCCCGGTGGGATTGCCCAAGGGGCCGTCGAGGCGGACGCGCAGGCCGGGGCGGGCGCGGACGTTTCGATACAGCTTCGTTTCGCCTGCATTCTGCGCGACGACAAGATCGACCCGGCCGTCCGCGTCGCAGTCCGTCAAAGCGCAGCCGCGTTGTTCGCCGTAGACCTTGATCCCCGATTCCTGGCCCGGCACGGCGACAAGACCCGCCTGGGCATCGCCCCGAAGCCAAAGTCCGCACCCGGCATCGGCGCGGCTTGTCTTGGACTGCATGGCAAAGAAATTCTGCGCCAGGAAAACATCATCGAGGCCATCGCCGTCGCAGTCGTCCACCGCGACGCCAAAGGCGGGGGCCAACTGGGCCTCGAACGGGAGGGCCTTGGCCTCGAACTGATCGCCTCGATTGTAGAATACCATCGAGGCCAACTCGGTCGCTTCCACTCGAGCCGCGCGTCCGGCGGCCTCGCCGAGAATCTCGGCCACGGTGGCGCGGCCATAGTCGAGATGCGTCGGCAACCGAGCATTCAACGCCGGCATCATGGCAGCGACAGCATCGCGGTCCCGCTCGGGAACATCCTGCCGCCGTCCGGGATCAAAGAACGCCTCGATGAGATCGACCCCGCCGCTCCCGGTGAAGTCGCCGTAGTAGAGCCGGCGCGGGCTGTCAGGACTCGCCCGGTACTTCGTGTTCAGACCCCAGTTCGACACGATCAGGTCCAGACGCCCGTCACCGTCCAGGTCGCCGGCAGTGATCCCGTTCCACCAGCCTGTCATTTCGTTGAGCGTTGTTGGATGCGGGTTGTTCGGGAACGCCTCACTGCCGGTTCTATGTTGAACGTTGAACGTTGAACGTTGGACGTTCACCGCCACATCCCACACGCGGAGCCGTCCGCGATCGTTGAGGAGGACGCGCACCGGCCCCCACTCGCACGCCAGGGCCAGATCGGGCCAGCCGTCCCCATCCAGATCGCTCCAAACCGCCCCGCTCACCAACCCCACGTGATGCAGGAGGGCCGTCTGCGCCGCGTCCAACGTGAACCGTCCGCCCTTGCCCTGGTAAAGACGGGACGACGCCGCGAGAGGATAGCGTCCGGGAATCACGCGGCCACCCACGAAAAGATCGAGTTCGCCGTCGCCATCGTAGTCGGCGAGGGCAAGGGGACCGACACTCGATTCGTCCGCGGGAAGGCCTTCCGCGGGACCGCGGCCGGCCATGTCCAACACCGTGACCGCACTGCCGCCGGCGGCGCTCTCTCCGTCCTCGTAATGGGCGTGGCCCACAACCAGACGCGCGGCCTCGCCCGCGCGCCAACCGACCACGCCCGTCTGATCCCTCGACGCGGTTGGGTCGCCCGGCGGGACTTCCTGACGACTGAATCCGCCCTGTCCGTTGTTGCGGAACATCGCCAGCTTGCCGCCCTTGCCTGCGCCCACGATCAAATCCTCCCACCCGTCTCCATCGAGATCGTGCCAGGCCACGCCAGGCCCGAGCTGACTGAGCCGATTCGGCAACAATTTCTGGCGCGCAAAATCGTCGAAGGGAGTCTCGACATGCCGATGGCCGAGGCGACTCGACACATCCTCGAATAAAGGCCGTTCCGGATTTGCCCCCAGCCGGGCCGCCACGGGGGCGTCCGCCGGCTCGAACACCTCGTAGCACGAGTCCGCGCGCACGCCGTCGATGACACTCCGACGCCCGCTGCGCCAGATCACTTCGAGCCGCATCCGATTGGTAGGCTGGCCCGCGGCGAATGTCCGCGATCCGTCGTCGCCCGAAAGATACCGTCCGCCGCAAATCACTTCCTGGGATTGAAGCGGAACGGCGCCGCCGTGAAGCCGCAGTTTCGCGCCCACCCCCCGCGTGTTGGGCGGCAGGCCGCGCAAGCGCACACTGACACGCGGCGCGGTCGTGTCGTTCCGGTACAGCCCGGCGGCGCCGTTGAGGTTGTTCACCACGGCATCGAGATCGTCGTCGTTGTCCAGGTCCGCCAGCGCAATCCCCTGCGACACGCCCACCTGATCGAAGCCCCAATCCCGTCCGGCTTCGGCAAATCGGAGAGATCCGAGGTTGCGGAAGATGAGGTTGGCCTGATGCAACGGCGGCAGCAGCAGGAGCTTCTCGGGGACGCGCTCCCGAGGCCAGGGGCCCCTGGCGGCAATCATCGCCTGGGCATCGAGATCCTGTGTGTCGAACATGTGCCCCGTCGTGCAAAGGATGTCCTCGAACCCGTCCAAATCCACATCGAGAAAGACAACCGACCACGTCCATTCCGATGCCGGCACACCCGCGTAGTAGGCCATCTCCGCGTAGGTGCCGTCGCCGCGATTGAGCTGCAGCACGGTGCGGTCGAATTGCTGCCGGTCGTCGAACACACCGACCCGCACGGAATAGGAATCCATGCCGGCATCCTGCATCAGGCGCCGCCCATGCTGCCGGCTCATCATGTCGGACACCAGGATGTCATCGTGACCGTCCCGGTTCACATCGGCGAAGTCGGCTGCCATCGAGAAGGTGGCGGAGTTGCGGATGGCCAGCCGGTCGATGAGCCGGAAACGGCCGCGGCCATCGTTGATCCAAATCTTGTCGTTCGAGTGGAAATCGTTGCAGACATACAAGTCGGGCGCGCCGTCCCCGTTCAGGTCCCGGAACATGGCCGACAAGCCCCAATCGCGCGGCGCCCTCTCGAGAGGCCGGCCATCTTCGTCGAGAAAAGACCCGTCGGTCCACGATGCGATGCTGAAGCGCCCGCCGCCGTCGTTCCGGTAAAAGAAATGGGGCTCCCCATGCTCGAGCACACGGCCCTCCGGGGTGAGTTCGAGCCGATCGCGATCCTGCGGGCGGATCATCCGGCGACCGCCCACGTTGAGAACAACAAAACCCGTCGACCGCACGGTCGTGGTCCGGTAGTTGGCCACGTACAGGTCAAGGCCCCCGTCGCCATCCGCATCGGCCAGAGCCGCGGTCGTGGCGCCATACGTGCGCGCCAAACCGGCCTCCGGCTGTTCGGCGAAGACCGCCCGGCCCCCGTTGAGAAACAAGCGCGTGCCTGTGCCGACACCGTTGACGAGCAAATCCAGGTCGCCGTCGCCATCCACGTCGGCAAACACTGCCCCGCTCGAATACTGCCCCCCGCACGCAACGCCCGCCAATGCCGTGATATTGGTGAAACAACCGTTGCCAAGGTTGCGATAGAGGGCGTTCTCGTTCTCGAGCCCGCACAAATAGACGTCGCACCATCCGTCGCCATCCGCATCGCCCAACGCAACACCCGACCCGTTGAGCCGGATTTGGTTTTCCGCGGCCCGCGTGGGCGTCAACACGTTTGTGAAGGTCACACCCGACTGCGCCGGGGAGAGCAGCGTGAAGCCGGGACGCTTCCCAGGAGGCTGGACCACCGGACGAACGCGATAGCCGGCCACGTCTTGCCAGGGGGGCAAGGGAGGAACCTCGACCGAGTGGCACACGACACAAAGCAGCGCGCCCATAAGCCCTGCCAGGTTGATCGAAGGCGGTCTGGTCATCGTGGGCTGCCCAGTGCAACGTTCAAAATCCAACGTCCAACGAACTGCTCAGGTGAACGTTGAACGTTGAACGTACCAACGGTTTGCGCACACAGTGCATGGGGAGCGTTGACATTCATCTGCTGAATACGCGTGGAGCGCGGAAACCCAAAGCGGCGGCAAACCGCCGCACTCCAGAAACTTCGCCACTTCGCCAAACACGCTTGAAGCGGCGGCGCGTTTTGAACCGCGACGGTACAGCGCTGTTTTCCATGCCTAGGGTCACGGAAAGCGATTAGGCGGCAATCCACCCTCCTGCAAGGGTAAAAAAAAGAGACCGGGCGCGAGCCCGGTCTCTTGTGTGTCCTTGTTCGGGAATCTACCGCCGAATCCGACCGAACATGATCGGCGCCTCCGGCGTGAACGTGTACGGGCTGCTGGCGCCTGTCACATCCTGCCACGGGCCCACGATGCTCGTCGCGGCCTGGAGTGTCCCGCCGCCGGTCCATTCCACCGTGATCGTGCCGTCAGCATTCTCGACGATGCGTGTGATCTTGGGCTGATCGGTGGCCGGCGCGTCCATCCGGCCAATGACCGCGGGCACAAAGGCGCTTGCGTCGCCGTTGGCCGGCTCGGCGCCGTACTGGACGATGAAGGTCGCCGCGAAGTTGTCGCCGCCGCTCCCTTCATGCTGCACACCCTCGATGTAGTAACGCTTGTTCGCTTCGAGGGGGATGCCCGCCGCCCAAGGAAGGGTCACGCCTCCGTCAGGCGACCAAAGATCGGAACGTTTCATGGTCGGCTCCCCGCCTTGGGCGGTGTGCCACTGCAACGCGGCGCTCCAGCCTTGTTCCTGGGCCACCAACCGCTTGTTCGCAGGCTGATCGTCCGTGCTGATGAACAAGTCGCTGTCGTCGTCCGAGCAGACGAAGAAGACGTAGTTGCCTGAGGTCTGCGGCACGAACAGCCCGCTGACGCGCCGGGTGAAGTTGTCGGCCACGTCAACCCCGGCCGAGAAGGAGGTCAGCGTCCCCAGGAAGTCGGGCGCGCCGACGTTGCCGATCTCGACCGCTTGGCGGGTCGTGCCGTTGAACCGCTCCTCCTTGAGCGAGCCCGGCACAAAGACCGCGTCGCCGAGCACCGTGAGCGTCGCCGCGGCGCTGGCAACCGGGTTCGGGTACGCCAACAAAGAGACAACGCAATCGAACTTGGCGCCGTTGTCGGTCACGCTGGTGACCAGCGAGAACGTCTTGCCCGTGGCTCCCGGGATCGGGGTGCCATCGCGTCGCCACTGATATGTCGGCAGATAGGAAACATCGGTGGTGGCGTCCACCGTGAAGACGGCCTGATCCCATCCATGCGTCGTCACGCTCTGAGGCTGTCGAGTGATCTCGAGCTTCAGCGGGGCCTGCACGTACGTGCCGACAACGTTGCCAGTCAGGGTCGGCGCCGTCCCGTTGGCCGGGTCGGGTTCGGACTCGAGTTTGTAGGTCGTCCCGAAGAAGTCGCCACCAGCCCAACTCGGATCGTGATGGACCATCATCATGTAATAGCGCTTGCCGGCTTCGAGCGTGATGGTGTTGCCATAAGGCCACTCGGTCAGGGGAGACTGATCGGACCGACGGGCGGCTAGCAGCCTGTCGGACTTAGATCGAGAAGCAAGTGAGGGTGATGGTGGTAGGAGTCGTGGTAGCTGAGATCAC
>MWFF01000035.1 GCA_002071485.1 Verrucomicrobia bacterium ADurb.Bin006 | reverse complement strand
TGGCGTGGTGGCGATGAAAGCCCCAGACCGGCAAGGCGGAAACTTAGGCTAATGGTGGTCCGTGGAAATCCAGGCCAGTAGCGTAGCCGGCTCACTTTCAGGCCGTAGCGGCGCGCGAATTCCTCTTGGCTCAGCCCACTACGATGGAACCGATCCAACCATTGCGCCCGTTGGTCGGTGGGAGACGGAGCGCTTTCACGAGGAGTGAGTTTCTGACGAGACGATGCATTCATCGCCCCAGGTTAAACCACAGCACGCGCCCTCAGCGCCAGTGCCCGTTCGTCTGACGGATACGGTTGAGCCAACCAGTCGATGCGCACCTTGTATTTCGGCACGATTGTGGTAAAATCCATTATCTCGATACACAGCGTCAGAAGTTCCGTCGCGTGACCCGGCGGTGCATCACCTTTGTCGCTCTGGATGGATCAGATCGAGGCAGCGACGTGGTGTTTGGCGGTCTGCCTTTCGGGAAGGATTCGAGCGGATGCGAGATCTGGCAGGCCAAGGGGAATCCGCAGTGCCGGGGTCGGCGAGTTGGACCGTGAACACCGAGGTAGCTTATGACGAGCCTTGAACATTTAGTGGGGCGTCAGTTCGACCTGTGCGAGCTCAAACGGCGTCTCCATAGCGAGTACCCCCGACCCCCTCCCGTGCGCGTGACATCCACGGGCTACGGCCCTTGCCTGCTGGTATCCCGCGAATGCGCCAGCGGGGGCACCCGCCTGGCCCGCCTGATTGGGGAGCGCATCGGATGGCGTGTGTTCGATCGGGAGATTGTCGACGAAGTGGCTCACAGCGCGAATGTGCGCCGCCAATGGATTGCGAGCGTGGACGAGCGGGTGCGGCACGGGTGGAGTGAATTCTGGCGCAAGCTCGCGGAAGGTGAAGGCGTTGGCCGCGAGACGTATCTTCACCATCTTCGGGAGGTGATTCTCCTCCTCGGCCAGCAGGGAGAGGTGATCATCCTGGGACGCGGCGCGAACTATATCCTGCCAGCCGAGCGCGCCGTCAGTGTGCGCCTGAGGGCACCGCTCGAAGTGCGGGTTCGCCGGTTCGCGGAACGCGAGCGTGTTTCCATGGAGCGAGCGCGGCGGCTGGTCGAGCAGACGGATGCCGAGCGCGCGGCTTTCATCCGTGAAGCATTTGGAAGGGATGTCGACTCGACGGAGGATTACGACCTCGTGCTGAACATGGATGAACTGGGCGTCGAAGCCGCGGCGGAAGCTGTGCTGGCCAAGTTGCAGGAGAGACTGGGCGTGCAACCCGAGTCGGTGCCATGCGAGAGGTGATCCAGAGCCTGATTCGGGTCGAAGACGAAGCCCAAGGCATCGTGCGGGCGGCGCGCGAGGAGGCAGAAGGCGTGGTGGCCGAGGCTGAGAAGGCTGCCCAGGATGTGGTCGTTCGAGCGCGCCGGGAGGCCCGTGCCGACGCGACACATTCCATTGAAATGGCTGTCGAGGCGGCTCGGGTGGAGAAGGCGAAGCGGTTGCAGGCAGCGGCGGCCGAAATTGAAAGTCAGGCACGCATCGACGACGCGCTGCAGGATCGCCTGGTCAAGGCGGTCGTCCGCTGCATTTGCACCCCGAGGTAGCCAGCCCGGTTACGGTTCCTCGCAAGGCGTGAGAAGTAACAGGGCTCAATGCGGGCCGATGCGGCCCAGAATAGCCCAACATCGCAATGCCAGGCATGACGGACAATCTGGACTTCCTCGCCGCCCGGCTTCATGGGCGGCGCGCCCGGATGGGACTGGGCGCAAGGCTGGACGCATTATGCCAGTTGCGCGAACTGCCACGCCTCGCTTCCGAGATCGTGACGGGGGCCGAGCTGGATTCGGCCGCGGCGATTCAACGGCGACTCGTGCAGGAATTGGCCCAGGAAATAGCCCGCCTCGCCGCGCATGTGGCGCGCGCGGGGGCGGGCCTGCTCCGATGGATGGTTGTGCGGTTCCAGGTCGAGAACCTGAAGGTCCTGGTCCGCGGCGTTCTGGCCGGCGACCGCCAGCAGTCGCTGGGGCTCTATCTGCTGCCATTGCCGCGCGAGTTCGCTTTGGATACGGGGGCTCTGGCCTCCGCCAAATCCATGGAGGAGTTTCAGACCCTCATGCCCCGTGGACCGCTGCAACAGAGGTTTGGAGAAGCAGCCCGATCACACCGCGACGAGAAGCGGTCGTTCTTTTTCGAGGCGGCGTTGGACCAAGGCTACTTCGAGGAGTTGTTGGCGCGAACCAACGCGCTGGGCGGCGAGGATGGGGAGCTGGTGAAACCGCTTGTGCTCCAGGAAATCGATGCCTTCCACCTCATGCTGGTCGCTCGGGGCAGATTCATCCACCGGTTGGACGCAACGGCGCTGGCCCCGTTCCACGTCCCTGGCACGGGCATTCCCCGAGGACGCTTCGCGGCGATGCTGGCGGATGTCGATTTGCGCGCGGCGGCGAGCCTGGCGCTGGGACGCGCCCTGGATTCGCTGCCGGGTGTGACGGAAGGCCAGAGCGAAACCGCGGGCGCAGTGGCCCCGGCGGACCTCGAGGCGCTGGCCTGGAGCCGCTTCGTTCGGCTGGCCAATGGCGCGTTTCGCCGGAGCCACATGGGCCTGGCCGCGGTGGTCGGCTACGTCGCCCTGCGGCGGGTGGAAGTCGCGAACCTGATCACGCTCTCCGAAGGCATTCGGACGCAACTTCCGGCGGAGCGGATGCGCGCGCGGCTGATCCCGCGTTCGAAGTCGGAGGTGGTCCATGTTTAGGCCGGCGCCCATGATGCGACTCAGCGTGGTCGTGTTGGAACGCGACGAGCGTCCGGTGCTGCGCGAGTTGGGCCGTTTGGGCGCTGTGCAACTGGTGTCGACTCCGGCCGGCCAGCAAACCGCGCCGCGGCCGCCGCCGGATCGCTCGCGGGAAATCGCGGTCTGCGAGAGAATCCAGTCGCGGGTTGCCGAGCTGCGCCGCTCTTTTCAAGTGGCCGGCCTCGCCGGCGAATCGGCGGCGCCTGAGATGACCGCCGAGCGCGTCGAGACCGGTCTCGACGAGTTGGAGTCGAAGGCGCACGCCCTGCTCAAGCGTCGAGACCATGACCTGCGGCGCCGCGACGAGTTGGACGGTGTTGCCGCGCAGGTCGCGAGTCTCCGCGGGCTGAACCTCCCGCTGGATGCCATCGGGCGGTCGGAGTTTCTGCATTTCCTCACCGGCAGTCTGCCGGAAGGCGCGTTGGCACGGCTCGAACTTGGGGACCGCGCGGTTCTGCTGCCGCTGCCGGCGCGCGGAGCACGGGAATCGCTTCTGGCCATGACGACGCGGTCACGCGCCATCCCCCTGGACAACGCGCTGAAGAATGCCGGCTTCCGCGCGACGAAACTGTCCCCGGCGGAAGGGGCCACCGCGGATGAGTTGTGGGCACGACTGGAGCTGGAGCGGGCACGGAGCCAATCGAATCTCGAGCGGTTGGAGATGGAGACGCGGGCGTTCGCCGCGGAAGCGGCCAGGCCGCTTGCCTTGTTCGAGGCATGGGCTGAAGTCGAACGACGTCTGCTGGAGGCGGAACAATGCTCGCCCCGCACGGACGCTGCGGTGCTGATCACCGGTTGGGCGCCGGAAGCCGCCGTGCCGGAGATTCGAGAGCGACTGCTCGAGACGACAGGCGGCCGCTGTGCCGTCGAGGCCGCATCGCCTCGCGATGTGCCGGAGACGGAGATTCCAGTATTGCTCCGGCATTCGCGGCTGCTGCGTCCGTTTGAACTTCTGGTGTCGGCCTACGGCCTGCCCACCTACCGCGAACTGGCGCCCACGGCATTCGTCGCGGTCAGTTATGTGCTGATGTTCGGCATGATGTTCGGGGATGTCGGGCACGGCGGTGTGCTGGCGCTAGGCGGATTGGTGCTGCTGCTGGCGAGCCGAGGGTCGCGGAACCGCGACCTCGGCCTTCTCTTCCTCTTCAACGGTCTCTCGAGCGCCGCGTGGGGCGTGGCGTATGGGAGTTGCTTCGGCCTGCCACGGCTCAAGGAACACGCCTTGTGGCGCGACCCGATCGAGGGCGACCCGATGGTCCTGATGACCCTGGCGATCGGCGCCGGTGTGGTGCTGATGAGCCTCGGCCTGCTGCTGAACATCGCGAACCGCTTGCGCCATCGGCAGTGGCTGGACGGCCTGCTCGGCAAGTTCGGCGTCATGGGCGTCGTGTTCTACTGGGGCGCGCTCGCCCTGGCGGCCAAAGCGGCCTCGATACGGGCGCACGGTTGGTGGACGCCGGCGCTGGTGGCGTTTCTCGTGCTGCCCGTTGTCTGCTGGGGGCTCAAGGAACCCCTGGAACATCTGCTCGACAAGCGCGCCGGCCGCGCGTCGACAGGCGACGGCCTGGTTGCCGCCGTCACGGAGTCAGTAGTTGGCGCGTTCGAGGGAGTGTTGCTCTACCTGGCAAACACCGTCAGTTTCGTGCGTCTGGCCGCCTACGCGATGAGCCATGCGGCCCTGCTGATGGCCACCTTCACTCTGGCCGCTCAGGTCGAGCGCCTGTCGGCCGGCGGCCCGGCGCTTGGCGTCGCGGTGGTCATCGGCGGCAACCTGGTCGCGATGGTGCTCGAGGGCATCGTGGCGTCCGTGCAGGCGCTGCGCCTCGAGTACTACGAGTTCTTCGGAAAGTTCTTTTCCGGCGAAGGCCAGCCGTTCACTCCCTTCCGCCTGGCCGCTGAACCGACTTAACAAACAACAAACCCGGCGCTCGCTGCACTGTCGGCCGGGCGCAGCCGAACCATGAAATCCAGACAAGGCATGAAGACAACATCTCGTTGGTTGCGCGGGACGCTCCTCGCCGACTCCTTGCTGTTGGTCGCGGCGGCCGCGGCCGCCGAGACGGGAGCCGCGCGAGCGGCTTTGGAGAAAGGCGATGTGTATCAGACCATCGGCCTCGGCGCGGCCGCGGCGTTTGCTGTGGGCGTCAGCATCATCGGCGCCGGCTACGCCGTCGCCAAGATCGGCTCCGCCGCGCTGGGGGCGGCTGTCGAAAAGCCGGAACTGCTCATCCGCAGCCTGTTGTTTGTGGCGCTGGCGGAAGGGCTGGCCGTGCTCGGATTCGCCATCGCCATGATGCTCATCCAAAAGATGTGAGCCGGGAGGCCGAGGGTGAAGTTCTACTGCATCGCGGACGAAGACACCGTGCGTGGCTTCCGTCTGGCCGGCGTCGAGGGCCGTGTCGTCACTTCGGCATCGGAGGCCGCGGAGGCTCTCGATGCCACGGTTGCGGACCCGGAGCATGGCGTGGTGATCCTCACGCAACAGGTCGCTGCATCGATGCGCAAGCAGGTGGACGCCTTTCGGCTCGAGCGCGATCGTCCGCTGCTCGTCGAGATTCCCGGGCGGGACGGACCCCTGGCCGGGCGCAAGACGCTGCGCCATCTCGTGCATGCGGCCGTCGGTGTCCGCCTGGACAAGAGAGAAGGAACCTGAGTGCAATCTCCTGACTCCAAGGCATCCGAACTGCTGCGCCAGGAAATCCTCGATGAGGCCCGAAGGCGTGCGGAAGCGATCCGGAACCACGCGCGGCAGAAAGCCGAGTCCATCCTCGCCGAGGCGGAGAAGGAGGCCGCGCAATCGCGGGCGGACCGAATGGAAGCAGCGCGAGTCGAGGCCAGGCGGCGCACTGAAGCCATCCTCGCCACGGTCTCCGTCGAGGTCGGGCGCATGCGCTCGGCGCGCATCGAGGATGCGCTTCAGGCGATCCACGATCGCGCCCGCGACGAACTCCGCGCGCGAAACGCATTCGACTTTCCAAAGGTCATTGCGGGTTTGGCGGCCGAGGCGCTCGGGCAAATGGCGGGCGACGCGTTTGAGCTTCGGCTTTCACAAGCGGACCACGATGCCCTGGGTCGGGAGTTGGCGGATGAAATCCGAAACCGTTCCAACCGCTCGAACTTGAAGCTCCGGCTGGTGGCGGATTCAAACCTGAACCGCGACGGCCTCTGGCTCGAGGACGAGACGAGCCGGCAAGCCTGGAACCTCAGCCTCGAAGCGCGGCTCGAACGCTGCTGGCCGGAGTTGCGCCGGCAAATCGCGGCGCGTGCGGCGATCGGGGAGCAAGGCGGCTCATGAACAGCAGTTCCGAGAGTGCCGAGTCGATTGTTGTCCGCATCAGCGGGCCTGTCGTGACGGCCGTCGGCATGAGACGCGCCGCGATGTACGAGGTCGTGCACGTCGGCGAGCTGGGCCTGGTGGGTGAGGTGGTGCGGCTCGTCGGCGACCGGGCCACCATCCAGGTGTACGAGGACACGACGATGCTCAAGCCCGGCGCGCCCATCAGATGCACCGGCGCCCCGCTGTCGGTGTGGCTCGGGCCGGGACTCATCGGCAACATCTACGACGGCATCCAGCGTCCATTGCCGGGCATCGAGCAGCGCAGCGGCGCGTGGATCCAACGCGGCGAGAAGGTGAATCCCCTGGACCTCGACCGCCGCTGGCCTTTTGCGCCCACGGTGCGGCCCGGCGACACCGTCGCGGCGGGGCAGGTCTTCGGTGAAGTGCCGGAAACGACCTTGGTGCGGCACCGCCTACTGATTCCGCCCGAGGTCGCCGGCCGAGTGAAATCGGTGGTGGCGCCCGGCGAGTGCAGCCTGCGCGATCCTGTGGCGGTCATCGAGACGCCCGGCGGCGACCGTACAATCAGCCTGATGCAGCGGTGGCCAGTTCGTCAGCCGCGCCCGATTCGCGAACGCTGGCGCGTCGGCCTGCCACTCCTCACCGGCCAGCGTGTCATCGACACGTTCTTCCCGATGGGCAAGGGCGGCGCGGGCGCGATTCCGGGCGGCTTCGGCACCGGCAAGACGATCACCCAGCACCAACTCGCCAAGTGGTCGGACGCGGAGATCATCGTTTTTATCGGCTGTGGCGAGCGCGGCAATGAGATGACCAGCGTGCTGCGTGAATTCCCCGAGTTGAAGGATCCGCGCTCCGGCCGCCCGCTCATGGAGCGCACCATCCTGATCGCCAATACATCGAACATGCCGGTGGCGGCACGCGAGGTCTCCATCTACACAGGCATCACCCTGGCAGAGTACTACCGCGACCAGGGGCTCAACGTCGCCGTTTTCGCCGACTCCACCAGTCGCTGGGCCGAGGCCCTCCGCGAACTGGCGGCGCGCCTCGAGGAAATGCCCGCCGAGGAAGGTTTCCCGGCCACACTGGCGACGCGGCTGGCCCAGTTTTACGAGCGCGGCGGCGCCGTGACTACGCTGGCGGGAGAGCTCGCGTCGGTGACAATCGTCGGGGCCGTCAGTCCGCCGGGAGGCGACTTCTCGGAGCCGGTGACGCAGCACACGCGTCGGTTCATCCGCTGCTTCTGGGCGTTGGACACCGAGTTGGCCAACGCCCGCCACTACCCGGCGATCCATTGGCTGCAGTCCTATTCCGAATACGCCGAGAACGTCGCCGCGTGGTGGGAACAGCGGGCGCCCGGGTGGAGCGATCTGCGCACGGAGGCCCTCACGCTGCTCCAGCGCGAGGAGCGGCTGCAGCAGGTTGTCCGCCTCGTCGGCCCGGATGTGCTTCCTGACTCGCAGCGCTTGATCCTGTTCATCGCGGAGATGCTGAAGGACGGTTTCCTGGCGCAGAGCGCCTACCACGACAAGGACACCTTCTGCGCGCCGGAACGCCAGGTGGCCTTGCTTCGGCTCATCCTGACGCTTTATCGCGGGGGACGCGATCTGGTCGAGGCCGGCGTTCCTTTGGCGCGGGTGCGGCAATTGCCCTGTGTGCCCAAAGTGCTTCAGGCCAAGGAAACGTTCGGTAACGACGAATTGTCGCGTCTCGAAGAACTCGAGCAACGCGTGCGCGACGAACTCGCGGCGCTGGCAAAGCGCTCCGCCCAGGAGGACCGACAGGATGTCTGAACTGAACTTCACCGTGCAGGATCGGGGGCTCGAATACCTCGGCGCGGCGCGCATCGACGGGCCGCTTGTGGTGATCGAGCGCGTTCGCGATGTGGGCTTCGACGAGGTGGTGGAAATCCTCGATCCCGAAGGCCATCCGCGCGTCGGCCGCGTGCTCGACATTTCCGGGGAACAAGCCGTCATCCAGGTCCTCGAAGGCACAACCGGACTCTCCAACCAGAGCCTGCGCGCGCGTTTCCTCGGTGCGAGTTTTCTCCTGCCCGTGTCGCGACACATGTTGGGACGCGTCTTCGACGGCCTGGGCCGCCCGGCGGACGGCGGGCCGCCGCCGCTCTCGGCGGATTTGCGCGACGTCAACGGCCGTCCGATCAATCCTTGCGCCCGGCGCTATCCGCGCGAGTTCATCCAGACCGGCCTGTCCGCCATCGACGGCATGAACGCGCTGGTGCGCGGACAGAAACTGCCGATGTTTTCCGGGAACGGCCTGCCGCACGACCGCGTCGCGGCGCAGATTGTCCGCCAGGCGTGCCTGCTCGAAGAGCAGAGCGCGTTCTCGATTGTGTTTGCCGCCATGGGCGTGAAGCACGAAGTGGCGGATTTCTTCATCCGGAATTTCGAGGATTCCGGAGCGCTGGCCCGGGTGGCCATGTTCCTCTGCCTCGCCGACGCGCCCAGCGTCGAGCGCCTGTTGACGCCGCGCGTCGCCCTCACTGCAGCCGAGCACCTCGCCTTCGACTGCGGCCAGCATGTCCTGGTGCTGCTGACCGACATGACCAACTATTGCGAGAGCCTGCGGGAAGTCGGCACCGCGCGCGGCGAAATCCCCGGGCGCAAAGGTTACCCAGGCTACCTCTATTCCGACCTGGCGAGCATTTACGAGCGCGCGGGGCGGATCGAGGGTTCGCCCGGCTCGATCACGCAGGTCGCGATCCTCACCATGCCCGCCGACGACATCAGCCATCCCGTGCCCGATCTCACGGGGTACATCACCGAGGGCCAGATCGTGCTGGACCGCGAACTGTTCCAACGCGCGATCTATCCGCCGATCGCCGGGCTGCCCAGCCTTTCGCGCCTCATGAAGGACGGCGTGGGGCAGGGCTTCACGCGCGACGATCATCCGGCCCTCGCAAGCCAGTTGTTCGCCTGCTATGCCTACGTGAAGAAGGTGCGCGCGCTGGCCGACGTCATCGGCGAGGAGGAACTCAATGCCCTCGACAGGCAATACATGCAGTTCGGCGAGGCCTTCGAGCGACGCTTCCTGAACCAGGGCGAATACGAGAATCGTTCGATACAGACCACACTCGAACTCGGTTGGGATGTGCTCTCGATGCTTCCGCGCGACGAACTCCACCGCGCGAGCGACGCGCTGGTGGAGTTGTATTACCGCAAGCAGGCTCCGCAACAGGCAGTCGCCTAGCCCGGAAATCTCATGCCACGACAAGGACACAGACTCACGGGCTATGAAATGAAGGGCAGCACTCGAAAACCGATATCCTCCGGCTCGCTATCATGCCCAAGCTCAACGTCCCACCCACCAAGTCGAGCCTCCTCGCCCTGAAGCGACAGCTCGCCTTCGCCGAGGAAGGTTACGATCTGCTCGATCAGAAGCGGCAAATCCTGGTTTTCGAACTGATGAGCCGCCTGGATCGGGCACAGGAAGCCGAGGGCCGGGTCGAGCAGGCCCTGCGCCGCGCCTACGACGCCCTGGGCGAAGCGGTGCTGGACATCGGTTCGGCAGCCCTCGACTGCGCCGCCCTCGCCGTGCGGCTGGACCATCGCGTGATGCTCGCCCCCCAGCCCCTCATGGGCCTGCACGTGCCCCATGTGCAGGCGCGGCTGGATGCGTCTGGCCCGCAGTTCGGCGTCAGCACCACGTCCGCAAACACTGACGTGGCCATGCAGCGCTTCGTCGAGGTCCTGCCTTTGTTGGCGGAACTGGCCGAGTTGGAGAACGCGGTCATCCGCCTGGCCCGCGAGTTGCGCAAGACCCAGCGCCGCTGCAACGCCCTCTCGAAGCTCTTCATCCCAGCGCACCTGGAGACGATCGCCTATATCACCGGCTCGCTCGAAGAGCGCGAGCGCGAGTCCTTCGTCATTCTCAAGATGATCCGGGAACGATACGGTGGCGCGGGTCATGACCCTCGGCCAGACCCTCCCAGCCAATGACACCGTGCCGCGCTCATGGTCCGGGAATCTCATCAGTGGGACGATCGCGGCATTCCGGACGGTCTGCGGGTGAGATTTCCGGGTCTGTGAAACCCGCGCCCATCAAGGAGAATCGGCTCATCGATTCATCAAAGCCGGGATGCGCCCCCTCCACACAGCGGAAGTTCCATCAAAATCTGAAGCCGGGATCGTGGTTTCGGCCTTATTTTTCAAGGGGTTTACGCACGTGGTTGATTTTCTTGCGCGTGCCTACGGTGACTTGGGCTTCGGCACCGTCGCCGGAAGAACCAACTTTTGATCTTATGGACTTGGTGGCCGAAGGTATTGAGATCGTTGGTGTTGCCGCGATAAACCTGGATCGAGACCGGCTCCCCCTGGCTGTCGGTCAAAAGCCCGGCGACGACCTGTTTCTTGCCCTCCTTGTGGTTCCGATTATACCCCCAAGCCGCCAAGGCGTTGGAGTCGCCCTCCAAATAGCTGCTGCTACTGCTTCCGTTGCCAGTCGCCTGTCAATGACGATCTGGACGTGACGATCGGTGGCGCGGCGTGTCAGAGTGGTTCGGATGACTCGAGTGACGCGTCGCATGCTGTTTGTCGCCGCCGGTCTTGCCGGTTTGGCGGCTTTGTTCCTGATCGAGGAACGGATGCGGGGGTCTCTGGCGCTCTCCGCCTGGCAGCGGGAGATGCGGGCTCGGGGCGAGAAGATCGACTTTCAGGAATTGGTGCCTTTGTTGCCGACGAACGCCGCGGTGCGCATCGTGAGCGCGTCCGAAGCCGAAGACCTCCTGGCCGCGGCGCGCGCCCCGGCGACCGTACCGACGGGGATGCAGATGGTTGCGCCGGGGAAGGCGCGGTTGCTTTCGGCCGCTGAGCGGTGGATCGACAGCGACGGGCGCACGAACGGGTGGCGGGATTTGGCATCCGAGTTCGAGTCGTTGCGGGGGCCGCTTTCCGAACTGCGTCGGATGCTGACGAACCGCGCGTTGTTCATCCGGCTGGATCTCGAGGAGGTTTTCGACGAGGAGGATTTCGAGATGATCCTGCCGCACCTGGCGCCCGCGAAGTCGGCCATACAGGCGTTGAACGCGGACACGGTCCATGCGCTTCACGAGGGGCGACTGGATGAGGCCTGGGAGAATCTGATGGCGGCGACGTATCTTCTGGACCTGCTCGAAGACGAGCCTCTTCTGATCTCGCAGTTGGTGCGCATCGCGGGCGCGGCGATCATCCAGGGTGGTGTTTGGGAGGCGCTCGAGACCGAGGGTTGGACGGACGCTCAACTCGAGGCGCTCCAGGCGCGCTGGGAAAAACAGGAGTTCATGGCGCCGATGGGTCGGGCGCTCGAAGGCTGGCGCGCGCAGGTTGCGCTGGCTTACGATCCGAAACGCTACTCGGTGTGGGAGCTGGTCGAGTTGATTGACGGTCCGACCCTCGATTTGTTTGGAGCCTCGTCAGCGAGCGCGCCGCAGGGCGAACTCGATCAGTTGTTCCAGCCAGTGATCGAATTTGGGGGTTGGTGCAGGGGCATGATGCACCTGGTCTGCTGGCGGTTCGCCTGGGCCAAGCAGGACCTGTTGTTTCATCACCGCGAGATGCAGAAGCAGATCGAGACCGTCCGGCGCGCGGCGCGCGATCGACGGTGGAAGGCCAAGGCCGCCGTTCCGTCCGATCAGGACTTGCATCCATACGCGAGGAGCGGCCTGTTCGGGAAAATGATGAACCGGTACAACCGAATCAGGTTCTGGGTGGCTCCGGCGACCTTAATGCCCTCGGACATCCTGCTGGACCTGCCGGACGAAGCGGCGCCGATGGACGTGATGCGCGAGCAGATTGTCGCAGCGATCGCCCTCAAGCGTCATCGGCTTCGGCATGGACGGCTGCCGCCCACACTCGAGGCCCTGGTTCCGGAGTTTCTGACCTCCGTTCCGCACGATTGGTTCGCCGATGCGCCCATGCGCTATCGACCGGTTGCCGGCGGGGCGTACGAGTTGTATTCGGTGAGTTCGGACGGGGTAGATGACGGCGGGGACGGCCGGGATTCTCAGGGCGATGTTTGCGGATGGGAATTCGGGCGCGATCTCCTCTGGCCTTGTCTGGCCTCGCCCGAGGAGGTGGCGGCGGCGGAATCGAAGTGGATGAAGGCGGGGGGAATCAAGAGGATCACTATCATCCGGCCACGGCGAGTAGGATCTGCTGGATCCGGTTCCAAATAGGGATGATGGAGCTGGAAGGAGGTGTGAGCGATTTGAGCGCGATTTTGGCATTTCGCAAAGCAGGTTCCCCGCCAAACTCCCGAAATGCATATTGGAAAAAACGTCTTCGCTCAAGTCATGGCCTGGGTTCATCCCGAGCAGTTCCGCCGTTGTGTCGCCCGTTACCGCGGTGACTACAAGGTTCTGAGTTTCTCTTGTTGGGAGCAGTTCCTGACGATGTCCTTCACTCAGATAACCTACCGTGAGAGTCTGGCCGACTTGGAAGTCTGCCTGCGCTCGCGCCGCGACCGACTCTATCAGTTGGCCTGGAGCCAACGATTGAGGCAGTCGGCCAGTTGATGAGGATCGATTCGGATGAGCAGATTGCGCAGGGCGGAGTAGCTGGGGACTTTGCGAAAAGAGGTGCCTTTCTTGCGCGGAAAGCCAAGCCAAGCGCGTTGGGTCTGGGTGAGGAACTGGGCGTATCGCTGAACGGCGGCGACGTTGTCACGGCCGGCAAACAGGGCCATGGCGATGAACACCAGCAGCGACCAACACGGATAGGTGCGGTTGGCACGGCGCGGGTCGGGGAAGTTCGGCTCTCCGCTCGTTCAATCTGTGTTCCGACCCGAATCTGTGTGGAGTTCCCCACCGATTCGGTGCACGGCACGGGTCGAGCGAGCCAGAGAATTCCCACACCGATTCAGGGCGGAACACAGATTCCCGAAGAGGACAAGTTCTTCCTCAGGAACTGGCCCAAGGAGAATCTGGCCCTTGTTCTTGAGAAAGGAAACGGGCGGATCGGCACTGAACAGTTCGTGGTTTGTCGAGATCATCGCACGCCTACTACGCCCCAAACCGCGCCAATTGACAAGCGTTATTTACAACCTCAACAACAGCAACCCTTCAGGAATTTAAATGAAATGACCGTGGCCCTCCACCAAGGCTCTTCGCGCAAGGCTCGACGAAGCCGCCCCGCCCCTTTAGACTCCGCCGCTGGACGAACAAGACTCAGCGGTTTGTGCAAGAAATAGGAATTGAGTTTTGCACAGATCCTTTGGGCTCATGAATCTGCCGAACAAACTCACAGTGTCGCGTTTTGCGCTCACGGTGGTCTTTGTTTTGGCGGTGTTGTCGCGCGGGCCCGTCAACGACACGCTGGCCCTGGTGTTTTTCTGCGCCGCAGGCATCACGGACTACCTGGACGGACGGATCGCCCGTCGGCGCGGTCTGATCACCAACTTCGGCATCCTCATGGACCCGCTGGCCGACAAGGTTCTGATCTGCACGGCGTTCATCATGCTGCTCGAACGCGGCCGGATGAATCCGTCGGCTCCGGTGACGGTCGAGGGGTGGATGGTGGTGCTGATCGTGGCGCGCGAACTGACGATCACCGGCCTGCGACTGCTGGCGGCGTCCAAGCGCATCGTGCTGGCGGCGGAGGGTTACGGTAAGCACAAGACCGTCTCGCAGATCGTGGCGATCATTTCATTGCTCGTGCTGGACGCGCACGTCGAGTGGTGGTCCTGGCTTCGCGGGCTGTTCGAGTGGTGGGTGCCTGCCTTCACCCAACTCGCCCTCTATATGACAGTTGTGCTGACCGTGACCTCCGGTGCTCTCTATCTCTGGCGAAACCGGGCGCTCTATCTCGATGACATGTGAGCGCAAGTGGAGGGACGCCCTTGTCCTTTGGCTAGCTCGAGGCTTCGGTGTCGGGCGTGTGCCGGTCGCTCCGGGCACGTTCGGATCGGTGGTCGGCCTGGCCTGGACGCTTGTGTTGCTCGCGACACGGAGCGTCTGGTGGTACGGACTGGGCGTTGCGGCGGGGCTGGCTCTGTCGGTCGTTGTGTGTGGGCTGGCTGAGCGGCTTCTTCGGGAACGCGATCCGGGCTCGGTCGTGCTCGATGAGATCACGGCGCTTCCCTTGTGTTTCGCCGGATGGATCGGTCATCATCTCTGGGTGACGGGCGCGATGCCCGCGCCGGAGGTCTTGGTGACGGGGCGCGGATGGCTGGTCTTGGCAGCCGGTTTTGTTGCCTTCCGTGTGTTCGATGTCCTCAAGCCCTGGCCCATCCGTCAAAGCCAGGCGATGCCGGGAGGGTGGGGTGTCACGATCGACGATGTCCTGGCCGGACTTGCATCGAACATCATCTGGATGCCCTGTGCCTGGCTCAGCTAGCCCGCATATTCACACCCCGTCTGTGCATGGGGCACTCGGACTTCGCAAGAGGACTTCAATGCGGGCTAGACCGGCGCCGGCCAGTCGTCGCCCAATGCGCTCGGGGCCTGCTGGCGCCAGGTGCCACGGGTGAAGTCGGGAACCGTCACGGGCGCGCTGCGTCGAGCCACGGAGGCGATGCTCAGCGGCACAATGCTGCTCCAGGCGGCGGCGTCATAAACGGTCATGTCGAGCGGGAGTCCTCGCCGCAGGCATTGGATGAGGCGCCAGTTCATGACGTAATCCATGCCGCCATGTCCACCGGATTGCCGGGCCTGGGCATTGAGGCTTTTCCAGAAGGGATGACCGTGCTTGTCGTGGTACGGCTGCAGTTCTGTGGTCCAATCCTCGCCCTGACCATCCAGATGCAGTCGGGGCGGATAGTCACAAAACGTGCCCGTGGTGCCCGCGATGAGATTGATGCGGCTGTAGGGGCGCGACTGAGCCAGCGAGTACTGAATCATGATGGTGCGCCCCAAGGCGGTCTTCACCAGCGTGGTGTTGATGTCGCCGCAGGCGAACGCCCTGCCGCGGCTTGTGGACGCGCCGGACCGGGCTTCGAGACGCCGGCTCAGCGCGAGTTCGAGCGAACTCATCGATACCAGGTAATCAAACGTATCGCCGGCATGAATACCCATGTATTCCGCGACGGGGCCGAGTCCGTGGGTCGGGTAGAGGTTGCCGTCGAGCGTGGCGACGAACCGCCGGCGCCAGTTGGCCGGGCTGTCCTCGCGCAGCAGCCAGTCGCGCGCCTCGTGGAGATAGCCGGCCTCGCCGTGCGTCAACTCGCCCAAGACGCCCTGGCGCACCATGCGCAGCACCATGAGTTCGATCTCGCCGTAGCAGCAGTTCTCGAGCATGAGGCAGTGGCGGCGCGTCTGCTCGGCTGTATCCACCAAACGCCAGCAATCGTCGAGTGTCATGGCGGCCGGCACCTCGATTGCTGCATGCTTGCCATGGCGCATGGCGCTGACGGCCATCGGGACATGCCAGTCCCAGGGCGTGGCGATGTAGACCAGATCGAGATCGTCGCGTTGGCAGAGGCGCTCAAAGTCCATCTCGCCCTCCGAATAGCCTTCCGGCTCCGGCTGGTTCTTCGCCGCAACACGCCGTCGGGCGGCCTCGACCCGCTCCGGCACAATGTCGCACACGGCCTTGATCTGGAGTCCGTCGAGTTCGAGCAGGTTGCCCAGCAAACTCGAACCGCGGCTCCCGACACCGATGAAGCCGATGCGGACCATGTCGAGGGCCGGGTGACGCAATCCAAAGACCCGCTGCTGCGCCGGCTGAGGCGTTGGCGGAGGCGGGTCCGCGGCGGCGGCGGCAGCCGTCTTTGCGATCAGGGCGCCTCCGGCGCCGGCAGCGCCCGCGACGGCGAGGAAATCACGGCGCGACAGGGAAGCGCCGTGAGCGGATGTGATCTTATGTGGCATCCTGGTGTCCTTTGAAATCGGTTCGAGTCGTCGCGTTCCATCCGGCGTGATCACCCGCGAATCGCTCCCGCCAGGCGGGTGCGGACCGCCCGGCAGCCGGGGCCCGGCGCGTGTCAAGAGTCGCCAGTGCGGTCGAGACTTGTCGCGACGCGCCGGAAATGGTGGCCGATGATGGCCATCTCGATCGCCTGGCGAAACTGATGTGGTCGCAACAACAGCGTGGTCCAGAGGAGCCGCCAGTAAGCGCGCCGGCCGCGGTGGGCGACGCCGAGAACCCAGAACGATTTGAGAAAGGCGCGCACATCGTCGGGCGAAAGACGCAGTGCTGGTCCGCGCCGCGGTTGGTGTTGGCGCAGGAAGTTGCGGATGCGCTGATAGTAGGCGCGGGGTTCGTAGAGCCGATTCATCAGGTCGCGATAACCGGAAAGGAGGAAATCGCGATTGAGTTTCGGACGGAAATTCAACTCGGCTTGGGTGTTGTTGCCGCAGCTCTCGCGCTCGAGGCGGCCTTCGCGCTTGAGCCGTTCGTAGAGGCGCGTGCGCGGCAACGCCGTGAGCAGACCCACCATCGCGGTCACCACCCCGGATCGCTGGATGAATTCGAACTGGCGCTTGAAAATGTCCGCCGGGTCGCTGTCGAATCCGACGATGAACCCGCCCATAACTTCGAGGCCGGCCTGTTGCATCGTCTGCACGGCCGACATCAGGTCGCGCCCGCGGTTCTGCATCTTGTGGCACTCGGCCAGCGACTCGGCGGAGGGCGTCTCGATTCCGACGAAGACCTTGGTGAAGCCGGCCTGGACCATCAACCGCAGCAACTCCGGATCGTCGGCCAGGTTGACCGAGGCCTCGGTCAGGAAGCCCCCCGGCGCGCCCGTGCCGGTCCGCCACTCGATCAACGTCCGGAGCAAGGCGCGGGCGCGTCGCTTGTCGCCGATGAAATTGTCATCGACCACGAACACCATGTCTTTCCAGCCGGCCCGGCGCAGCGTTTCGAGTTCCGCCACCAACTGCGCCGGCGTCTTGGTCCGCGGCACGCGGCCGTTCATGACGATGATGTCGCAGAATTCGCAGTCGAACGGGCAGCCGCGCGAGAACTGGACCGCCATCGTGACATAATTGCGCAGGTCGATGAGGTCCCAGCGCGGAATCGGCGTGCGCGTGACATCGGGGTATCCTGAAGCCCGGTACACGGGCTTGAGAGTGCCCTGTTCCAGGTCCCGCACCAGCTCCGGCATGACGTCCTCAGCCTCGCCCAGGACGACATGCGGCACTTCGGAGAACTCCTCGTGGCCGGTGGTGAAAAGCGGGCCGCCTCCGATGACCGGCTTGGCCGCCGCGGCGCAACGGGCCACCACATCGAGCACTGACGCCCGCTGGATGCGCATCGCGCTGAGCATCACGTAGTCGGCCCACCGCAGATGCTCATCCCGCAGACGCTCGACGTTCAAATCCACCACCCGCAGCGACCAATCCGACGGCAGCATCGCTGCGACGGTCAACAGGCCCAAGGGGGGAAACGCCGCGCGTTTGGACACCATCCGAACGACATGACGAAAACTCCAAAAGGTATCGGGTGTCTGGGGACTGACTAACAGAATCTTCATGCAGTGTGTGCCGCCTCGAGGACCGTCCGCGTTCATCGGCGGTCAGCCTCTCTGTCGGTGTGGCGTACGTTCAATGAACAAGTTCAAGGAAACCGAACTTTGCCGGCGTGTGCGCGGTGGCCGTGGCGGTCGGGCTCCATGCCAGAAAGGCCCGTTCCGTGGCGGCGTGGCGATAGAGATTGAGGCGCCAGCGCGTGCCTGGCTCGGGCTTGGACGGACTGAGAGCCGCAAGCGGAATCCGGAATTCGGTGGTCCAGACCTTGGTCCTGCGGTTCAGGCGGACGGCCGATTCGAAACCGCTGCTCCAGTCGAAGTCCTTGTCCTGTCCCCGGATGGCCAGGTCCAACCGCTCGCCGGTCGGGGCCACCTCGAATTCGGTATAGTGATCGGGGCGGGTCGGATCGGTTCCGATGAACGCCTCGACAACGTCGCGTTCCCATAGGCCGAGGCGTTCCTTGTCTTTGAGGACGGGCGCGAATGTGGCAAGGGTCTCGTAAGGCGCCTCGAACCCGAAATAGAGATGCGAGTCGGACCAGAGGATACGGGCCGTCGTGGCCAGATCGGGTCGTGCGGAGCCATCCTTCAGGAGGTACTCGAGACGCGCGGGTGATGCGGCCCGCCAAGCCGGTTCGTCCAGGCGCCCGTTCGGTTTGAAATCCCGGTCGATCTTCTTTGCCTGAACCACCGGCAAAGGCAGCGATCGGACCAGCAACCGCCGGGCGTTGTCGAAGTAGATCTTCCGCAGCACGCTGGCCGGCAGGTCTATGGCGTCGATCTTCCAGTCTCCCTGAATGGGCGTCATGTGCTCGAATTGGCGGTCGGAGGTCTCCAGCCACCGCCAGTGCTTTTCGTAGAACTCGATGGCATCCTCGTCGGTCGGCGGCGGGCCGCTGCCGCCCGACCCGAGCGTGAGGTTTGCGTACACCATGAAATCCGTGCCGAACAGAATGCGGTCTTGGTGTTTGACAAAGAGCCGATGCACGCGCGCCGGATCGTGGCGTCCGATCTCCGGGATGCGCGCCGCGAGGTCGGCGTGCATGTTGGGGCGCTTGTCCAGGGCCTGCTCGACCCAATCGATGTCCTCGGCGTTATTGGCGAAATGCACGCAGACAAACGTGGTTTGCGGGTGGCGCTCGATCACACGGTCCAGCGCCGTCAGAAGCTCGTGGAACGGCGGGTATTTCGCCGGGTCGCCAAACCACCATTGCGGGTGATCCTTGAGTTCGCGCCAACGCTCGTTTTCGGCGTTGTAGGGCTTCCAGAAGGCCTGCGGATCCGCCACGTGAATCGACACGGGCATTCCCAACTCGCCGCAGCGCCGCCAGACCGGATCGAGCTTCGGATCGTCCACGCGGATCAATCGCCCGGCCTTGTCTTTCAGATAAAGGCCCAGCCGCTTGTATTCCTTCAAACCCGCCGCCCCGAGCCGATACCCCTCCTCGAGCTGTTGCACGGCACGTTCCGAAAAGTCGGGCTCGTCCCAACCGGCGAAGTCCAGACTCATGTAATACAGGAAGCGGCCCGGGAAGAGGCGATCGGCCAGCTCCTTGTTGCGCTCGAATGCGGATTTCTCGCCCGGCTTGTGCGTGACGAAGCCGCCGCTCAGATTCACAACCAACCCAACACCGACGGTGTCCATCAGGCGCATGTCCCGTCGCAGCGCCGTTTCGCTGGAATCGACGTGTTGATGGAGATCGATGAGCCGATGCTCGGCCCGCCACGCGGCGGCGGTCTTCCGGGTGGCGTCATCGGCCAGTCCGGCGATTGGAACAAGCAAGACGGCCGCCAGAAGCCAGGGTCGCGGCGACCATCGGGCGCGCGGGGTCGAGGCGCAGGGGATCGGCAGACGGCGGTTCATGGCGGCATCCAAAGGAGATCGAAAGTGAGTGCTCATTCGAAGACACCGCAATTAAAGCCCTTCTGTGGTCCGCGCGCAACCAGTTTGGGCGGGGTCTACTCCTGGACGAGGCGTAGGAAGAGGCGATTGCCGAGGGTCGCCTTGGGGACGGTCAGCACGACCTGCGAGCTTGCCGGCGTGGTGGTCTGGAGGTCAGACCACGGGGCGTCGAGCGCTCGAGCGCCCTGGACGGTGAGGGGGTGATCGGCGGTGCAGTCCGCGGTCAGTTCAAGATCGCCGTTTTCGAGCACGCGATAGGCGGTGATGACTGCCGGATCGGGCGCCGATCCGCCCGAGGTCGCCTTGAGCGGGAAACTGTTGTAAGCGTCGAAGCCCGAGTAGGTCGCGGGTAGCGTCTGGTAGGAGAGGTGCGTGTAGCGTGTGAACAAAATCCAGACCCTGTAGGTTGTGTCCGATGTCAGCTTCCCGGCCGGGATGTCGATGGCGGTCTCCGCGCCGTCGATCGGTCCGGCATAGAACGCAAACTCCCCAGTCTCTGAATCCGTGATGTGGATCCAGACCTCGCGCTCGCCTTCGCCGGTGAAGGTCGCCCAACGCAGCGTGAAATCCTTGGTGGGATCGACCCTCTGGGCGGCATCGAAGTTGGTGCATCGAGGCGCGGGGGGGTAATCGTCCGAGGCCAGGGGCACGTCGTATCGGGTGTCTCCGGTGATGTAGCTCGACAACGTGAAACGGTAGCTGCCGGGGCCGTACTTCGAGTTCAACGCCTGCTGGCTCACCGCCCCGTCGTAGTAATCGAAACCGCCCTCCTCATAGTCGATTGTCATGCCATGCGTTTGGCTGCTGGGCGTGCGAACTGTCATGCCCGAAATCCACCAATACCATTCCGGGTCGCTGAGCGTCTCGTCGGTCAGATAAACATCGGCCGTGATGTCATAGGGTTCGTCCGCACTCGGAATCGGCACGGGATCGCCGGCGTCGTTCTGTTCGTACCAGACGGTCTTGAAGAGGAAAATTGCGCGGACGTCCTCCGCGTGGGCCGCCGGCGCCAGGAGCATGGCCAAGCCCAACCAGGCGCCGAGGAAAGAAGTGAAGGGGCGTTTCATGGCAAACCAAGTGAAGGCCTGCTTCATCCGGCAGTCAAGCCATTGCATTCTTGATCTTGTCGATGTCGTTGCACGTGCTGCTCGCCACGGATCGATGAAGTGCGCGATGGAGTGCGCGATGATGTACAATCCGAATAGTGCCCAAACTCCTGGGCCGCGTGCCCCACGCGGCGCAAGAACCTACACCTATTCGGACATCGCGTCTCGTCTTGCGGCGGATTCCATCGCCAGGCAGACTCGATGGCGATGCGTGCCTGGGCCAGTCAGGTTTTCGTTTGGGTCTTCCTCGGATTACACGGGAGCATCCTGGCTTCCGAGTGGTACGCGGCCACGAACGGGACCGCCACAGCCGAAGGGTCCCGTCGTGCGCCCTGGGACATCGAGTCGGCTTTGGCCGGGCGGCAGCCGATCGCCCCGGGCGACACCCTCTGGCTGCGTCGGGGCGTTTACAAACGCCCGTTCGAGAACGTCGGCATGGGCTGGCCGGTCAAGCTGGCCGGGCGCGCCGGCGCCCCCGTCCACGTCCGGTCAATGCCCGGCGAGCGGGTGATCCTCGATGGAGGGCTCAACGTGCAGTCCCCTTCGAGTCATCTCTGGATTTGGGATCTGGAAATCCTGGTGTCCGAGCCGCGCCCTGCGGAGCCGGTTCCTCCGGACCCGACATACCGGAATCTGAACCGGCCGTGGGGTGGGCTGAACGTGTACGGCGGCGGCGACTGCAAGTTCATCCACTTGATCATTCACGACAACTCTCAAGGCGTGAGCTGGTGGGCGGGGTCGACCAACAGTGAACTGCACGGGTGCATCATCTATGACAATGGCTGGGCGGGCACTCAACGCGGTCATGGACACGCCATTTACACCCAAAACCGGCACGGCGTGAAAACGATTTCGAACAACATCCTCACCGGCGGGCTCGGCTACAGCCTGCATGCGTACGGGTCTCGTCAGGCCTTCGTCGACCATTGCCGTGTCGAGAACAACATGGCCTACGACGCCGGCACCTTCCTGATCGGCGGGGCCCAGCCGAGCCATGGCATTCGCGTGCTGACGAACCTTTTCTATGGGATGTCCGTCCAGCTCGGTTACTCCGCCGTCACCAACGTCGATTGCGAGTTGCGCGGCAATCTCTTCGTCAATTCCCGGCTCACAATCAGCCGCTTCGCGCGCGTCGTCGAGCAGGACAACTGGCTTCTGGGCGCGCTCGAGACTCGCCCGTCCGGATTTCGAGTTGTCCTCGAGCCCAGCAAATACGATCCCCAACGCGCCCACCTGGCGGTGCTCAATTGGGATCGCACGCCGTCCGTGGCGGCCGATGTCTCGATGTTCCTTCAGCCCGGCGACCGGTTCCGCGTGCTCGAGCCGACGGATTTCTTCGGCGACCCGGTGCTGAGCGGGATTGCCCACGGCGACCCTCTGTCGCTTCCGACCCCCACCGAATTCACTGTCTTCGTTCTCCTCAAACGCTGATTCTTAGCTTTTGATTTCCGCCGGGCCGGGCGCCAGGAGCGGGACAGTCGTGCGCGCTCGCCGAGTCCAGCGGCAGGCATGGGCATAGCCCACCGAACGGGCGAGGGCCACCGCCTCTTCGAAATCGGCGCCGACTTCCTCAGGCGCATGGGCGTCCGATCCGAACGCGATGGGAACGCCCTCCCGGTGCGCCAGTTCGAGCAAGGCGCGGCTCGGGTAAATCTCCCGGCATTCCTTGCGCAGACCGGCGGTGTTCAGTTCGATCGCGACGCCGGCACGCCTCGCCGAGGCGAGGAACCGCCGGTAGAGCGGCGTGCAGTCGGCGTCCGGGCGAAATCCGAATTTCTTGCAGAGGTCGGCGTGCCCGATGATGTCGAACAGGCCCGACTCGGCAGCCTGCGTCAGCCGCTCGAAGTAGGCGGTCCACACCTCGAACAGATCGCGCCCCTTCCAGAGGGCGATGCGGTGGGGGTTATCGATGTCCCACGACTCGGTCACATAATGCACCGAGCCGATGAGATAATCCCAGGGGTGACGCCCTGCAAGGTCGCGCACCCATTCCTCCTGCCCAGGAATGAAATCCACTTCGAGCGCGAGCTTGATGGTCAGGGAGGGCGCCTCGCGGCGCGCCCGATCGACCCGCGCGACGTAGTCCGACAGTTGGTCCAGGCGCATGCGCCAGTCGTCGAAATCGTCGCGGGGCATTGGGCTGTGGTCGGAGAATCCAATTTCATCCAGACCGCGCTCGATGGCGCGGCGGGCGTAATCGGACGGTTCACCCTTGGCATGCCGGCAGAGCGAGGTGTGCATGTGGTAATCGGCGGGCCATGACATCGGACCCTTTGTATCGCCAGTCGTCGTCCATGGGAAGCGTTGACATTGAACGGTTGAATGCGCACGGGGACCATGAACCGATTTGTAGCCGCCGACGTGAGTCGGCGCTGATTTCTGCTTTTGACGGAGCGAGATGGCGCGGACTCACGTCCGCGGCTACGGAACCACGGTTCATGGGAAGCGTTGACATTGAACGGTTGAATGCGCACGGAGCCTGTGAACGACCCGGGCTACCGCGTATGGAGGGCGCGTCCCGTCTCGATGGTCACGGCGCCCAGGACGATCGCGCCGCCCACGATGGTGCGCATCGACGGCACCTCGCCCAGGAGCAGTGCCGCGGTGACGGTGCCGTAGACGGGCAGCAGTGTTCCGAGCATTCCGACCGACCGAGCGCTGAGATGTTCAAGCGCATTGGTGTACAGGGTGTGCGGCAGGGCCGTGAATAGCACGCCCAGCAGCACCAGTTTGTACGCGGACGACGCGCTCACGGGCTCGCCCCAGGCAAGTGTCGTCGGCAACAGGACCGCCACCGAGGTCGCCAATTGCCAGAAGGTCACGTGGATTCCGCTGTACACCGAACGCAGATGCCGAGTCAGGAGATTCCGCAAAGTGAACAGAACCGCGGAAAGCAGCCCCCAGAGCGTGCCCTGGAGAATGGGGCTGTCCGGGGAGAACTCGGGCACCAGAACTATCAGACCCACCCCGACCACCGCGGCCAGGCCGACATCGAACGCGCGGAGTTTCTCCTTGAACCACAACGGCTCGACCAGAGCGGTCATGATGGGATAGGCGTGCACGGACAGAATGCCGATGGCGACGGTCGACGTCTGGATCGACTGGAAGTAGGTGATCCAATGGGCCGCCAACGCCACTCCCGAGCCGATCAACAACCCAAGGTCGCGCAGTCCGCGCACGCCGAGCGAATCCCGCCGGGCTGTCAGCAGGACCAACAACGCCCCGGCCGCCACGACCGACCGCAGCCCGGTGATCTGATGCGCGGGCAGTGGAATCCACTTGGCAAAGAGCGCCGTGCCCGCCCACAACACGACGGCGGTGTTCAGTTCGATCAGGCTTCTCCGTCTGACGTCCACGGTTTGGCGAATGGCCGGCCCGCGCCAGTAGAAGGCTGCAATCCGAAAAACTCCAGTTTCATCTTGCGGTATGGCGGCGAGCGTGGCGGCTCGCAATGGGCCGGCGATTCGCCGTGGTGAGAACTTCCAGTTGCCGCATCGGACGGGGTGCGGCATTCTGTAATCCGCACAATGCAGACTGAAGCGCTTGCCTGGATGCCGCGCCGGACGATGCGTCCGGTCGTCCGGGCATTCTTCGTGTCCGTGGTGCTGCACGCGCTTCTGTTTGGCTCGATCGAGGTTGTGAACCGCTACGAGTTGTGGCGATACAGCCCGCTGGTGCTCCTGGCCCAGGCGCTGGGCGTCGACGTCGAATCGACCCTGGCGGCCCAACGCGCCTCGGCGCCTCCGGCTGCCGAGAATCCCGCGCTCCGGGAGGCGGACCAGGAAATCCCGGTGTTGTTTGTGGATGTCGATCCGAGCCAGGCCACGACCGAAACGCCTGCAAAGACCCCGTATTATTCGTCGGTCAGTTCGTTGGCCGGCAATCGCGACACCAGCCGCGACACGGATACCCCGGCGTTTGACGGCACCCAGGACAAGGTGCTCAAGACCATGGACAGCGAGCGCGCGCAGGTTGCACAACCGCTGGAGCCGGCTCCCGTGGCCCCGCAACAGCCCCAGGACGGCATCGTCCCCGAGGCCATCCAACCCCAGGCCGTCACTGTCGCGCCCGCACCGCTTCAACCTTTGCCCCCGCCCGTGGCGGAGCCCGATCCGGCACGGCCTCCGGGCGAGACGCTGCTGGCCAAGGCGAATCCGGTCCCCGCCGCGCCGGCGGTGACGGTGCCCGTGCCGACGCCGGTCGAGGGGGCGCGGGCAGCCCGTCCGCGTCCCCGCACGGTGGCGGCGGCACTGGCGCAACGACAGTTGAATCCGAACAGCGCTCTGGTGGGCGAGAAGATGAAGCAGGAAGGGGGGGTGCGGAGGTTCTCCGTGTCCTCGTCTCTCGATGTGCAGGCGACGCCCTTGGGGAGCTACGATGCCAAGTTCATCGCCGCCGTCCAGCAATGCTGGTACGCTCTGCTCGAACAGCAGGGTTACAGCCTCGATCGCATGGGCAAAGTCGTGATCGATTTCCGGCTGACTCCCGACGGACGCATCACCGACTTGAAGACCGTCCAATCGGACGTCGGCGAGATCTACACCATGATCTGCGAGTTGGCGATCCACAAACCGGCGCCGTACGAGCAATGGCCGACAGACGTGCGCCGGATGGTGGGGGCGGCCTCCCGCGATGTGCGGTTCACGTTTTACTACTGAGACGAAACTATGTGGGAGTTCCTCCTGGCTGGCGGGCCATTCATGGTGGTTTTGGTGTTGACGTCGATTGTCGGTCTGACCTTCATCATCGAGCGCGGTCTGGCTTTGCGGCGGAGCAGGGTGGTTCCGGCGAGCATCGAGGAAGCGATCGAAACGACGGGGAGCAAGGAAGACCTCCAGGCCTTGCGCGTGCTTTGCCAGCAGAAGCGCTCGACACTCGGGCGACTGGTCCTCCTCGCCATCGAGCACCTCCCCTGGCCAAAACCCGACAATGCCGATTGCATTCAGACGCGCGCCCGAAACGAAATCGTCCAACTCGAACGCGGCCTGGTGGTGCTCGAGGTTGTGGTCGGTATCGCTCCGCTTCTCGGCCTGGTGGGAACCGTGCACGGACTGATCACGCTCTTTGCCGACCTGGGCCAGACCGGCCTGGCCGACAACTCGGTGCTCGCCAAGGGCATCGCCATCGCCCTCAATACGACGCTCATGGGCCTGCTCATCGCCATCCCCACGCTCGTCGCCTGGAGCTACTATACCGCCAAAGTCCAGGCCCTCGCCGTCGAGATGGAAACGCTGCTCAACGATTTCCTGCGGCGGCAGTACCGGCATCGGACACGCATTGCGCCCGCGAAGGAAACCGCCGGTTCGACACGCAAAGCCTGACCCCAGCCATGCGGTTCTTCGAGCGCAAACGCCGCCAGCCCCCTGCCATCATCATCGTGTCGCTCATCGACATCCTGATCGTCCTTCTGATCTTCATGATGGTCACCACGACCTTCAAACGCCATCCGGCGGTCAGGCTCACCCTGCCCGAATCGAGTCAGCCGCGCGAAGGCGCCTCCGAAGCGAGCCTGATTGTCACGGTGGCCAATGAGCCGCCTTTCTTCTTTCTGGGAGAACAGCGCATCACGCTCGATGCTCTGCGCGCCGAACTGGCCGCGCGCGTCGCCCGCGAACCCGACCTGGCCCTGAGCATTCGCGGCGACACGACCGCGACGTGGGGTCACATCGTCGAGGTCATGGACGCCGCCAAGGCCGCGCGCGTCAAAAGCATCAGCGCCCAGGTGAAGACGCCTGGGGGCAATTAGGGTCTGTGCAAAAATTACTTTCGGTTTTGCCGGAGGGGATTTGGCTCGCTGGCGAGGCGCGACGAAGGAGCATGGCGTTGACCTCTGTGGCTTGTGCCGTCGAACATCATTTGCGAACGGACCTTGAAGGCTTTTCGGAACCGCGAGCATCCGTATTATGCCGCGCTCACCAAGACGGACGCATCGACGGCGTTCGTTCCGAGGCACGGCGGGCGAAACGCTCGTGGACCTCGAATGCGAAGTTGTCCAGCACGTCTGGCGCCACCGGTTCGCCGTTGAGCGAGAGGGTCAGGCTCAAGAGACCCTCCTGTTCGGCCACGTGGAAAAACTGGGCTTCGGCGATCTTGTTGGGCATGCATTCGAGAGGACCCGCGCTGACCACCGCATCGATCTGCCCCAACCGCCAGGCCCGGATTGGCCCGCCGAGCGTAAGCACCGCCTCGCCCTCGAGCGCCGGACGCAAATAGGGCAGCGCGGCGTCCAGACAGTCGCGCACCGAAATCCGCTCCGGCCACTGGAAGGCGCGTCCGGCCGCCCGGTACAGGATGTTCTGGATGCGGTTTTGGAGGAAGACCCTCAGGCGCGGCGAAAGGTCGAGAGCCGAGGCGTTTATCTGATGAAAGTGCTCGACATATTCGAGCCACTCGTTGACGGCAGCCAGTCGCACTCGCAGTCCGCGCGCCTCCAATTCCCGTATGAGGTAACTGTTCGCGAACGGATCCAGTCGCACGTAAATCTCGCCCACAACCAGGACGGTTGGCATGGGGCGATCGGCGCGCAGCGCGGCAAGGTCCGCCGCCGTCCGGGCGACCAGATCGCGCAGGCCGAAGAGATGGCCGCTGGCCACCGCGTGCAGCGCGGCCCGTGCCGACAGATCGGTGCGGGCGTGCTCTTCGAGCAGGCGCTCGAGTCGGGCCTGAGCGGCGGTGTGGATCGCGGCGGCCGCGCCCGGCCGGCATTCGAGCGGTCTGGTTTCGAGCAAGGCCTCGTGCAGGACGTCGAAGGCCATCACCCCCGAAAAGAGCAGGAGACTGAACCCCGGCGGGAGCCCGGCGAAGTAGTCGGCTTCCTTGGGCGACCAGAGGCGCACCCGGTCTCCCAGGCCCAAGCGGCCGACAACGATCTGGTGCAGCAGGCTGTAGGCGCCGAAACGGCAGGGGCCGGCCGCGCAAGGCATCAGCAGCGCAAGCCGCTCGCCGGGCTCGCGGAGACGGGCGGACCGCTGGAGCAGGCTGCCCAGGGTGATGCACATGGGCAGACACTCCTTGCCTGAGGTCTGGCGGCGCCCCAGCCGCAAAGCCTCCGCGTCCGGCTCGGGCAGGCATTCCGCACGCATCCCCAAACCCCGAAAGCAGGCCGCGACCATCTCGGCGACTCCGCTCATGCGCGGGATCAGCAGCACCTCGCCCCTGTCCTGAATCCCCCGCCACTCGGTCTGGGCGCGGGCCAGGCCGCCAAAATCACTCGGGGCGGATCCGCCGCGCGCGCGGCTGCGGTCTTCGCGGACACAATGGAGGAAGGCCTCGATGCGCGTCTTCGTGCCGGCGTCGCCGGAATGCCCATCGGTCTCGATGACAGCAAACGGCTTGCCCTCCATGACGTGCGCGCAGAAGTGCAGGTTGAAACTGTCGGGTCCGCACGAGTAATTGCTGGCGTAGAGGCCGTAGACGCCGGGCGTGCGGCGAATCTGATGCGCGGCTCGCAGCACGCGCTGCCCATACGCCCAGTACATCTCGCTGAAAACCGGCACCGCCCGATCCACCGGGTAGCAATCGAGCGGGATCGCCAAGGCGCCTTGCTCGCGCAGCAGGGCCGGCACATTCGAATTGAGCACCGTGTTGTAGATTGTGTACGGACGCCCCAGCACGACGATCGGCAGCACGTCCCGCTCGGCACAGAACGCCAAGACCCGGCCCCCGATCTCGAAACAGCGGCGGTCAAAATCAAGCTGAGCCTCGCGCGCAGCTTCCCAGGCCGCACGCCACCGGCGGCCCCCGATTCCCAACGACGCCGCCAGACGCCGACAGCTCTCTACGAACTCGGGGGAATCGAGATTGGCCGGCCCGACGTTAATCACCGGCGACAGCACCCTCGAGCGGTCCCCGCCGTCCAATCCCCACCGGATCATGTCGGGACTGGCCTGGAGGATCGGGCAGGTCTTGGCGAACGGCTCGCTGTCTACCCGCGGCAGATGCCTGATCATCGGCAGAAAGACATAGTCCGCAGGCTCCGCCGCGAGTTGGCTTGCGAGCCCGCAGTACAATTGCATCGGAGCGCAGAACGGCACATTGGCCTCTTGAATGCCCCGCTTGAGAGCGGCCCGACCGGCGCCCGTGTGGAAGACGAGATCGAAGCCGAGCGTCCGCAGAAAGACGGAGAAAAACGGCAGCAGCCCTTTGAGGGCGAACTCGTCGGTCAAGGCAATGCGCCGGCGGGTTCCGTTGCCGGGGGGGGGCGCATCGAGACGGTGCATTAGATCCGCCACCAGTGCCTCGCGTTCCCGAAACGGATCGGGCGAACGGTCCGGTAGTTTGATCCGGCGCGTCCCTTTGTCATAGAGAGCGCATGCGCCGCCCCAGCGGAACACACGCCGTTCCCCGAGGACCACCGTCGTCAGGCTGTCGATCCGGCAGTGGTTCCCGCTCGCGCCGCACCCAACGGTCGCCTGGCAGACGAATGTGTCCTTCCGCTCGACCCGAGCTGACAGAAAACGGTCGAGGTCGAGCCCGTCGGCTCGATCCAGGGAGATCGTCCCTCGGGCCAGCAGCGCGATGCCGAGCGCGCCCACGGTGCCCGGGTTAGGGGGGATGATGATCTCTCCGCCGGTTTGGCGCGCGACTGCGGCGGCCAGGGCGTCCGAGGCGAAAGGCATGCCCTGGCAGAAGATCACGCGTCCGACCGAACGGCTGCCTTTGACGCGGTTCAGGTAGTTCTGGATGATGGAATCATAGAGGCCGGCCAGGATGGCGCTCTGATCGACGCCGGCGGCCACCGCCTCGTCGATGACCTCCGCCATGAAGACCGAACAGTGTTGGCCCAGAGAGACGCCGTGGGATGCATCGAGGGCTTCCCGTCCGAGTTGGGCCACGTCGTCCAATCCGGCGAACTTGCGTCCCTGTTCCTCGATGAACGAGCCGGTGCCCGCGCTGCACGCCTCGTTCATGGCGCAATCGATGACACGGCCTTCATCGAGTCGGATGTACTTGGCGTCCTGGCCGCCGATCTCGAAAATGGTGTCTACGCGCGCGTCGAAGTGGAGGGCGCCTTCGGCGTGAGCCACAATCTCGTTGATGATCAGGACCGCGTCGGAGCCGTAGCATGTTCTGCAGAGCGACCCCACAATCTCCCGCCCGCTGCCGGTCACACCCAGCCCGAGGACAGGGAACCTCCCGGCCGGTCCGTCAACGAACGCTCGAATCAGGGCCTGGGCTGCGCCGACCGGATCGCCTCCCGTTCGGCGGTAACAATCCCAGAGCGCTTCCCCAGCCACCTCGTCCAACGCCACCAGCTTCGACCCGGTCGACCCGATGTCCAATCCCAGAATCAGCCGGCGCTCGAGCCCTTCGATCCGGGGCGCCACGGGCGAGACCATGCGCCGCACCAGGGGCAGCGATTGAGCCAGCGCCGGCAACCGTTCGAGGCGGCTCCGGGTCTCTCCGGCGATGACTTCCGACAGCGTCGGGAGGGGCGCCTGCCGCTCGGCCGCGACAAGGGCGCTCCCGAGGGCCTCGAAGAAGAGCGCGTCCTCGGGAGCCACGGTTCGGGATTGAAATCCGTTCTCGGAGAGAAAGCGCGCCACAGTCCGCTGCACACGCAGCGAACGGCTCACCCCGCCGATCAAGGCGACCGGGCTGGGGCTGAGCCGCGGTTTGAGGAGAGTCAACACATTCGCCCCCACCGCGTCGAACAATCCGGCCAGAATGCGGCCCCGGCTTTCGCCCTTGTTGGCCAGGTGCGTCATATCCGTCTTCAGGATCACCGGGCATCGCCCCGAAAGCGGCGCGGGGTCCGAGACATCGGCGCACAGGGCACTGGCGGCCCCGACATCGAGCCCGAAGCGTTCGGTCAATTGGCGCAGAAAATTGCCGGTCCCTTGCGAACAGCGGCTGTTTTCCCGGAAGATTTCGATGCCCTTGTCTCGCAGTTCGAGCACCGAGAAGCCGTGGCTGCCGATCGAGATGACCGTGGCCGGATCGTTGCCGAACAGGAACCGATAAGCCCTCGCCTGGGCCTGCTTGGTCGGCACACGCGGCAGTCGCACCAGCCGGGCCAGCCGTCCGCTAGAAGCGGCCCCGCTCAACGTCGGCCAATCGAAGTCCGCCAGCGCCGCAACCAGCCGCGGACCCGGCTGCTTCGCATGCTCAAAATGCACGCGACGGGTCCATCGCCATTGCCCGTCAACCCGCGTCAGTTCGACAATTTTGATGGTCTCGCCGCCCAGATCGATGCCCAGGACGCGGGTCGGGGCGCCCCCGCCCTCACTCGCGGGTTCCGAGCCGCGCAGTGACGACGCCGAACCCGCCTGCGGAGGCGCAGGCGGCGCTCCCGGCGGCGGACGTTGTCCGGGGCCGGGCGGAGGAGCGTGTGTTGCACTCATGGGAGCCGCGGATCAGCGTGCTAACTGATGACAGCCACGCGGCCCCGATTCAACCCGAAACCGATCGATCCCTCCAGCCCCGGGCACCTCGAGATCCAGTCACATTGACCCCGCAGTGCATCTGCGGGCTGTCGGCGGGGATCGAGTCTGCGTCGCGTGGGGCCTGCCTGCCGCGCCTGCCTGTGCCGTGCCCGACATGGCAGACAGGCCGCTGCGCTTTGCGGCGCAGGCAGGGCACGCGGCCTACAGCGGTTCGAAGGGATAGACTCTTATCCGGCGCTGGTCGCAGCGTCCATGGTCGGTGTCCGGCTCTTCGACATGGGTAAAATGCGGAGCCGATGTCATCGTAAAGTGCACTCATGCGCGCTAGCGGATTTGGACGCGGTAGAACCGCTGCGCGGCGGCCGGCGTTTGGTCGACGAACGACGCTGTGTTGCCGGCGGCCGTGATGGGGCTGCCAAGGTCTTGCCAGGGGCCATTCACGGCGCTGGCGGTCTGGACCTGGTAGGAGGCGCCCACCTTCGATTGCCACTCGAGGGCGATGCCGCCTGCGGCGGAGGTCACGCTCAGAATCTTGAAAGACTCGGCCGGCGGGACGTAGGTGGGATCGATTAGGAACGCCTTGAGTCCGTTGTTCACGCCCAGAGCCACCAGGTAGCCCGCGCCAAAATCCACATTGCCCTGAAACTCGATGTCCGGATTGTACGTGGTGAAGAGTTCGTTATCGACCCAGAGCGGGCCGGCGGCCAGGTCGCGGACGTCGTAGACGGGGACGCTGACGGGGCTGGGAGGGCTGCCGTTGCGCAGGCCGGCCAGGAGACCGGTGGCGGCGTCGTACTTGATGCCTGTGACCGACGCAGGGACGCTGCGGTCGCCTTCGGTGGGGTAGGTCGCCTTGACGGCGCCCAGTCCGGTGCCGAGGTCAAACTCGATGAGGTAGAGGCTGCCGACAGCTTTGACCCAGAAGGTGTTGTTGCCGGGGCCCCAGGCCAGGCCGAATCGGAAGATGTTGGGCGGCGCGTCGGGCACGGTGATGGTGGTGGAGATGAACTCGTAGTTGGGATCGGGTTTGAGAATGGCGACGGTGCGCGCTTGGAGCGGGGTGGGACTCCATTTGCCGGCGCCGACCAGGATTTCGGTCTCGAGGCCGCCGCCGCGCACATCGATGTTGGCGCCCCAGCCGTCGGTGGGGGCGGTGATGCCGTTGCCGGGGTCGCCGCTGAAGGCGAGCCATTGGTCGGGCGTGTAGGGGCTGTCGTCGCCGATGCCGTAGATGGTGAACGGTGTTGTGTCGGTGTTGCCGGTGACGTTGCAGATGTAGATCACGCCGTCATCGGCGACGTCGACTTTGTTCATTCCGCCGTAGAGGGTGAGTCCGGAGTAATCGATGTAGTGCTTGTGTTCGCCCGTTTGCATGTCGATCACCGCGATCATGTTGGTCGGGTTGAGGCGGGTGACCACGATGACGTTGGTGGTGAGCGGGTTGATGGCCAAACCGTACTCTTTGTATCCGGATGTCAGATAGGGCCGTGTTCCGGGCAGGACGTTCCAGATGTTCTCGACCTGCGGCGAGGCGTTCGAGGGCAGGACCGTGAGCGTCGCTTCGGCGCTGGTGGCCGAGCCGCTTAGGTTGCTGACGACGACACTGTAAGCGCCCTGGCTGGCGGACGCGATGTTCGAGAGCGTCAGCGTCGGGGAGGTCGCCCCTGCGATCTCCTCGCCGTTGAACCGCCATTGGTAGGTGAACGGTTGAGTGCCGCTCACGCCAACCGAGAACGTGTAGGTCTGGGCGCCTTGCCAAACGGTGGCGTTGGCCGGTTGGGTGGCGATGCCCGGGGGCAGGAAGACCTCGATCAGGTCAAAGGCCATCATGCCGTTGTTGGATTCCAGGGCGAAGAGTCTTCCCGCGTGAAGGGCGACGGCGCCGGTGAGATTGCCATTGGAGTACCCGCCCGGGAAATCCTTGGCGGCGTCCTGGAGTTGGGGGGCGGCGGGATTCGAGATATCGTAGAGTCGGAGTCTGTGATTGGCGGTGTCGGCCGAGCCTGCCTCGACAATGCCGAGCAGGGCGCGAGCGGGATCGAGATCAAGCGGGGCGCCGACGATACCGGTGACCGTGGTTGTCACGGCCGCGGTGCCGGCCGTGAGATCGAGCGTGAACTGCTTGAGATTGCCGCCGGCCTGTTTGGCCCAGAACGTGTTGCCAAGGCCCCAGGCCAATCCCCACCGCGTGTCGTCGGCCGCGCAATCGGTGACAATCTTTTGCGCGGTGAAAGTCATTCCATCCGCGGTGGTGAGCAGGGCGACGTTCTTGTCGCGCGTGCCGAGCAGAATCTGCGTGTTCGAGCCCGTGCCACGCAGAACAAGCGAATCGCCAAACCGGCGGTTGTTGGCGACTCCGTCGGCTTCCGAAGGATCGCCGGAATAGACCAGCTCGGGCTGCGCCGCCTCGTCCGCCCAGCGATAGAGACGGAACGGGCCGCTGGCGCCGGTGGTGTCGACGGTCAGGTTGCCCACATAGATCACGCCATCGTCGGTGATCGCAACCATGTTTACCGGGAACGTGCCGCCGGTGATCACAGAAGTGTCAAAAGGAAGCGTCCCGAGTTCCCCGCCCGTGCCGGCGTCCAGGACATGCACCGCCGCCGAGCCGGTGCGGCTCGGCACGAGCAAGTGATCGGTCGTGGGGTTATAAGCCAGACCACGCGTCAAGTGGGTGGTGTCGAGAAACGCGACGTCACCCGGCGCGAGGCTCCAAACCGGTGTGAGTTGGTAGGATTGTGCGCGCGCGCTGAAGCCGAGCGTCAGCCCCAGCATGAGGAGCAGCAGGAATCGGACAACAGGGCAGGGATTGGGCTCGTTCGAGTGTTTCATCTCAGGATGTGTCGTTCGTTGTTGTTCATTTCGTCGTGGTCTCGGACGATGGCGCGGACCGCTGGGCCGGCATCCGCGTTTGCATGGATGCTGACGCGCCGGAACTGCACGCGTCAAGCGCATCCGGCTTCGAATCGGCCCAGCCCCGAAACCGTGCCATGACTTTAGGCTTGAACGCTCGCGCGCATGAAGGAATGTAGAATCCTTGACTGGTCAGACTCTTTGTGGACAAGTCAAGTTTCTGAGCCTCGTTGACGGGGTCAAGGATTCTAGAGAAGCGAGGCGCGGAAGAGAACGGCGGGAAAACGGCGGGGCTGGTTCATGAGGTTGAGGATTGAATTGGTCTGAGGCGCGCCTCGCGGGGAACCGAGAATGAAAATGAATGCGTATGAAAAAGCGGCTGTCGCGGATGGCGCGCATGCAAGGCCATGCGGGCGACAGTGCGGATTTACTCTGATCGAGTTGCTTGTGGTGATCGCGATCATCGCGATCCTGGCGGGGATGCTGTTGCCGGCGCTGTCCAAGGCGAAGGTAAAGGCCCAGGCCATTGCGTGCCTGAACAATGTGAAACAACTTCAGCTCGCCTACGAGCTTTACGCCACCGACAACGGCGACACGCTGATGGACAACTCGGTCACCGGCGTCGCCAGTCCTGGCGACAAGGCCTGGATCAAAGGCAACGTTCAGGAGTATGCCGCCGACTACCTTGATCATCCCCGATTCGGCGTTCTTTTCCTCTACAACAGTTCCGTCGAGATCTATCGGTGTCCTTCGAGCCGGGCTTATATTCAGGGTGTGGGCCGCGGCTCCGGCGCACGGGTGACGCACAACCGTTCGTATGCGGTCTCGGTCTGGCTGGGCAACAACCTCGACCTGGGCGCGGATCGCACCGGCCTGATTGCGCACCGATTCAGCGCGGTCAGAAATCCATCGTCGACGTCCGTCTTCATCGAGGAGAATGCGATCAGCATCGACAATGGTGCGATCGGCTTCAACCGGCCCATTCCGGGCAATGCAGGCAGCGATCCCGGCGGGGTCTGGAACCTGCCCGCGAATCGCCACAACAACGGCTGCAGCTTCTCCTTTCTCGACGGCCACGGCGAGACCTTTCGCTGGCGCGGCCCCCGGATCAAGGAGTTGAACATGCAGTATTCCGCCGACCACAGCCGCTCGCAGCGCCCGTCGGCAGGGGTCAACCCGATCCACAGTCTGCCGTGGGAGTCCAAGGACCCGGATTACCAGCGCTTGGCTGACACGGCGCCGCTGCTTTGAGGCTTTAGGGGCCGTCAGGAAATAATAAGTGCACCGGCAAAGGCGGCGTGGGCGGCGTGGGCGGCGGCCGTTTCGGGAGAGGCGTGCCGAACTAGGTATGCGCTGTGAGCGGGGGCGAGCAAGGACCGAAACGCGGCGCGGTGACCGCGCGGGCGTGGGCAAGTTGCGGGGACGGATTCATGATTCAAAGCCACCGCCTTCCAATGGCTTTCCGGGGTGCACACCTCGCGGCCGTCGCACACTGTAGCTTTGAATTTCCCTGCGCCGCCAGTAAAGTGTGCCTATGACGATCACAGTCGCTGAAGCCCAGACACGACTCGCCCAGATCATCGCCCAAGCAGAAGCTGGCGAGGAAGTATTCATTGCGCGCGAAGCAGACCATCTGGCGGTGAAATTAGTGCCTCTCGCGTCGATCCGCGGGCGGCTCACGCGACATCCCGATCTGGTTGGTTCCACGGAGACGCACGATCCGGCGGCGCTGGTTCAGCCCCTTCCACCGGAGGAATGGGGTGATCTCGCCGACCGATAACAGCCCAATCGCCGCAACCGCCTCACCACGTCTCTCGTCCACGTGAAATACGCGCTGGACACGTGCAGTTACTACTGGCTGATGGACGACCAGACCAAACCAGAGACCCTTGATGGGGACTTCCAAGGACAGCAACGGGGGCCACGCCTCCACGCCAAGGCTGACCCGGGCGCACCCGCCACGCTGGGCGCAGACACTTTCCTCAAACAGATCCTCGCCGACTCCGGTTCCAGGTTGGTCGCGGCTTCGTTCAACCGGGGAATGTAAAGAACGGAGGAGGCGGTTTGACCCTCAGACCAAATCACGCCTTTGCCCCGCCTCCTCCGTTCTCTACATTCCTCTGGTCAGTTCGATTCATGTCATTGTCGATTGTGAGAACCCCTTGACGATTCAGTGCCTCCTTTTGCGGCTATGCAGACGGTGAGTTTGACCGAAGCGCAAGAACACCTGACGGAACTGGTGCGCGCGATTGCCCGCAAGGGTGAACTGTTCATCACGGATGCCAATACGCCCGTGGCCAAGCTGTCGCCCGTGACACCCACGACGTCCTTGCGGCATTTGACCCGACTTCCGTCGGCGCCGTTCTCCGGCCCTTTCCTTCCGCTGACGACGACACACTCGGTGAAATGCGCGATGCGCGCGAATGATTGGCGCGGACACCACCTTCCTGGCTCAACTCGAACTGGTCGAGTTGCCCGCGCACGCCACGGCGCATGAAATCCTCCAACGCGAGGTCCTGCAACCCGGCGTCCTGGTGACCCTCGCTCCCCAAGTGCTGGCGGAGTTTATCTACAAGGACACCGACCCGCGGCGATTCCAGAAGCCGCTGCCCATGTCGGAAGCCATCGCCAAGGCCCGATTCTGGTGGAACGTCGCCGAGGTCCGCCAGGTCTTCCCCACCGACGACTCGATGCGCCTGGCGCTCGATTGGCTGCAACGCCACCACTGGGCCGAAAGCGCATCCTCGATACCCAACTCACCGCCACGCTCTGGACCGCTGGCATTCAACGCCTCATCACCTCCAACCCGGCTGACTTCCGACTGCCCGGATGACCGCGGAACAGCAGGGCCTCGCGGAGCTCGGCCCTCGGACCGTTGGTTTCCGTTAGTTTCGCCAGCGCTGCGCGGGGGCACGACGAACGATGTCTTTATCGGGTGGGAACAGGCGCGGCAAAGCCGCAACCGAAGGATCGCCGCGGCGGAGAGCCGCTGAGAGCCCAGAGGCCTGGATGCGCGACACGCGCCCCTTCACCTGCCCCCCCACAGCCACAGGGTGTCCTCTTTCCCCATCAGACGAGGCGAACGGTGGGGTGGAGGGGGCGTGCCATGCGCTGTGCGGACCGCTCACCAAGTCCTTCGATCCATAAGTTCGGTGACGAACTCATGGCTGAAAGACTGAGTGCCGAGTTATCGAAACTCGGCGTTGCACAGTCCGGATACGCGATCGTATTTGTGAATCGAAGCGCTAAGGTTTGGCGGCGCGGAGGAACACGGCCTGTTCGGTGCCGATGGGCACGGTGATCGGGGTGTTCGCGCCCGCTTGAGTTGTCCACGGACCGTTGATCGAGGGTGCGGTCTGCAGTTCGAATCCGGCCGGCAGCGGTTGCGGGTTGGACGTGATGGTCAGGTTGTTGCCCGAGCGGGCGACGCTGAGCATGAGTGTTGGCTGTGGCGACGCGGTGCGGGCCCGGTAAGCCTTGATCGCCGCGGGATTCGACGTGTCGTTGATCAGGATTTTCTGGCCGGAGGGGGTGACGGTGAACCACTCGAGATTTGCGCCGCCGTTGCCTTCGAACCAGACGCACCGGAACGGATAGACTCCCGCCTTGGAGACCGTGAAGGAGAAGATCGTGTCGGCCGATCCTCGTCCAAAGTCGGCCACACCGAGGGCCGGGGTGTCATCGGGCGTAAGGGAAGCGATCAGATCGCTGTTCAAGCCGGTCTTGATCTTGTCGCCATCGGGACTCGAGATCATCACGGCGGGAATGTCCTGGTAACCGACCGCGCCTGCGCCCATTTCGATCGGGAACACTCCTTCCGGCCAGGCCCCGAGATCTTCGGTTCGATTATTCACCACGACGACCGCGATGGCGCCGGCGTCCTTGGCTGCCTTGATCTTGGCACTGAAGTCGCAAGTGCCGCGGTCCACCAGGGCGATGTTCCCGCTCAGAGCGGCGGCGTTGACCAGATCGGTGCATCCGTCAGCCGGGTCCATGTACACCAGCTTGGCGCTGATGGGGGCGGTGAATGGCTTGGCCGTGCTCGAGGGGGCCACGGCTGTATGGTAGCTGCCCGCAGCCGAGGGGGCGCCGCTCACGACGAGGGCCAGGTTGTTGGCCGGCGGTGTGTCGCCCACGCTGACTCGGAAGCCGTCATCGCTGTTGACGCCCATCTGATAGAATCCGGCGGCAGGGAACTCGAGGTAGGCGATGATTTCGGCCGCGATATTGTCGGTGTTGTAGGCAGTGTTCCCCGTGCCGGGGATGCCCGGGATGGGAGCGTCGGGCCGGCTGGGGGTGCTGCCCGTCTGGAAATTGCCGATTTGGGTTGTCGCGTGGTCTTGATTCCAGTTGACGAGGTCGACGTTGAACACGCCCTCGACTGCGGTGGTCATGTCGGCCACGTTGGGCCCGATAATTCCGGCCAGTTCCTGCTCCGCCCGCCGGACGTAGTTGAGGAGTCCCACCGTGCCCAGTTGGTCGATCTGCCAAACGCGCGCCTTGAAACCTGGCTTGGTCGAGTCGCCAGTCCCGGGCGCGGTCCAGAGGTCAGTGCCGACCTCTTCGAAGGTTCCGATGGTGAACTGCCATTCGAGGGTTTCCTGTGCGGCGCCCTCGCCCGGATAGATTAGGGTGGCCTTGTGAGTCGAGCCGGCTTGAAACCAGGGATCGGGGACATAGCTGACATCGGACAGCCGGCCATTCTTGGCAAACGCGTAACTCACCGGTGTGTCATCCACCTTCAGGCTCACTTTGTTTTGGTCCCAGACGACAGTGCCGTCCATGTGGCGCACATAGACGAGATCAGGCCGCGCCGCCTGTGAATTAGGCGTGGGGTCGATGGTCGTAAACATTCCCGCGGACGGGAAGTCGTTGAAGGACCAGTACGCGGTGAGTTTGTCGGAGGCGGGGAGCGCCGTCGGCGCCGTGCCGTCGGCGAGCTGGGCGATTGTGGTTTCGCTCAAGGCGGCTCCGAAGATGGCGAAATCGTCGATGACACCGCTCATGCGATTGACTCCTGAGGCGGCGGCGCCGATGAACAGTTCGGTGAAGTCGGTTGGCAGCGGGTCGGTGTTGTCGCCGATCAGGAAGTACTGGCCGTCGATCCAGATTTCCTTTGTCGACAGGTTCTTCTGAAAGACGAAGTGATGCCAGTCGTTCCACCAGGAGACCTCGCCCGAGTAGTAGGCGAAGGTACTGATGTTGGCGTAAATGCGTTCGGTTGCGGCGCCGCAGCAGCCGGCCGAGTCGAAATAGATGTTGCCGTCGCTCCACGGGACGTGCGCCTGGAAACCGCGCAGGTCCGCCGCGCTGGAGGCTGAGTTGGCCCAAAAGGCGGACCCGGCCTCGATGGCGGGTTTCTTGAGCCAGAAGGCGAAGCACATCACATCGTTTTGGGCCAGGGCGTTGAGGAATGTCGCGTCGTGGACTCGGACCGGACCGGTCAGGTTGCCGAAGTCGGCGCCCAGATCTCCCGGCTGGCCGGTGCGGCCTCCGGCGTCCGCTGTGAAGGTCGAGCCATCGAGGAAGGTGCCGATCCGGGATGCCACGACGTCTTTGGTGTAGGGGCCGACTAGGAAACTCCATTCCGCGGTGACTGGTGTTCCCGCTTCACCCGGGTACGTGAGTGCGATCTTGTGGGTCGTGTGCCCTGTGAACGCAGGGGTGGGAACGTAGGTCAGGGTGGCTGTGATCGCGTCTTTGTCGAAATTGGGCGTCACTGTAACGCCGTCCACCTTGAGGGTCACATTCCCTGTCTCCCAAGGGACCAAGCCATCGACATGGACGATCCGGATCAGATTGGGGGCGGCGCCGCCGGCGTTCGGAGCCGGGCTGACGGAGAGAAATATGCCTTCGCCCGGAACGTCGTTGAAATCCCAGTAGGCGGCGAGTTTATCGCTCGCCGGCAAGGCGGTCGGAAGCGTGCCGCTGTAGAGTTGGGCGATCGTCGCCTCGCTCAGTGCGGTCCCGTAAATCGAGAAGTCATCGACCAGCGCATGGAACAGACCTGCGCCGGCGCCGTCGGACCCGATGTACATGTCGGTGAAGTCGGTCGGCAACTTGGCGGCGGCGATGCCGGGATTGGCGGTCTCCTGGTCGAGGAACAACTGGCCGTCGATCCAGATTTGCTTGTCGGCGCCCTTCTTGATGAAGACCAGGAAGTGCCACATCAGCCAATCGCCCGACCAACCGGTCCAATTGTCGACGCTGGCGTTGATGCGCTGGGGTGCGGTGCAGCAGCCGGCGGTGTCGAAGTAGACATTGTTGTTGCTCCAGGGGATGTGGGCCTGAAAACCGCGCTTGCCTTCGTTGCTCGAAGGCGAGTTCATCCAAAAGCCCGAGCCAGCGGCGGTGTCGTACTTGTAGACCCAGAGCGCAACCGACATCTCGTCATTCTGGGCAAGAGCATTCAGGAACGTCGCATCCTCGACGTACACAGGCCCGGTGCCCATCCCGAAGTCAACCGCGCGATCGCCGACCTGCCCGGTGTGGCCGAGGCCATCCGGCGTGAAAGTGGATCCGCCGCGAAAGACGCCGACGCGGGAGGCGACTTTGTCTTTTGTGGAGAGGACGGGGATTTGGGCTTGCGCCACGGCGGCGGCAAAACATGCCGTCAGAGCGGCGAGCAAACCGAGCGATACGATTTGATTGGTTGGGGCATTCATGGTATTAGGGTTGACCGTTCATTCATGGCATGAAGCTGACGAGCTTCGCCTTTCCGATTGCCTGATCCACGAGCCGTCCTGGCGGAAAAACACGTCACTGGATCCAGTGGCATAGCCGCCGCAGTGGAAGCGAGGTGAGACTGATCACCGCGGGGCGCGAATGCAATACAAAACATCATGCAGTTTTGATCGCCGCCCGACATACACAACAGCATGCAAGAATGAGCGAACAAACAGTTGTTCAGGCAAGTCCCGCGTCCTGTCCGAGGAGGGCGGAAGCGGGCTAGCGCCCGACAACGACCAGCGTTCCCACACTGACCAGATCGGCCAGGTGTTCGGCATCCCAGTTGGCCAGCCGAAAGCAGCCGTGCGATTCCGTCCGCCCCACATCCTCGGGGTGCGGCGTCCCGTGGATGCCGTAGCCGGGGCGGCTCAGACCGATCCAGGCGGTGCCGACCGGGTTGTTCGGGCCTGGCGGCAGAAGCAGCTTGCGCCCGAGGCGCCGTCCCTCGGCTGATTCGGGGAAGACCTTTGGATCGAAGGTGTAGCTCGGGTCGCGTATGATCATCACAACCCGGAGTGTTCCTATGGGGCGCTTCTCGACCCGGCGGGCGATGCTGCACGGGAAGTGCGCCAGCAGTTGTCCGCCGGCATCGTGCACCTGAAGCGTCCTGGAACCGAGGGAGATTTCCACTTTGTCGGCCTTGGTTTCGATGGAAGGCCGAACGGCATTGGGGGTGACAACCAGCGATCCAACCCCAGCCCTGCTCCAGTCGATCCCGGGATTCAGACTGCGGATAAATCTCGGGTGCGAATGCGAGAGTTCGGACACCAACTCGAGGACGGTCTCGTAGCCGAGGCGGTCCTGGCGCGATTTGCCCAGCCAGGTCGGGCTCAACGAGCGCAACCCGGCCACGTCCTCGAACGTCACCAGGCGATGCGTCAGGGCAGGCGCCGCATAACCAAGGCGGGCCCGTGTGGGGGAATCGAGCTGGCCGGTCGCGGGCAGACGTTCCCGGCGTTGGTACACGCACAGGGCCGCCCGCGTCTGCGACCCGAGAACGCCGTCCAACACCCCGGGTGAAATGCCCAGACGCACCAGTGCAAGTTGGGCTTCGAAGACACTGGCGGGAGACTGCAGCCGGGCGACATCGCGAACAGGCTCGAGGTCAAGGGGGAGCGCCGGCGTCGACACCAGGAGCGGATTGGGATTCGTCCGCACGACGAGATTGGTGGAGACGGTGATGCGCGCCGTGTTCGTGGCGGCTGGTGTTTGCGGGACGGGGGGGTGTGCGGCGGGGGCCTGGGCGCCAGCCGCAGTGGCGGGCTTGGGTGTTGCAGAAGCAGGCGCCTGAGAATCGAGCGTCCGCACGGTGTGCCAGAAGACCCAGCCCAGAAAGGCGACTCCGGCGCTCGCGAGGGCCAGATGGGCCAAGGAACGCCAACGCCCGCGGCGCGCCGCGGTTCTGTACCGGGTGTAGACCTGCACGGCGCAGCTCAGCTTCTAGACACAGCGTCAGAAGGTCCGCCGCGTGGGGGCACGCAGCCTCCAGGCTTGCAGACCGGATGCCCTGCCTGCCGGCAGGCAGGCCTGACCCGGCGCTGCATCATTCATGTCGCTCCGTATAAACATCGCGCGCGCTGGAGCAGCAGTTCCTCAATCTCCGAAGAGTTTCTGGAATTGAGCGCGCGCGTCCGAGGCTGGATCGCGCCCGCCCCGAGGCGCATAAACACGACATGCGAAATCGAACCACTCACAGAAGTTCGCCCGATCCTTCTCCGCGACAGGCTCGGCTCGCGACTCGCGGCATTGTTGGGCAACGGCCAGATCAAAATGATGGCAGTTCAGGCATACCCGCATTTCCGCCCCGCACCGCTCGCAAGCCTCGGTCCGCCCGGGCTGGCGCCCGTGCGTCCATTCCCAGCCACACTGATGGCAATGACGTGTCATGGGCTGCATCCTACAAATCGGCGCCCATCGGGGCGAGGAAATCATGCGGCGCATCCCGCCCCATCGAGAGCCGCCGTCGCGGAGGCGAATTCAGAATGCCGAGGATGGCCGCGGCCGCCCGATCGCTGGCCCCAGGACCGCCCAAGGACCCGACGACTTGCGCGAGGCGTTGCCCGATCTGATTGCGGCGGGCCGGGTCCGTGAGGAGCGCGCGCGCCGCGTCGGCGAGGTTGTCTGGGGTGGCAGCGTGCTGAATGAACTCGGGAAAGACGGGCGCATTCGCAAGAAGGTTCGGCATGGCCGCATAGGCGACCGTGACCAGGCGCTTGGCGAACTGATACGTTGTCCACGAGGTCTTGTAGAACGTGACGGTCGGCACGCCGTACAGCGCACATTCGAGAGTCACCGTGCCCGTCGATGCGATCGCCACGGTCGCCCCATCGAGCGCCTCCGCCAAACCGCCCACCTGCACCGCGAAATCGGGTCCGTCGCGCGCCCCGAGCCTTTCGGCCAAAGGACGCAGACCCGGATTGGGCAGGACGAGCTGGAATCGCGCTCGAAGACCGGCACGCAGCCGTTCGACCGCGCCAAGCAGGACGGGGAGATGCGCCTGCAGTTCGCCCACGCGGCTGCCCGGCAGGAGGAGAATCGTGGGCGGGTCGGACGGGGAGGCTGGGGGCGAGGCACGCGGGCGGGCCAAACGCGTGGCATGACGGTCAAGCAATGGATGGCCCACCCATTCGACGGCGAGTTTGGGAACCCGCCGCGCGTACCACTCCTTCTCAAACGAGAACAGGCAGAGCAGCAGGTCATAATCGCGCGCCAGACCGTAAGCGCGTCGCGGTCGCGAGGCCCAGACCTGAGGCGACACGTACTGCACAAAACGTGGGCGCCAGTTGTGGAAGACCCCGGTTTGCGCCGCCAACCGGCGCCTGAGAGCCCGCACCAGACGGCGATTGAATGCGGAGAAATCGATCCCAACCAGCAGGTCGGGTTGGCGCGCGCAGGCCAAGTCGACAAGGCTCTGAAGCAAGCGCCGAAATTCGAGAGCCCGCCGCACCACCTCAGCCAAGCCGACAACCGCATGCCGGGTGAGATCCAGCGCGATGTCCACGCCTGCGGCCCTCATGAGCGGGCCGCCCGCGCCAAACACCCGGGGTTCGTGAGGCCAGGCCTGCCATCCGGGCGATCGGCGCAGAGCGGACACGAGTTCAGCGCCCAGCAAGTCGCCACTCGTCTCGCCGGCCACCAGCATGATCCCGTGAGGCGGGTTGGTTCTCATGCGGACTTACAGCGGTCCGGGGACTCACCCTCCGAGTCTCTCACGGGGCGCATCGCCCGATGAGGCCGCCACGGGGTTGGGCTCAGCCGCGGACTCCCATCCGGCCCAGGAGGACGGGATGCCGGCCTGGATCTGGCGCGTGATTTCGAAGGCCAGATCAAGTGCGTGTTTGGCCGCTTCGCCGGTGACGACGGGGGCCTGACGGGCGCGGATACAGTTGATGAAACTCTGGAGTTCGAGCTTCAGCGGTTCCTCGTGCGTGATCGGCACCGACTCGCGGACAATCCGCTTGCCCGCGAATTCGCTGATAATCGTCCCTTCCCGCGCCGCCAGGATTCTCTGCCACAGCGACGCATCCGCCTCGCTCGAACGCGCCAGGCGGCAGAGGTACCCCGACTGAGCACGGTAATCGAGCGACACGTAGCTCGGCACCGCCCCACCGCTGAAGACCCGAATCTTGCGCATCCGCTCCGGGCTGACCCGGCTGGCGGTGAGGTTCGCCACGCATCCGTTTTCAAACCGAAGGCGCGCGTTGGCGATATCCTCAGAACGGCTGAGGACGGGGATTCCCACGGCATCGACCTGGAGGACGGGCGACCGGACGAAGGCCAGCACCACATCAAGATCGTGGATCATCAGATCGAGCACGACTCCGATGTCCGTGCTGCGCGACGGGTAGGGCGAGAGCCGATGCGCTTCGATGAACCGCGGCTCCGAGGCGACGGATTGGAGGTAGTGGAAGACCGGATTGAAGCGCTCGACGTGGCCGACCTGAAGGACACAGTGCTGACGTTGAGCCAACTCGACCAACTCGGCCGCTTGTTCCGCATTGTCCGTCATCGGCTTCTCGACGAGGATGTGCTTGCCCTGATCGAGAAGCAGCCGCGCCAGCTCGAAATGGGTCGAGGTCGGGGTGACAATACTCAGGGCATCGCTGGCTGACGCCGCCTCGCCAACAGACACAAAGGTCCGGACCCGGTGCTTCTCAGCAACCCGGCGCCCCACTTCCGATGACGCATCGTAAACTCCGGCGAAATGGACCTCACCCGCGGAGGCCAGATCCGCGTAGATTCGCGCATGCTCTCTGCCCAGTGACCCGGTGCCCAGGACAGCAACCCTCAGAGGTAAGCCCATGCGCCGCAGTCTAGCCCCGCCCCCCCCGCCGCCAAAGCCGAAAGTGTTCTTTTGTCTGGGAGTTGAAATGCGGACCGGGTATGCTGCAGGCCAATGCGGGCCGGCATCCGAGCCTATGAATATCCAAATCGCGACGCTCTGTGACGCAGCCACCGACTACGGCGGCAAACTCAGTCTGCTGGGGACGTTCGACACCATCATGGCCCGCCAACTCCCGGCCAAACACCCCCAATGCTCCGTCGCCTTACGCATCGTGTTCGATCGGTCCGACGAGGGTTCGCACCGCCTGCGGGTCGATCTGGTGGATGCGGACGGCAAATCGCTCATGCCCGCCGTCGACATCCCGTTCGAAGTCCGGCTGGCCGCCGACGCTCTCAATCACTCGCGCAACTTCATCATCAATATCCAACAGCTCAAATTCGAGCAGCCCGGCCACTATGCCGTCGCCATCGCCGTTGACGGCGAGGTCCAAACGAGCATCCCCCTGCGCGTCAACGTGCAAGGGACTTAGCGAGGCTTCGCGTCAGACCGAGGAAGCGTTTTAACCCGGATGTTTCACAAAGCTTCGCGGAGTCTGACATTCGCGCTCCGGCGAAATCGCGCCCAGAAAGGGAACCTGGGGCATTCGGCCAAGCTTCCCTCTTGCGCATCAGGCCGCGACGGCAAATGCCTCGCGGTCCTGGATCATTTGGCGCAGCTTCGCCAGGGCTTCGTTCTGGACTTGCCGGATTCGTTCGCGCGTCAGACCGAACTCGGCCCCGATTTCCTCGAGTGTCTTCTCCTCTCCGCCGTCGAGCCCAAAACGCAAGCGCAGGATGTTGCGCTCGCGAGGATGCAGGCGCTCGATCAGATCGCCGAGCATGCTCAGGCGGGTCTTCTCGTCGAGCAGTTCGTACGGATTCGTGGCGCGCTCGTCTTCGACGATTTCCGCCAGACGCGTGCCGTCCTCGTCACCCAGCGGGGCGTCAAGTGAGGCCGGACGCACGGCCGCCGTACGCATCTCGGCCAGGCGCGACGTGCGCAGACCCAGGACTTCCGCCAGTTCCTCGGGCAGCGGGTCCCGCCCCAACTCGTCCCGCATTTCAGCCGCCAGCTTCGACGCCTTGCTCAGCTTGTCCATGGCGTGGATCGGCAGCCGGATGGTCTTGGATTGGTTTGCAATGGCCCGCCGGATCGATTGCTTGATCCACCACGAGCCGTAGGTCGAAAGCTTGCCGCCCTTGGCCGGATCGAACCGCTCGACCGCCTTCATCAGCCCGATGTTCCCCTCGTTGATCATGTCGAGCAACGGCAAGCCCAAACCTTCGTAATCTCGCGCAATCTTCACCACCAGGCGCAGGTTCGCCCGAATCATGTGCTCGCGCGCGGCTTCATCCCCCTTCTTGATCCGCGCAGCCAGGGCGTTCTCCTCCTCGACGGTCAGAAGGTCCACTTCGCCCACCTCGCGCATGTAGAGCGCCAGCGCGCCATCGACCCCGTACCGGGGTGCCCGGAGGGCCGCCGCGTTGTCGTTGCGACAGACCTGGGATGTCGACACGGGTTTGGCAAAGGCTGCGGACTGGAGTCTCCGTGGGCCGTTCCGCTTCGTCGCGGGAACCGGGGCTCTCGAGGCCTTTTTCCTGGTTGCCTTGGTGCTCATTTCTATTCGTTTTATATATACAGTGGATAAATATTTCCAATATTCGATGCGTCTGTCAACATTTTGTTCAAAAACATTTCTTCCTCTGCACAGGTTCTATCTCGATGCCCCGAGCCTCGAAAAGGTTACGCGGAGAATGCGATGGAATCCTTGACCGGCTGGGCGTAGGCTGCGCCCGCATGACAGACGATTCGATCCCGAGCGAGGCAAGCGGGGGGCAGTGGATGCATCGCGTGCGGAAGGTGATGCAGACGGTTTGTTTGGTAGCGATGGTCGGCGGATTCGTCACGCTGGGCGCTTTGGGCTACCAGGGGTGGAGGGTGACGCACAATCCGTTCCGTTCGCCGAAGCGCATTGTTCAGGCGCCGTCGCCGGAAGTCGCCGCATGGGCGGCCGAGGTTTATCGCCAGGAGAAGCGGCAGCACCTTTTTCTCACCGGGTTTTTCGAGGTTGCGATGGTGGTGCTTTCGGCGGGCGCCTGGGTGGTCTATCGGAAGGTGGATCAGCACCTCCAAGGGCTGCACCGCCTGAAACACCCACTGCCTGAACGCGTGCGGCGCCACGCCGGACCGCCTGAGAGCACAAAGGGTTAGCCCGCACATGCGAATCACGCGCAGCCTTGTGAAATGTCCGGACTCGGGATGAAGCGCTACGATCTGAATGCTCCGACGGCCGGCTTGCTGGGGATCGTGGCGGGATTCTTCGGTCTGTTCCTGTTCTATCCGGTCAGCTTCATGCTCCGGCGCGCGTTCGGTGACGGCGGGCATTGGACACTCGAGCACTTTGCGCTGTTGCTGGCCAGCCCGCTCCAGCGCGAGGCCTTGTGGAACAGTTTTGCGATTGGCAGTCTGACAACCCTGTTCACCACCCTTCTGGCGCTGCCGCTCGGGCACGCGCTGACCCGCCTGCGGTTTCCGTGCAAGGGGCTATTGAGCGGGCTGTTGCTGGTTCCGATGATCATGCCGCCGTTCGTCGGGGCGATCGGTCTGAAGCAGCTCTTGGCGCGCTTCGGATCCGTGAACCTGCTGCTGATGGATCTTGGCCTGCTGGCGCCGGACCGGCCGATCGATTGGCTTGGGCAGGGCGGCTTCTGGGGCATTGTGATCCTGCAGGTGCTGAGCCTCTATCCGATCATGCTCCTGAGCGTGTCGGCGGCGATGGCGAACATCGATCCGACATTGCGGGAGGCGGCGCATAATTTGGGGGCTGGGGGCTGGCGGCTGTTTCGAACCGTGACGCTCCCGCTGATCCTGCCCGGCTGGTTCGCGGGGGCGATCATCGTGTTCATCTGGGCGTTCACGGATCTCGGCACACCCCTGGTGTTCGGATTCTCTCGAGTCGTCCCGGTGCAGATCTTCGACTCGATCACGGAACTGAACACGAATCCGATGGGCTATGCGCTGGTCGTTTTGGTGTTGGCGCTGACGCTTTCGCTCTTTGTGGTCTCCAAACGCCTGGTCGCGGGGCGCCGGTACGAGATGCTTGCGCGCGGCCACACATCGGGCGCGGAAGTGCCGGCGACCCGGCGTCAGAAGCTCTTGATATGGGCCGGCCTGGGCGGCGTGATTCTCCTGGCTCTCCTGCCGCACCTGGCGGTGATCGGACACTCCTTCTCGGCCCGCTGGTTCTTCTCGGTTCTGCCGACGGACTGGACGTTGGACAACTATCGCGACGTGTTTCGCGACGATCTGGGAATCCCGAGCATCCGCAACAGCCTGTTCTACGCGAGCCTGAGCGCGACGCTTGATCTGGGGTTGGGCGTCTTGATTGCCTGGCTTCTGACGCGCCGCCGCATTCCACTGGCCGGGCTGCTCGACGCTTTGGCGATGCTGCCGCTGGCCCTGCCCGGACTCGTGCTGGCTTTCGGTTATGTTGCGGGATTCGATTGGCCCATTTCGTGGCTGAACCCCCGCGACAACCCGACGCTTCTGCTCATCGTCAGCTACAGCGTCCGCCGGCTCCCCTACATCGTCCGATCTGCGTACGCCGGGCTCCAACAGACCAGTGTCACCCTCGAGGAGGCGAGCGCGAACCTGGGCGCGTCGCCCTGGCGGACGTTGCGGAGAATCACGCTTCCGTTGATCATGGCCAACCTGATCGGCGGCACCATCCTCACCTTCGCCTTCGCCATGCTCGAAGTCAGCGACAGTCTGATCCTGGCGATGCGCGAGCAGTTCTTCCCGATCACAAAGACCATCTACGCGCTGCTGGGGCGCATTGAACCGAACGCTCCAAGCGTCGCGTGCGCCCTCGGTGTGGTCGGGATGGGCATCCTGACGCTGAGCCTGCTCTTTGCGGGGCGGCTCCTGGGACGCAAGATGGGGCAGCTTTTCCGGGCCTGAATTGCCTTTGCGCCCGGGGCGGTTGTGTTACCTTGCCGCCCCCATGAATGCGGAAGCCATCTTCAACGGGCTGCTCGGGTATGTGTGTCTGCTCATCGTGCTGACATTCCACGAGTTTGCTCACGCCTGGACCGCCTGGAAATTCGGGGACGACACCGCGCGCCTGCAGGGGCGGGTCTCCCTGAATCCCATTGTGCACATGGACAGTATGGGGACGGTGATGCTGCCGTTGCTGGTGGTGCTGCTGCAGGCCGCCGACTCGAGACTGGCCGGCTTCATCATCGGCTGGGGCAAGCCGGTCCCGGTCAACCCGTACAACCTGCGGCATCGCCGCTGGCAGGACACGCTCGTCGCGCTCGCCGGACCCGCCATGAATGTCGTGGTAGCCGGTGTTGCGGTCGGTTTGGCGCGCGGATTCCAGCTCGCCCATATCGGCGCATTCGCCGAGGTCGCCCAGATGCTGGCCGTAATCAGCCTCTTGCTCTGTTTCTTCAATCTCCTGCCCGTTCCGCCCCTCGACGGCTCGCACCTGTTCAAGAACCTCATCGGGATGAGCGACGAACTGTACATGCGGATTTCCCGATTCGGCCTCTTGATTGTCATCCTCCTGCTTCAAATCCCGATCGTGCGCGCCGGGCTCTGGCTCGCCACGTCCTACACCTTCGTGCTGATGCGTCGCATGGCCGGTCTGGAATGAGTCGGGCGGGTTGCTCCGCCCGCCCCCCAACACACAATGCGCACGGCGATAGCAGTGCATCTGGGGATTGTCGGTGGGAATGGAGTTTGCGCCGCGTGGGGGCAGGCCCTCCAGCAATCTCGATCCGTTGTGGAGTGGGGACGGCCTCGTCCCCGGCGATGAGAGTTGCAGGCCCTGTTTGGCGGGCGACGAGGACGTCGCCCCTCAGGGCGAAAGAACACCGACACCAACCAGATGCACCACGAACGGTGTTGATCTGAGGTTCGGGCTGGACAGAAGCGGCGCTTTGCGATTTCATGCCGCCCGTCGCCCCGCATGACCTGGTCACAGCATTACGACCCCACCGGCAATGGCGTGGTGTCGACGTTGCTGGCGGCGGCGCCAGTGGTCGTGCTTCTCGGGGCGATCGCGTGGCTGCGCATCCGCGTGCACCTGGCGGCTTGGCTCGGCTTGGGAGTTGCGCTGGCTTTGGCTTTGGGTGTTTATCGCATGCCCGTGCAGGCCGTGTTGGGGGCGACGGGCTATGGCGCTGCATACGGGCTGTTCCCGATCGGGTGGATCATCCTCAACCTAATCTTCCTGTATCAACTGACTGTCCGACGCGGGCTGTTCGACGTGCTGCGCGGCAGCCTGGCATCGTTGGCGCCCGATCCGCGCGTGCAGGTCATCCTCATTGCCTTCTCGTTTGGCGCCTTCTTCGAGGGCGCGGCGGGGTTCGGCACGCCGGTCGCCGTCACATCCGCCATTCTGATCAGCCTGGGCTTCGCGCCGTTGCAGGCGTGTGGTCTGTCTTTGATCGCCAACACCGCCCCCGTGGCCTTCGGATCCCTGGGCACTCCGATCATAGCGCTCAACGCCGTGACGGGCATGGACCTGCATCAACTCTCGGCAATGGCGGGCCGGCAGTTGCCTTTCTTCTCCCTCATTGTGCCGTTCTGGGTCGTCTGGGCGATGGCCGGCTGGCGGGGCATGCTGGGCGTCTGGCCGGCAGCCCTGACCGCCGGAATCAGCTTCGCCGTTCCCCAGTTCCTCGTGTCCAATTACCACGGCCCATGGCTGGTGGATGTGGTGGCGTCCGTCTGCTCGATGGGCGCGCTGGCTGGCCTGCTGAGGTTCTGGATACCGGGAACGATTTGGGCGTTGCCTGCCGCGTCATCCACGCCGGCTGAGCGTCCCGTCCAGCACTACACGCGCCGCGAACTGAAGCGTGCGTGGCTGCCTTGGGCTACGTTGAGTCTGTTTCTCTTCGTATGGGGTCTGCCTCAGCTCAAAGGCTTCCTCAACGGTGACTCTCCTCTGGGCGTGGGCGGCGTCAGCGTGCGCCTGCCGTCCGGCGTGACGAAGATCGACATTCCCGTGCCGAAGCTGGATCGAGTCGTGTTGCGTTCGCCGCCTGTGGCCCCCCTCAACGCACAGCCCGAGCGGGCCGTGTTTGTCTGGAATTGGCTCTCGGCCACGGGCACGGCCATTCTGCTGGCTGCGGTGGTGACGGGAGTATTGATCGGTTACTCGCCGCGCGAACTCCTGGCCGTGTACTGGGTCACCCTGATCCGCGTCCGATTCTCGCTGCTCACCATCGCCGGGATGCTCGCGCTGGGGTATGTGACGAAGTACTCGGGAGCCGACGCCACGCTTGGCCTGGCCCTGGCGCACACGGGGACGTGGTATCCGTTTTTCGGCACGTTGCTCGGATGGCTGGGTGTGGCGCTGACAGGTTCAGACACGGCGTCGAACGTGCTCTTCGGCAGTCTTCAGCGCATCACGGCCGAACAAACCGGCATCAGCCCAATCCTGATGGGCGCCGCGAACAGCTCCGGCGGCGTGATGGGCAAGATGATCGATGCCCAGAGCATTGTGGTCGCGAGCACGGCAACGAACTGGTTTGGACACGAGGGCGAGATTCTGCGCTATGTGTTCTTCCACAGCCTCGCCCTGGCCACGCTGGCAGGTGTCCTGGTGTACCTGCAAGCCAAGGTGCCCCCGTTTGTCGGCATGGTCGTCCAGTGACAGTCATCCGGGGCGATGAACCTGTCATGGCCCCGGACGCGGTCAAAAGCACAACGGAGGCTGACGCTCGCACGCCAGCCTCCGTTATCGGGAATCAGTGGAACAGTAACTTAACTAACTTAACTACCGGACTCGTCGGCGCAAACCGAGGGCCAAACCGCCCAAGCCGATCAGGGCCAGAACGCTTGGCTCGGGAATCTGCTGGATCGTGAGATTGTCGTAATAGATGGGGCCAGTGTCGTTGGCATACAAGTCAATGGCCCCGATTGCATTGACGCCTCCGCTCTGCCAGGCGAATGGCGTGCCGAAGGCCGCACCGTTGTAATATTGCTGCACGCTGTTGTTGTCCAAATCCACATCGAGCGTCCAATTTGCCCACGCATCCTTGATGATCGGAGTCGTAGCGCTGTGCGGTGTGTTTCCTGACCCGCCCAGCTCGGAGAATAACCCGGTGTTAAGGTCTCCTAGCGTCTGGATGCTCCAGTTAAGGCTGCTGCCGGCATCGTTGTAGTTGTTTAGAAAAATGAGGTAGAATTTCTTGTCTGTCGTACCGACCGCAGTGGACGGCACATATTGGTCAATGCTGATCCTCCACTGTCCTGAGGTGTAATTGAACTCGTGCACCAAATCAGTGCCGCCCGTGACGTTCACGGAATTGGGCGCGCTCTTAGCCTGACTGCTGGAGACAACAGCACCAGCCGCAGCGTCGTTTTGCCAGCCCTTCCAGCCGCCCTGGCCGTGCATGTTCGAGCCAGCAGCATAGCCGTCAAAATTCTCGCTGAAGTCCTGTGCCTGCGCGACGCAAGCCATCGCCACCACTACAGACAGTCCAAGAATCGTTTGTGTTTTCATAGGTTGTTTTGCAGTGCCGCACGCATTTTAGGGAACGGGCCGGCACAGGCAAGAGAAATCTTCGAGAATTTTCGGAGGTGTCTTCGCCCATTGACTACGACCGAAATTATTTGTTAACAGTGTGTTGTACATCTATGCCCTCCGCCAAAGACCGGCTTAAGGTTGTTGAAAGGGGGGTGAGCCTGCATTAGAGTGCAACCGATCCATAGCTCATTGCGCCCTGACCCGCATTTTAGCACCTCGACGGTGCACTGGGCGGTTAGACGCCGCGAGAGGACTGCAATGCGGGCCAGATACAGCCCGGCATTTGCCCTCTCCGGGAAAAGCGTCAAGGACCAATGACAATCGTCGAAGCCAAGTGTCAAGCGAGTGTTGCACGCCTTGCCCGCCAGGGTCGGCGACGCGCACGCCTGATGGCTCGATCCTTAATGTGCGCCGGACTCGGCGTCCTTTCCCTGGTCTGGTGTCGCGACTGTCCAGCGCAGGGCGCTTCGGGCGCAGGAGCCCGGATGCGGGACCCCGCTAAGTCCAGTGAAGCATGGGGGCCAGGGACGGTAGCGGTGCAACCGGCCCTCGGTTCGGAGTCTCTGTTGGGCGCGAACGCAGCAAGTCCGGAACGACCGGGGGTGCGGCGCCCACTCGAGGCGGAGCTTGGGGTCCTAGTGGGGGCCGTGGGGCTGGTCGGTGTGCAAGGGTTGACAGTGCAACGGATTGTCGAAGAGCTTGCGGTCATCTCGGTCGTTTCGCTTGGTTTCCTGGGCTTTGTGCTGCGGCGGCAATCCAGACTGAAGGCCGAGTATCGGCTGATCGAGGGTGTCTACCGCGAGGCCATCGGCGCGGCCGGAGCCGTTCCGTACCGCAAGGACATTGCAACCAATCTCTATGCCTTCATGGGCGATGGGATCGAGGGCATCACAGGTTACCCAGCCCACGAGATGACGCCCACGCTTTGGCACAGCCTGATCCTCGAGGAGGCGGAGCGGGGCGGCAGCGGTCCCGAGCATCCGCCCCCAGTTGCGCGCCAGAAGGGTGTTGGCGGACCGCTGCTGTGGCGATGTGACTTGCGCATTCGGACGCGCTCGGGCGAAGAGCGTTGGGTGGCGGACAGCTCGACTCAGGTGCTCGGGCGCGATGGGAGACCGACGGCGTGGGTCGGCATGCTCCAGGACATCACGGAGACCAAGAGGATCGAGGAGCGCTCTACGCAGCGCCGGCAGGTGCTCGAACTGATCGCGACGGGCGCGCCGCTTGCGGCGGCGCTTGAAGCGGTAGCCACCCTCTGGGAGAACCACATCGCGGGCTCGACCTGTTGCATCGCAGTCGCGAACGCGGCGGGGCGCCTCGAGTTCCTGAACATGCGCCGGGCCGCCGCGGAGCACCGGGCATGCCCGACTTGTTTCGGACCTGCGATTCTGGACCGGTGGAGCGCACACCAGAACCGGGCTGTCGAACGGGTTCCAGATGCGTTCACGGCGTCGGAACCGTGGCAAGTCGGGCTGGATCCAACAGGGGCAGATGGAGTCGACGTTTTGTCCTGGTCCATGCCCATCGATGGAGTCGAAAAGCAACTTCTCGGTGTAGTTTGTTGCTGTGCTGACCGAGCCAAGTTGTTGGATGCCAAGGAGTCGGACACGGCGCGTCTGGTGGTCTCCTTGGCTCGATTGGCGATCGAGAGACACCGCAACAACGAGGCGCTTCGGGGCAGGACGAAACGGCTGGCCGAGGTGAACAAACGGCTCGTTGAACTCGCGCGCAGTCCCCACATCGGCGGCGGGGCGTGGGAGGAATCCGCGCGCGAGATTACCGAAGCCGGAGCCCGGGCGATCCAGGTCGCCCGCGTCGGGATCTGGCTGCTGACGTCCGGCGGCGAAGAACTGTGTTGCGAGGACAGGTTCGACCTCGACACAGGGCGGCATGAGAGCGGGGAGCGGCTGTCGGTGGCGCGTTATCCGGCCTACTTCAACGCGTGTGGTTTGTCGCGCATCATCGCTGTGCGGCAAACCGCCATCGATCCGCGCACCGAGGAGTTGCGCAAGGACTACCTGGCAAGGCATGGCATCGTGTCGTTGCTCGATGCGCCCATCCGGCAGGCGGGGCGCCTGCTCGGCGTATTCAGTTTCGAGCATACGGGCCTGGCGCGGGAGTGGACGCCCGAGGAAGAGGTGTTTGCGGCGTCGTGCGCCGATTTTGTGGTGCTGGCCATCGAGGCCCGCGAGCGGTGCCGGGCGGAAGCGCTGGTGCGCCAGTTGAACGTCGACCTCGAGCAGCGGGTGGAGGAGCGCACCCGTCAATTGAGCCAAGCCAACGCCGAACTTGCGCGGGCGGCGAAGCTCAAGGACGAGTCCCTGACGAACATGAGCCACGAACTGCGCACACCGCTGGTCAGCATCCTCGGCTTGGCCGAGGCCTTGCAGACCGACTCGCCCGGGGCGCTCAACACGTGCCAGCGCCATTACTTGCGCACCATCGAGGAAAGCGGTCGGCATCTGCTGCAGTTGATCAATGACGCCCTCGATGTCGCCAAGAGCCAGGCCGGACGAATTCGACTTCAACTCGACCTGTGCGATGTGGGCGGGGTGTGCGAATCGGCCCTGCGCCTTGTCAAGGAGTCCGCACTCGCCAAGGGGCAGATCCTGAGCGTCACCGTCAGGCCGCCCGGTATCAGTTGTGTGGCGGACGCGCGGCGATTGAAACAGATTCTCGTGAATCTCCTCTCGAACGCGGTCAAATTCACTCCTCGAGGCGGGCGCCTTGGCCTGGCTGTGGAAGGGGACGAGGCCAATCGGGCTCTACGTTTCACCGTGTGGGACACCGGGGTGGGCATTGCCGCCGAGGACTTGCCGCGCGTGTTTCAGCCTTTCGTCCAGGCGGGCGAGCGGCTCTCCCACACCCCGGCCGGCACCGGTCTTGGCCTGGTGCTTGTGCGCCGCATGGCCGAACTGCATGGCGGCCACGTGCACGCCACAAGCACGCCGGGAACCGGAAGCCGCTTCAGCGTGGTGCTGCCTTGGCGAACAAGACTCGAAACCGAATGCGGACTCCGAGACGGCCTCGATACGGAGGGGCCGCCCCCCGGGACCGCCGTCCACGCATGAACACATTGCTGATCATCGATGACGACGTCGGAACGCGGGAAACGCTCCAAGCGCTGCTGGCGTCCGAAGAGAGACGGCTCGAATTCGTGTCGAACCCCACTAAGGCCCTGGCCATCGCGACCCAACTCCAGCCCGACCTGATCCTCCTGGACGTCCTCATGCCGGGACTGGACGGATTCGAGATTTGTCGGCAGATACGCGCCAATCCTGCGCTTGCCGAAGTTCCGATCCTGCTTCTCACGGTTCTGGACGACCGGGATTCCCGCCTTGCGGGCATCGCGGCCGGGGCCGACGATTTTGTGTCAAAGCCGTTTGACCGCGCCGAGTTGACCATGCGTGTCCAGAGCATTCTCCGGTTGAACCGCTATCGCCGGCTGCTCGAGGAACGTACCAAGGTGGATCAACTCACCGAGTACGCCCTGGTCGTCAGCCATGAACTCAAGGCCCCGCTCCGCGGCATGCGCCAGCTTGCCGATTGGATCGCGCGGGACCACGCCGCGCGCCTCGATTCGGAGGGGCAGCAACTGTTCACGCTTCTGAAGGAGCGGGTGCGCGAGCTGGATCGGACGATCGACGGGCTCCTGGAATGCGCCCGGGTGGGGAAGACGCATCAGGTTGAGCGGCAGATCGCCACGGGTGAACTGGTGCGCGAGATCGCGGAGCAACTCGCACTCCCGCCGCTGGTCAAGATCACGATCGATCCCGACCTGCCGACCGTGAACGCGAGCCGCGAGCAGTTGCAGCAGGTGTTCCAGAACCTGCTCGACAATGCCCTGGCTTCCTTGGACCAGCCGCAGGGGCGGCTTCGGGTCAGCGCCACGCGACGAGTCGCCGCCTGGGAGTTTCTGGTGGCTGACAACGGACGCGGGATCCCGGCGCGCTTTCTGGATCGGGTCTTCGAGCCATACTGGCGAATGCGTCGCAGCGGCGACAAGCCCGGCGTGGGGCTGGGCCTGACCCTGGTCAAGCGGATCGTCGAGGACCGGGGCGGCGCCGCCTGGGTCCAGTCCCGAGAGGGGCGCGGCACGATCGTGCACTTCACCTGGCCTGATGAGCGCGCTGATCGACAGCAACCGCCCTCCCAGGCCGGAAGGGGGCCGAAGCGCCCGCATCGGTCCGCGCAACCTTGACGACAGGGCATCTGCAAGCTGTCGGTGGGAAAGGAGTTTGCGCCGGGTGGAGCCTGCCTGCCGCGCCTGCCTGTGCCGTGCCCGACACGGCAGACAGGTTGCTGCGCTTTGCGGCGCAGGCAGGGCACGCGGCCTACAGCGGGAGTCTCCATCCGTTGTAGACCCGGTGCCCTCACCGGGCGAGAGGATACCGACAGCGGGCCGATGCACCGCCTTGACGATTCCTCGACGATTCCTGTTTGCGCGGGCGGAAGAACACTGTACAGATCTTCCCCTGTCATGAACGCGCAGCCCATCCGATCCTCTCGTCAACTCTCCATCCGCTTATGAAAGGCATCCCTGTCCTCCACGTCGAAGCCGATGGGATCGCTCGGGCTTGGGAAGAATCGCTCGTTGCCCTGCATGAGCGCGGATGCAACGTCCGGAGCGAGTATGACAAGCCCGACGATCCGCCAAGCAAGGACGCGACGATGATCATCACGATCGCCGACCCTCTGAGCGAGCCGATGATCCACAGGGATTTTCCCGGGGGCCCCGTCGAGTTGCAGGAGTACGTCATGGAAGTGTGCGAGGGCATCAAGGACCACCTGGTGCGCGATCCGGATGACCCGCACGACACGCGCTGGGAGTACACGTATCATCAGCGCTTGTTTGCCTACACAGCGCCCACCCTCGAACCCGCAGACCAGATCGAGGTCCTTTGCCAGAAACTGGCGCGAACACCCCACTCGAGGCGCGCCCAGGCCATCACGTGGAAGGTCTGGGAGGACAACGATTGCTACGACCCGGCCTGCCTTCAAAGCATCTGGTGCCGACTAACCGAGGAGCAGCGGCGCCAGGTCCTGAGCATGAACGTCCGGTTCCGGTCCAACGACGCCTACAAAGCCGCGTTCATGAATATCTTCGCCCTGGTTCAACTGCAGAAGCGCATAGCCGATCGCATCGGCAGCCTGACCGGGCGCCCCGTCGAGCCAGGGCGCTACGTCCACGTCGCGGACAGTTACCACATCTACGGCTCTTATTTCCGCGAGTTCGAAGGCCGATTCCTCGGCGCACTCCGTAAACGTTCCTTCGAGCAGCGCACGCTTCGTTATGCCGATCTGAGAGAGATGATGGAGGAGGCACGGCCGATGATCCTCGAAAAGGCGGCGGCCATGGGCAAAGGGACTGCCTGAGTCACCGCGCCGCACTCCCGCCGTCTTTGCCGAGCCCGCATATTCCTCTCGCCCCGTCAGTGCACAGGGCGGACAAACCTCGCATGAGGACTGCTATGCGGGCTGCAAAAGCAAAACTGCGCCGGGTCCGGTTCCTCGCGAAGCGTGTGGAATAACCGGCTACGGGCGGGCCGCGGGCCTCCGGTAGAGCGGTTTCTTCTCGATCGCCGCCGGGAAGCGCCGTCCGCGAATCTCGATTGCCAGCGCCGTGCCCGGCTGCGCCATCGCAGTCGCCACGTAGGCCATCCCGATCCCCACCCCCAAGGACGGGCTTTGGGTGCCGCTGACCACCTTGCCAATCGGCGCCGCAGCCGGATCGGCGCTCCAAACGATATAGCCGGGGCGGGGAGGCGGCGATTTGTCGGCCATTCGGAACGTCACGCATCGCCTGGATACTCCCTCGGCCTTTTGCCTCAGCAGCACGTCCCGTCCGACAAAGTCGCCCTTGTCGAGCGCCACAAAGAAAGCGAGGCCGGCTTCGATGGGGGTCGTCGCCTCGGTCAGTTCATGGCCATAGAGCGGATAGCCCATTTCGGTGCGCAGAGTGTCGCGCGCGCCCAGACCCGCCGGCTTCAGTCCGAAAGGCGCGCCCGCCTCGATCAGCGCCCGCCAGATCGGGGCGATCGCCGCGGTCGGCGCGACAACCTCAAAGCCGTCTTCACCGGTGTAACCGGTCCGCGCCACATACACGGAGGCGCCCTGAAACACAAACGCCCCAATTTCGTTCTTCTTGAGGGCAGACGCGCCCGGCACCAGGGTGCAGCCCATCGATCCGCCCTCGATCGCGGTGTCGATGAACTGCGCCACAGCCGGCCCCTGGACTGCAACGGCGCCATACTCGGACGAGGCGTTGCGGAGACGAAATCCGTCGCGCGTGGGGGCATGGTCGACGCGAATCTGGAGCCAGTCCCAATCCGCCTCGATGCGCGAGGCATTGACGATCATCAGGAATTCGTCGGTGTCGATCCGGTAGACGTACAGGTCATCCACCACGCCGCCATGCTCCTGGCAGAGCAGCGTGTACTGCCCCTGCCCGATCGCCAGCTTCCGGATGTCGTTGGTCAGTGCGTGGTTCAGAAACTCGGTTGCTCCGGGACCGCTCACCAGCATTTCGCCCATGTGGGAGATGTCGAACAACCCGGCGCTTTGGCGCACCGCAAGGTGTTCCTGGACGATGCCGGTGTACTGGACGGGCATCTCCCACCCGCCGAAATCGACCATGCGGGCCTCGAGTTGGCGGTGCAAATCGTGGAGCGGGGTCCGTTTGAGCATAGCGTGCCTCAGACGCTACCAACCTTCCCGCGCCCGTCAAGCAGGCGACGGTGCGGGCGACGGTGCATATGGGAGTTGTCGGCATTCTGTCGCCCGGTGAGGGCCCCGGGCTTACAACGGATGGAGACTCCCGGTGCAAGCCCTGTGCCCTGCCTGCGCCGCAAAGCGCAGCAACCTGTCTGCCGTGTCGGGCACGGCACAGGCAGGCGCGGCAGGCAAGCCCCACGCGGCGCAAACTCGATTCCCGCCGACAACTTGCAAATGCACTGAGCAGACAACCGGGCGAGGCCTCGCGCCTTGCTTTCTCCGGCGCCCCCGGCACACTGCGGGGCCGATGATCACCGCCACGACCGCCTCCGGTTCGAATCTCGAAGCGCGTCTCAACACACGTTACATCTGGACCATCTGTCTCGTGGCTGCGCTGGGCGGCCTGCTGTTCGGTTACGATTGGGTGGTGATCGGCGGGGCAGCGAAGTTCTACGAGGCCTTCTTCCAACTCAAGGACACGGCCCAAGCCGTCGCCGCCGAGTCCGGTTTCTGGGCCAAGCTCAGAACCAACGCGATCTCTCCGGTGGGCTGGGCGCAAAGTTGCGCGCTCCTCGGGTGCCTGGTCGGCGCGATTGTGTCCGGACCTTTGAGCGACCGATTCGGACGCAAACCGATCCTTATCCTGGCGGCGTTCAACTTCGTGGCGTCGTCGCTTGGAATCGCCTTTGCCCAGAGCTTCCCGGTGTTCGTCACGTGGCGGATCATGGGTGGCGTGAGCATCGGGCTGGCGTCGAACATCTCCCCGTTGTACATCTCCGAGATCGCCCCCGCCACACAGCGCGGGCTGCTTGTCGCCATCAACCAGCTCACGATCGTCATCGGCATCCTGGCCGCGCAATTTGTGAACTGGTGCATCGCCCGCCCGATCCCGGATGGGATGGCCGCGGACGCATTCGCGGCGTCGTGGAACGTGACGCGCGGCTGGCGCTGGATGTTTGGAGCCTGCGCAGTGCCGTCGCTGCTGTTCTTTGTCAGCGCCCTGTTCGTGCCGGAAAGCCCGCGCTGGCTCTGCAAAGCCGGAACGGGCCGTCGGGCGGAGAGGGTCCTCTCGCGCATTGGCGGCGCGTCCTACGCGTCGGCGGCGATGGCTGAGATTCAAGCGACTTTGACGAGCGAAGACAGGCGCGTTCGTTTGGGCGAACTGCTCGATCGGCGGGTGCTGGTCGTGCTGGGCCTGGGGATCTTCCTGGCGGTGTTCCAGCAATGGTGCGGCATCAATGTCATCTTCAATTACGCCAGCGAGATCTTCGCCCAGGCCGGCTTCAACCTCAACGACGCCCTCACCAACATCGTCGCCACAGGCGTGGTCAACCTGGTCTTCGTCTTCGTGGCTCTGTTCACCGTGGACCGGTTGGGGCGCAGGCCGCTGATGCTGTTCGGGGCGGCGGGCTTGGCGCTCATCTACCTGGCGATCGGGGCCTGTTATCACATCAAAGGAGCGGGCACGCCGGTCCCCCCCATCCTCTTCCTCGCCTTGGTTCTGGCGGCCATTGGCACGTACTCGATGTCGCTGGCGCCGGTGGTCTGGGTGCTCATCTCCGAGATCTTCCCCAACCGCGTCCGCGGCACCGCGATGTCGATCGCCGTTGGCGCCCTCTGGATCGCCTGTTTCCTGCTCACCTACACGTTCCCGATCTTCAAGACCCTGCTCGGCGTGTCCTACACGTTTTGGATCTACGCGGCGATCTGCGCCACGGGATTCGCAGTGCTTTGGCTCCGCCTGCCGGAGACCAAGGGAAAATCGCTCGAACAAATCGAGCGCGAGCTGGTCGATCGGTCTGGGCGCGAGGCCGATTCATGAAGTGGAGCGGGGACGCCTGCCCGCCGGCAGGCAGACAGGGCACGTCGCCGGCAAACACCGGATTCACTCGCGATGGCGCGGGACGAACCGCTCCAACACCTTCGTGCGCACGAGCAGAGCAGTGGAGGGGCGGTGTCCTCGTCGCCCGCAAACAGATGCGGCGGTTCCATTGATCGGGGACGAAGCGGCCCCCCACTGGCCTTATCGCATTCATGGATTGGCGCTTCCGCTGCGGTTCTTCAATCGATTATTCTTGCCACATCAGGGAGCCCGCCATAACAATATCTCTGTTCTTTGAATGGAGATGATCGTCGAGATCATCTTGCAACGACCCAAAGTCAGGGAACCCCGTGAGAATCGGGGACGGTTGCGCCACTGTGTCGGGCTACGAGCTCCCAGAGGCCACTGGATGCGCTTCGGTGCGTTCGGGAAGGCGGGAGCAAGGTCGGAAGCCCTCAGTCAGGATATCGTTTGGGTCGTGCTCGTCGGATCCCGCCGTGCGGGATCAACTTCTTCGACCAAAAGAAGGATGAGGCCAGTGGCTCGAACGGTTTTCGAGCGGACGTGTGAATGCCTTCATTCTCCGTTGGGCGGAGGGTGAAGGCTTTTGCTTTGCCACCTTCCGCGCTGGTCTCGGTGGGTTACCGCCCGCCCGCGCCGCGGTTCCAGGCCCCGGTCTCGGGCGGCCAAGAGAAAGGAATTGCAGTGTTTGGCACAAGTGAGCGTGCGGACAAGATGGGACGTCACCTTCCGGGATCGGCAATGCGCCCTCCTCCGTCATCAAAACAACCGCGGTTGCGGATGGCTCGAGCGCCCTTGTTCGGATTGATTCTGGCCGCCGGTTTCCTGTTCGTCCTCCGGGTCCCGCAGGCCGGACCGCCGCCGTCGCGCATCGAAACGGACTTCAGCAGCAACCCGGCCGACGCCGGCTGGCGGGTCTTCGGAGATGCCTCGTTGTTTCGCTGGGACGCCGACGCCGGGTGTCTGGCTGTCACATGGGACTCGGCCCGATCGAACAGCTATTACTACCTCCCCCTCGGCACATGGCTCACGCGGGACGACGATTTCCGGATCGAGTTCACCTTCACCCTCGATGACATCGCCGTCGGGACGACGCCGGGCAAACCGTATGCATTCCAGCTTGCGCTGGGCTTGGTGAACCTGGCTCAGGCCACGGACCCGGCTTTCCGGCGCGGCACCGGCATGGATTCGCCCAATCTGGTGGAATGGAATTACTTCCCGGAATCAGGCTACGGAACGACCGTGGCAGCAGTCATCGTATCGGAAAGCAATGCCTGGGCAAACCCGAGTCACAACACCTCTTGGAACAATCCCGCCTGCGACCTGCAAATCGGCACCTCTTATCGCTTCGTCCTGGATTACCGAGCGTCCGCGCAGAGGATGGAATTCGAGATGGTGTTGGGCGACCAGAGGTTCTCTTTGGCTCCGGTCACCATCCCGGAAACGTTTGGGGATTTCGCCGTCGATGCCCTTGCCATCAGCAGTTACAGCGATGCCGGCCAGGACCCAGACTGGTCAGGCTCCGTTCTTGCACATGGCCGGATCGACGGGATTCTGCTCGAAGTGCCGCCCCCGCCGATCCGCCGCTTCCGGGGCGGTTGGATCGAGGGCGCATGGCGCGCCGAATTCACTGGGTGGTTGGGATGGGAGTACACCATCGAGGCTTCGTCCGACCTGCGCGCCTGGTCCGCCATCGACGGGCCCAGTGATGGAACCGGCCGACGCCAGGCTCTGACCGATCCGCATCCGGCGTCCGATCGCTCCTTCTACCGGATTCGTGCGAACAGTCAGTAGACGAGCGCCAGCATGAAATGCGGTCTATCTAAGGGTCTGTGCAAAAAATTGATCGAAAGTAATTTATGCACAGACCCTAAGAAGGCTTCGCGGGACCTGGCATCGGGATTCACGCTCATCGAGTTGCTTGTGGTGCTGGCCATCGTTGGCATTCTGGCGGCGCTCTTGTTGCCGGTCATCTCCCGCAGTCGCGCGGCGGCCCAGCGCCTGGCCTGCGTCAACAACCTCCACCAGCTCGGCCTGGCGGCTCAGATGTATTGGGACGACCACGACGGCTGTGCATTCCGCTATCGCAGTGTCGCGACCAACGGCGGCGATCTCTACTGGTTCGGCTGGCTGGCGCGGGGCGCTGAGGGCGCGCGCGACTTCGATCCGGCGACGGGCGCGCTCTTCCCCTACCTGGGGGGAAGGGGCGTGGAAACGTGTCCGAGCCTGAACTACGCGCTGGCCGCCTTCAAGCTCAAGGCGTCCGGAGCGGCCTACGGATACGGGTACAACTTCCACCTCTCATCCCCGGCCTCGCAGCCTCCGGTTCGGATTCCGCACCTGGCGCGTCCCTCGGAGGTCGCGCTGCTGGCGGACGCCGCTCAAGTGAACACCTTTCAATCGCCGGCCTCGCCCGAGAATCCGATGCTCGAAGAGTTCTATTACATCAATGCCAGCGAACCCACGGTTCACTTCCGCCATGCGCGCCGCGCAAACGTCGTGTTCTGCGACGGCCATGTGGCGTCCGAGCCGCCACTCGCCGGTTCGATCGACGCGCGGATGCCGGCGCATGTCATCGGGCGGCTGCGTCCTGACATCCTGCTGCCCTGACCTTTCACCCTGGCGCTTGACCTGCGGGGTGCGATGGCCGATGGTGTGCATCGCTGCGATGGGGGCGTACTGGTTTCGACCTGGAAGACGCGCCAGAGGCGGCATGCCGAGGACGATCCGTTGGCCTCGTTAATCATCGGGTCAAAACAAAACAGCCAATACTGAATTGGCCCTCGCGGCCTAAGTCCGCGACGTTCGCCGCTTGACACCTGCTAGGGTGGACGAACGCAACAGCAGGGTAGGTTGGCCGTGGCGCCGGCTGCGCGGCTGACCGAAACTTTTGCAGCGGGCTGGGTGGGCGGGTCGCGCCGGAGCGTAACCGTTCGCCGAGACTTTACCTCCGGCTAAGCATGTAGTCGCGGCTGGGGTTTCTGTCAGGGACGCGGGTTCAACTCCCGCCGCCTCCACCAGTTTCTGTGGGCTTCTGGCGATGGTTTTCCATTGGACGGGACAAAGACGGGACAGTCCCAATCAGTTGAAACAAAGGGCAACAGTGCGAATGGTATGAACATCATCGACCATGCTCCCTGCGGTGCTAACTCGCTCCCGGTCGTTCCGCCTCGCACCTCCGCCTCATTTTCAGTCAACCTGTGGCACCCTGCATCGTTTTGAAACAGCGATCGGGCGCCGGGTCCCTCGACGGCAGCAGTCGGGCTGTCCGTGATACCGTTTGAAACAAAACGGGCGTTGCGGGATAATCCGCCCTACCACTCGCCAGCGGCATCTCCCCCCGCGTACGTGTCGTAGACGTGCTGATACACCGCCTCACACTTGGCTCGGTACAGGTCTGGCGTGTAGGCCCGCGGCAGCTTGTCCAGGGACTCCTCGATGCACAACCGCACCGCTGCCCGTGATTGCTGTCGCTTCCGCCAATCCAGTACCAACCGCTTGGCCTTCAGGGTGTGCAGCATGTCCTGGGCGACCTTCTTCACCGCCTTGCGTTCCTTGGGCGTGATGTCCACGGCGGGCTTGGTCAGAATGTCGAACACAGTCAGTTCCTCATCGCTCAACTGCTCGCGGACATGCCGTTGCTCCTCATCGTTCAAGCTCTGGGCGAGCCGGAGCAATTGCTCGTACGTCTCCTCCACGTTGGCGGAGCCCGCGTTGTATTCGTCAATAAGCGCCTGGAATTTCTGCAAGAAGTCGGTCCGGCTCCGGTTTATGGCCAGCATCGCGTGCAACTTGACCGCAATGGCTGCCCGCAACCGCTCGATCTCCGCCCGCTTGTGCGCCTTCTTGAAGAACTTCCGCAACGCGTCGAAGTCGATCCTGCTCAAATCAAGTGGCTTGGCCCTCTCCGTGATCGTGTACCCCGCCGTCGCAATCGACTTGTCCAGCACGCCCTCGATCTGGTTCATCACCCCGGAAACGTCCACGGGCGGGAGCAACGCCCGGATCATGTCGACCAGGGTGGCAAACAACGCGCACGCCGGCGCGAACTGGCTCGCGCTCGTGTCGGGCAGTATCGCTCGATAGACGACTGTCGTCCGAGCCGCCAGACCGAGGAACTGCCGCTTCGAGTCGTCGTTGACCAGAATTGCATCCCGCACGTCCTTCAGCGCCTTCACCCGTTCCAGACCGCTCGTGACCAACACCGCGTCCACCTTCACGCCACGCGCCGCACAGAACTCGACCGCCTCGGCAATGGCCTTCTTCAGCATCGCGATGAGTTGCTGTTTCGCTTCGACGGGCGTCCTGCCGCCAATACCGCCGCCTGCCCCGCCCCCGGCATAGATCGACAGCGCCTTCTGCAAATGGTGGAACACGCCCACGTAATCCACGATCAGGCCGTTCACCTTCTCGCCGAACACCCGGTTGGCGCGGGCGATGGTCTGCATCAGGGTGTGGTTCCGCAGCGGCTTGTCGAGGTAGATGGTCGAGCAACTGGGCACGTCGAACCCGGTCATCCACATGGCGCATACGAACACCAGCCGGAACGGATCGTCCGGGTCCTTGAACTTCGTCTCCAGGTCCTCCTTCACCATCCGCTGCCGGTGCGGCGTGATGTCCAAGCCCTTCGCCTTGAAGTCAGCGGCTTCATTCTGGGCCTGTGACACCACCACCGCCATGTCGGTGGTCTTCATCCAGTTCAGCGTGTCGAGGATGGCGTCCTGTTCCTCCTGCGTGGCCTTGGCCATCGACTCGTTCAGTTTCGCCTCGTGCTTGGTCCACTGCGCCTTCACCTTGTCGTACATCCGCACCGCCGTCAGCTTGTCGATGCAGACCACCATCCCCTTCCCCTTGAAGCCGCGTCCGGTGAAATGCTCGACGATGTCGGCTGCCACGCGGTCCAGCCGGTCATCGCGGGTAATCAGGTGGTACTGCTGGCCCAGCACCCGCTCCAGCTTGCGCTGCTGGTCCTCGTCCAGTTCGGACTCCTCGATCACCCGGTAGATGTCGTCGTTCAACTGCTCGTTGGTGAGTTGCAGTTCCGGGATGCGGTTCTCGTAGAACAGCGGCACCGTCGCGCCGTCGTCCACCGACTGCTTGAAGTCGTAGATGCTGACGTAATCGCCGAAAACCTCCTTGGTCTTCTCCTCGCCGACGATCAGCGGCGTGCCGGTGAACCCGATGAACGCCGCCTTCGGCAGCGCACCCCGCATGTTCATGGCGAAGATGTCGTACTGCGTGCGGTGGGCCTCGTCGGTCATCACGATGATGTCAGCCCGGCCCGAAAGCTTGGGAAACCGCTGACCCCGCTCGGTTCTGAACTTCTGGATCAGCGTGAACACGTACCGGTGATCCTCGCTCAACAACTGCTTCAAGTGCTCCGCGCTGTCCGCCCGGACCCGTTCCTCGGGCTCCGTCACCGCGCCGACGCTGGCGAAGTTCTTGTAGAGCTGGTCGTCCAGTTCGGTGCGGTCGGTCACCCCCACGAACGTCCAGTTGCCGGGCACCTTCCGCAGCACCTTCTGCGCGAAGAACACCATCGAGTAGCTCTTGCCCGCCCCCTGCGTCTGCCAAAAGACGCCCAGGCGGCTGTGCGTCTTGCCCTCACCCCCGGCCCCTCTCCCAGTGGGAGAGGGAAGAGCGTCGGCGAGGCGCTTCAAAACTTCTTCCGGTTGTTCGAGTACGAGAGCGTTCCTGAATCGGATCACCTCCAAGCCAAGCGACTTCAGGTAGGCGTCTCGCTTGTGGTCCTTCTTTTGCACTGCCACGAGGTCGTGAACACCGCCGTCGGTTTCCACTACGAGCTTGGCCTCCTGGCAATAGAAATCAGTGAGGTAGTCGCCAATCTGATGCTGTCGACGGAACTTCAGTCCAAGAAAACGCCGACTGCGCAACAACTCCCACAGAACTTCCTCCGCAGGGGTATTCGTCTTCCGCAGTTCACGCGCCCTTTCGACCAGCCCGGAGAACTGAAACCCGCCTCGGTAATGTGCCTCATCCTCCCTCTCCCTACGCTGCGCGCCTTTACCCTGACCTTCGGCCACCCCTCTCCCACTGGGAGAGGGGCCTGGAGTTTGGACATTCTGAAGACAGATTTTGGCGGGGGGCAGTGTGAGGCGGCGAGGGGAGAATCTCAGGCGGCGGCGCTGCCGACCATCATGGGGTAGGTTGCGGGGGCTTTGGCCGTCGGGAATGTGACCGGATGGTCGGCCAGTTGCTTGCGCAGCAGTGTGACCAGGTCCAAACAGGAGGGGCGCTTGGCTCCACGACGCCATTTGGGCATGGGTTCATAGACTTGTGTACGCGTGGGGCCGTAGCACTTTAGGCCGGCTAACTGAAGCCACTGGCATCCCATGCGGGGTGAAAATCAGTCCAGACCCCTTGGTTTTCCGAAGGATTTGACGGTGCCTCCCCCAAACGCCGTTAAGGATTTTTGCGTGATTTCCTGGGCTGATTTCTCGGTGGTT